>NZ_CALIBF010000104.1 GCF_938045465.1 uncultured Campylobacter sp.
AATGCTGCTGAAATTTTACTAGATTAAATAGCTGCGTTAAATTTAAATAGCTAAGCTTTGAAATTTTAAAATTTCGCAGAGCGGATTGGGTAAATTTAAATTTCATCTCCATAAAATTTCGCCGAATATATCGTTTAAATTTATCGTCTAAATTTCACCCTTGCTGCATTAAATTTTAAAAGCCATGTTTAAATTTAGGAGGTTTGGATGAAACATTTATCAAGCGCAAGTCCGTTTGATAATGCATGATGGGAAAGAATAAATTTTTCGGGTTTAACGCCCTTTTTTGCGTCATATACAAGGCAAAATAATGCAAATGAGAAAGAGCGGAAATACTCCGCTCTTTAAAATTTTAGTCGCCGCTTAGATCAAATTTATACGCAGCCTGCAACCATATCTCGTTCTCGTCGAACTTTCTATTTACGCCGCTAGCGTAGTGGTCGCTTCTCTCAAGCGCAGTGTAGGTTACGCCCAAGCTTAGCCCCTTAACGGCCTTAGGAGCGTAGTTTGCCGTTACCGCCCAGCCCTCTACGTCCATGCTGGTGCCGACCTTTTGGCCCGCAGCCCCGCTAGCATTGATATTATTCGTGCCGCCTACTCTGTCTTGATCGCCTTTTACGTAGTGTAGCGCGGTTTTGAAGCCATCTAGGCCAATAGCGCCGAAGTTGTAATCAAACACGACCTTGTGCGTATCCATACCAGCGTATCCTGTGAATACGAACGGACCTCTAATAGGCAGAGCGGTGTATGATCCCGGGCCGTTGCCGACGCCTAAAATAACGGCATCATCATCGCTAACGGTCGTATAGGCATACGATAGGCCGAATCCGAAAAACTCGCTAACCGAGACTCTTGCGCCGAACATATCGCCGTCAAGCCTTCTTGGCTCCAGCCCTCCGTCTACGCGCGAGCCTTTGTAGTTAAGATCAAATCCCAGCTTCAAAACCTCGCCTACCGGCACTTTTACATTTGCCTCGGCAAGATACAGGTTAACGTCGCCGTCTTTTAACGCGTTAGCAGGTTTTACGTCCGTTACCGCTGCGTAAGCGCCGGTTAAAGTAGTATAAGGCAAGGATTTGTTTTGAACATATGCGGAGAAGATATTTTCAAATTTTACGGCGACCGGACCGGTCATATTACCCAGAATCACCCTATCTTTAAACAAAGGAGCCTTTCCTTCGCCTGCCGGAGCGCCCATAGCGGTTTTGCTCCTTCCTTGGAATTTATAAAACCATCCGCCCCACAATGTAGTATCGGGGATATCTTTGTTAGATATCGCCACGCCCTCGAAAGCCTCTTTAAACGCCCTCGTATAGTTGCCAGCAACGAGCGGAGTAACGACATATTGTCTACCCGCCTTTATATCGGTATTTCCTATGCCGTATCCTAGGTATAATTCCGATAATACCGCACCTTTAGTATACCACTCCTTATCGTAGGCGGTCTTATTGCTTGAGCCTACGTGATACGGCATCAACCAGCCCTGTCCGGTAAGCCCTATTCTAAAGCCGTAAAGAGGATCGGTGACATATCCGAGCTCAAGACCCACGCCGAATGCCTCGTAGTCGTTATCGCCCGTAGCGGCTTCGCCTCTATTGTCTACGGTTTTACTGGCGTAAGTAGTCTTTACCGTTCCGCCAAGCTTACCGTTAGTGATCGCCTCGGCTACGCTATCCGCCGCGCTTAGCGAGGATACCGCACATGCGCAAACCGCCGCAGCTAAACTTAGTTTGATGAGTTTCATTCGTAATCTCCTTTCATAAAGATTTACAAATATTTATAAAATGAATTATATCAAACAATCTCGCTGTTTGCGATAAAAAAGGGGGAAATTAAAAATAAAATTACGCAACTTTGTAAAGATTAAATTAATGAGTGGCGGAATTTATAGCCCGATTTATGATTTCATGCTTTGGCGAATATTTTCGGCTTGCGCCCCGACCTCGACTCGCGGATAAAAGCGATCGAAACCTTAAAATTTTCAAAACGTCAAACCGAGCCTCCGGATAGAATTTTACTGAAATCAAAGGGTGAAATTTCGCCGCTTTTAAATTTTAAAATTTAAAAAGCTCGTGAAGTTTGCCTCCGAAATTTATCTTTAAATTTAAAACGCGGCTACATAGATATATGCAGCCGCGCGGAATTTTGCTAGCGGATCGAAGCCCTAAATTTAGATAATCTACAGAGCCTTTGCGATCAGCTCGTTTACGTTTTTGATAAACCCGCTCGGATTTTCCAGCTCCTGCCCCTCGCTAAGGCGCGCCAGATCGTAGATTATCTCGGCTACTTGCGGCAGCATCAGTTTATCGGCCTGCAGCTTTTTGATGATCTCGTGATCGGCGTTGATCTCCAAAATCGGCTTTATTGGCGGCAGATTGCGGTTTCCCATCTGTTTAAGCAGCTGCTGCGTCGCAAAATCGGGATCGTTCTCGTCAAAAACAAGACAGGAAAGCGAGCCGCTTAGACGCGATGAAATTTTAACGTCCTTGACGCGTTCGCCTAAAATTTCTTTGATCTTCGCGGCGATCTCTTTGGCTTGCGGCGTCGCGGCGTAGTCGCTTGCAGCTTCTTGCTTGATCGAAGTCGCATTTTTAACCGGCGTCTTATCAAACTCAAAAACGCCCGGCATCACGATCGTATCGATCTCATCGTCGCAGAGCAGTACCTCCGTGCCCTCGGCGTTAAATTTCTCGATCAGAGGCGAGCTTTTAAGCATCGCGGCGCTGTTTCCCGCGATATAATAGATCTCTTTTTGCTCCGCGCCCATTTTTTCCTTATACTCGCTAAGCGTGATGAGCCCGTCTCGCAGGTTTGATTTGAAAAGACAAAGCTTTAAAATTTCCTCTTTGTTTGCGCCGAAGCCGTAAAGCCCCTCTTTCAAAACCTTGCCGAATAATTCATAAAATTTTATGTATTTTTCGCGATCGTTCTGCAAAAGCTTCTGCAGCTCGGATAGAATTTTTTTCACACTCTGCTCGCGAACGTAGGCTAGAATTCGGTTTTCTTGTAAAATTTCGCGGCTTACGTTTAGCGGCAGATCCTCGACGTCCATTATGCCGCGCACGAAGCGCAGATAGCTAGGTAGCAGCTCTTTGGCGTCGTCGGTGATGAAAACGCGCTTGACGTAGAGCTTCACGCCGCTTTGATAATCGACGCGGTATAGATCGAAGGGCTCGCTACTCGGCACATAAAAAAGCGTCGTGTACTCATGCGTGCCTTCGGCCTTTGTGTGGATATAAAACAGTGGATCGCCGCTATCGTGGCTGATCTGCTTATAAAATTCATTGTAATCGCCAGACTTTAGGCTGCTTTTTGGCAGCTGCCAAAGCGCGCTCGCGCGGTTGATCTGGACGTTTTTGATTTCGCTATGCCCCTGCTCGCCCTCTTTTTGCGCAGGCACGTATTCTTCTTTATCCATAAAGATCGGATAGGGGATGTGGTTGGAGTATTTTTTGATGATGCCTTCCAGCCTATATTCGTCCAAAAACTCCTCATCTTTCATATGCAGGATTATCGTCGTGCCGAAGTCCTCTTTTTCCGCCTTTTCAACCATGTAGTTGCTCGCGTCGCTGCTCCATTTAAAGGCGTCCTGCGAGAGCGGCTTGCGGCTGATAACATCGATACGATCTGCAACCATAAATGCCGAATAAAACCCGACGCCGAACTGCCCGATGAGGTTGCTGTCCTTCGCTGCATCGCCGCTAAGGCTCGCCATAAAGCCCTTCGTGCCGCTGCGCGCGATAGTGCCTAGATTGCTCTCGAGCTCGGCCTCGTCCATACCGATGCCGTTGTCGCCGATGCTTAGCGTTTTGGCCTCTTTGTCGATCTTTATATCGATGCGCGGCACATACGAAAGCGCCTTATAATCGTCGTTCGTAAGGCTTAAGTAGTTTAATTTATCCAGCGCGTCGCTTGCGTTTGAGATCAGCTCGCGCAGGAAAATCTCCTTGTTTGAATAAAGCGAATGGATCATCAAATTTAGCAGATCATTCACTTCGGTCTTAAATTTTTTCTTTGCCATTATACGGTCCTTTTTGAAAATTTTGGCAGATTATATCATGGAGTGCTAATCTTGTCAAGAGAAGAATAAATAAACTTGATATGAATACTATCAAGTTTTGGAAATTTACGCGCATTATACGTGCACGCCCGAAGTATATGAAATTTAAACCCGACTGTGGATTATACAGCGATAACCGATCCGAATTTAACGGTGCATCTACGCTAAATTTGCGAATTCTTTTTAGTCGTAGTTTTTTTTTGAAAATTTCAAAATAAGATGATATAATCCGCCTGGTTTCGATGCGGTTTTGATGATAAAAACGGATGTTTAATTAAAACAAAATTTATCGAGCAAAAAGGATTTCATTTGAATAACGAAGAAATCATACAACGCATAAATGAGCTTAGAGAAAAGCGGAGCAAAAATTTAAAAAGCCCAAATGAAAATGTCTGCGAGACGGATGCTAATACGGATCTAAATATGGACGTCGCTGTAAATTTAGCCGAAAAATCAGACGCAGGTTCGGCTACAAATTTAAGCCAAAAACCGAGCCCTAAGCCCTCCGTCACTACTTTAATGGATAGGCAATCGATCAAAGACGCAGATCTCCACACTCCGCACAAAAATCGCTCTACGCTGAAAATACTCCCTCTCATCATCGTATATATAGTCGCGGTTTTTATAGCGATAAAAGCGCCTTTCCGCACAGAAATTTTGAACGAAACCCAAATTCCTATCAATCAAGCAAACGAAGACGCAAATAAAAATCCTAAAGAAATTTCTATTCGCACCAAAGACGGCACTTTAAAAATGAAAAATCCTGTAAGATTTCGCGAAGATTGCGACGGCGAAGACGGCGATGCCTGCGCCGTGCTTTCGAGCCTTCTGCTACTAAATGGTGAAATTTCGCAAGAAGGCGCCAAAGATCTGCTTAAAAAAGGCTGCTACGAGCTTAACGGCGGCGAAAGCTGCACGAGACTCGCAGGCTACGAGGATAGAGATTCGCAAAAGGGCAGAAAACTGTACAAAAAAGCATGCAAGCTCGGCAATGGCGAAGGCTGCTTTATGTTCGGTTACGTCGCGTATTTTGACGACGATGACAAAGAAACGGGTACGCGATACTTTGAGCGATCGTGTGAGTTGCGATTTGCGGAGGCATGCTATTTTCTAGTAGGAATTTATTCAAATGATCCGGCAAAATCGCAAAGATATCAGGCTCTGTTTGAAAAATATCAACAAGAAAACGACGATGCGATAATCAGCTTTAGGCGCAGATAATTTTACGGCTCAATGCACTTTTGCGCATTGCGTTTGCGAGTTTAAATTTGCGCAAATCAAAAGATGTCCTTTGCTCAGCAAGCATACAAATTTTAAATTTTTGCTCAAACCCAAGCGCCGCGTCAAATTTACACAAACGCAAAAAGTAAAATTCAATCGGTTTATAAACTTAAAACCTCGCGCAGAGGTCGTCTCAAATTTACGCAAACTCATGCTATCCGGCGCGCTTTTAAATTTTACTCATTACGTCGCCAATGATCGCTTGTGCGCCGTTTCGATCCGCAAGCTCAAGCAGTCCTTTGCTCGCGCGCGCCACGTCGAAGCTCTGAATCAAGCCCAAAATCCGCTCGCCGCTTGCGTCCTGCTGGCGTAAAATTTCGCAAAGCCCGCGCTCTTTAAGAAATTTCGCGTTATAAAACTGATGATCCGCCGCTGCGAACGGAAACGGCACAAATATCGCGGGCAGGCCGTTTGCGCAGAGCTCCCACAGCGTGCTGGCGCCGCTGCGTCCGACGCAAAGATCGGCGCTAGCGATAAGCTCGTGCATGTTTTTGCAAAAGCCCACGAGCTGTACGTCAAGGCCCTGCTGCGCGTAGATCTGCGAGATGCGCTCAAACTCGCGCTCGCCGCACTGATGGATCACGCCGTAGCCGAGACCCAAAAGCTTAGGCGCAAGCCCCACGGCAAGCGAATTGATAAAGCTCGCTCCCTGCGAGCCACCCAAAAAGATGACCGTCTTAAGCGCCGTGCGCGGCCGCGCCGTCTCGAAAAAAATATCCGCGATCGGATAAGCAAACGCGGGCTTTTCATAGGAGCTGTAAAACGCGCGAGCAAAGGGCTTTAGCAGGCGGTTGAGCCGCCCGCAGACGGCATTTTGCTCGTGGATAAAAAACGGCACACGAGAAAGGATCGCCGCGATGGATGCGGGCGCCGAGCTGTATCCGCCCACGCTGATGAGCGCGCGGACGCCGTTTTGCTTTAAAATTTTGCGCGCCGCAAGCGAGAGGTGCAGGATATTTAGCAGCGAGGCTAGCTTGGCAAGGCCCTTTTTATCGACGACGCCCGAGCTTTGCAGAAAATAGGTGCGCGCAAAAAGCTCGCTGTTTTCAAACCACGCGCGATCCTGCCCGCGGTTTGAGCCGATAAAGATCGCCTCGATGCCCTGCTTCGCAAGATGGGCGGCTAAATTTTTAGCGATTATCAGATGCCCGCCGGTGCCGCCGCCGCTGATTGCTATGACCATACTTTTCCTTTAAATTTATAAAATTTCGCCCCTAAATTTGAGCCTCGACGCGCTTCGGCGCAGAATTTCAAACGCAAAATTCGCCTCTAAATTTACGCCTAAATTTAAATCGTACTCGCTCCAAAGCCCGCAGAAGCTTTAAAATTTCGCCCTTTTCGACGCCATCAAAACGAGCCCCACCGCAAACGACGCCGCGAGCAGATGGCTGCCGCCGTAGCTCAGAAACGGCACGGCGATGCCCTTGACCGGCGAGATCGACGTGATGCCGTAGGAGTTGATGATAAACGAAAAGAAAAACATAAAGCCGATACCCAGGCAGAAGAGGAAATTTACGTTACTCGGCGACTTGCTCGCGGTCTGAAAGATGCGAAATAGCATCGCATAAAATAGCGCCACGATAAGCAAAATCCCGACGAACCCCCACTCCTCGGCTATACCTGCGAGCACGAAGTCGGTATGCACCTCGCTCAGATATCCTAGCTTAAAGCTTCCAAGCCCAAGCCCCTGCCCGAAAAACTCGCCGTTGCTTATCGCATTTAGCGAGTGTCCGACCTGATACGGCGCGCTAGCGTCCTCTATACGCAGCCCGGCGGCTGTTTCGGGCGACATAAACGACAGCACGAAATCCTGCACGCCACCCCACCACGAGCGCACGCGATCGACCCTGTGCGCGCTCGTGACGATAAAAACATAAGCAAGCCCCAAAATCCCCATAAAGCTAAAGCCGATGAGCTTAAAACTCGTACCCGCGAAAAGCGACATAAAAATCATCGTAAGCCCCAGCACCGCGACCTGCCCCAGATCATTTTGCACGATGGCGACCAGGATCACCACGAAGCCGAAAAGCGCTACGTAAGGAAGCAGCGTCGCGATCTCGCGCCCGATGCTTTTTTTGGAGTGATCGAGCTTGCGCGAGAAGCTCCACGCCAAAAAGTAGATGAAGCCCACCTTGAAAAATTCCACCGGCGCGAGGTTAAAAAACGGCAGTCTGATCCAGCGCGCTGCGCCGTTTACGTCGGCGACCAGGGATTTGGGCAAAAAGCCCATCGCGAGCATCAAAATCCCCATTATCGCAAAAAGCGACATGCACACCGGCGTTAGGCATTTATCGGGATCGGCGCGCGAGACGATCCACATCACCGCGATGCAGGCGATCCCTACCGCGCACTGACGATAAAAAAAATGCAGTGGTGTAGCGCCCAGCAGAAGCACCGTATACGAGCTCAGCGACAGCGAAAATATCATGCCGATCGTAATGAGCGCGCAGGTGAAGTAATATAGCCATTTATCGGTTCTCAATCATCTCTCCGTTTTAAAATTTATTCGCATTTACGCGCGCCGTGCACGCTTCGTCTGCCGCGCGAGGCTCAAACCTCGCATCGCGCCCGCGGCGCACGGCGCCGATCGTGGCACCGCCTTTTGGCGCGCAATGCGATCGTGCATCTTTAGCGTGCGGCACGCATTATTTTTCTCGCACATAGGCGGCTTTATGGCGCACACTACGGGATAGTGCGCAACAAGGTACGATCTCTCGTTATCCCGTAAGACGCGTATTGCCTACGCTCTATTCTAACATATCGCGACGACTTTCGACGCACGCTACGGATAGAGCGCCGCGAAGCGCAATCCACGCCGCTTTTTAAGCGTGCATTTTACTCTCGCGTATCGCGCAGCCTTTCGACACGCGCTGCCGGCCGTAGAGCGCAACCTCGCACTATCTTTAATACACAGGCGGGTGCATTTTACTCTAGCAGGCGTATCGCGGCGACTTTTAGCACGCGATAGTTGCAAAATTTTGCGCCGCAACATCATTGTAAACGACGCGCTCGCGTGCCAATAGATTTTCAACGCGCGGCGGCGTAAACGTGCTGCATCTTACACAATACAGCCATACTGAAAAATGCAACTTGGCTACAAAAACGCGCTTGTACCGCAGGCGGTACGAAATTTCGTTTTAAATTTATTCGCCGCTACGGCGCAAATTTATTAAATTTATACGCGCAGCTAAACAAATTCCATTCAAAATTTTACGCCGCAGAGCATGTAAGCACATTCGTATCGCAAAACATACCGCATGCAGCCGCACTGCGAATTATAACCCGCACAAAACACCGCGCGCCAAACAGCTTTGTCGCGCCGTTCACGATCTATCGGCTTTTGGCGTGTGACACGGGTACTCGCACTGGAAATCAGCCGCTGTGAACGACAACCTCAGTACTCTGCGCATCGACCTTCAAAGTATGAAATCTTTCCGCCAATGTACTCGCGCGCGGGCAAGCCAGTCTGCAGCAACTTCTTCCACTTGCGCAGTCGCAAGACGTTTCATGTCGGCGCGGCGTGATTTAAAATTCAGGTCCGTTGCGGCAAATTTTAAAATTTCAAAATTCCAAAGCCCTAAAAAAGCGAAATTTTAAAATTTTAAATTCTGCTGGTCTTTGTAAATTTATAAAATTTAAAATCGTAAAATTCTTTAGTTCAAATTTTTAAATTTTAAATCCTGTGCCTTTTTCGCTCCACTCGCGCCTTAAAATTTCACGCCGCGATTAAAATTTAACGCCAAGAACACAGCGCACATTAAACTGCGCCTTATAAATTTAGACAGCGAGCATGC
>NZ_CALIBF010000105.1 GCF_938045465.1 uncultured Campylobacter sp.
ATTATGGCTTTTAACTGCGTTCAGGCTTTCATCACGGCAGGTCCTCCGCCCTATCTAGCCTCCGCGACGCCTTCGCGCATGAGCGTCGATCCGTCAAAGTGGTTTTGGGAGCTTGATCACTGGGGGGAGACCGAAATTGACTTCCGCGAAAGCTGGAATCCAAAACTACCGAATTTACCGAAATGAGGTCGCGATATGAGAAAAATTTTAACTTTAACCCTTTTGTGCGCCGCACTGGCGCTGGGCGGCGAATTTAATCTAAATCCTGCGGACGGCGCAGTGACAAATTTAACGCCGCTACGCAAAAGCGGCGAGATAACGCTAAATTTAAACAACAATAATCCCGTCACAGGGCTTGACTACGACGCGGCAAGCGGAAGCTTTTTGGTCGGCACGCTAAAATTCGAGCTCTACGAAATGGACGGCGAGCTAAAAACCGTAAAAAGCTATCTACGAAGCACGCCCGATTGGATAATACAGATGGAAAAGACCGTTGCAGCGAGCTTTTTTAAAGGCTCGGTAGGGCTCATAAGCTATAATAAAACCTATGAGTTTTTCAAGCCCGCACCGAACCAAAGCAAAGAGGAAGCAAACAAGGCGTGGCGCTATCTGCACGATGGATACGAAAATTTCACGCTTGATTTCAAAGATCGCTACTCCACCGTACGCGCCAAACAACAGTATATCCTAAGCTGGGATCACTCGGACTTTTACGGAGAGTTTTTCATCGCGAGCGTGCCTGATGATATCAAGCAAAGCTGGAGTATGGCGAGCTTTAGCGACGCCGATAATCTACTCTCGAGCGAATTCGTGCCGAGTTTCGATGAAGTCCTCGGCGTAAAAGATGGCAGAGACATAAGCGACTACTACGTCACGGGCATGGACGCGCAAGGCGAGTTTATTTATCTGCTTTCAAAGCAATACTCAAGCATCCTAAAACTCGATCCGCGTAGCAGAAAGATCGCGGAGGTTTATAGCTTTGAAGGCGCAAACGACGCGCATGCGCTAGCTATCAAGGATGGAAAATTTTACGTCGCGTCTAGAGAAAACGGAACGAATAAAATTTTTATTTTCGAGAGGTGAATTATATGCAGCTTTTATTTCATAAGACTAAAATTAAGCGAAATTAAAGCTATAAAAAGGGAAAATTTTACATAACAAATGGGCGTTTGTATATAAATTTTTTGGGCGTTTTACTACAATAATATCAATTTTAGTCTATTATAAAAATTTACCAGAAGGATAGTTGACGTGGATATATTAACTAAAAATATGGCATTAGAATTTTTAAGAAAGTCTTTGTTAAATAAAAATATCTCTTTTAGAGAAGGTCAATATGAAGCTATTGATGCCGTTGTTAACAAAAGAAAAAAAGTTTTGGTTGTACAAAAAACAGGATGGGGAAAAAGTATTGTATATTTTATTTCCACAAAATTTTTAAGGCAATGTGGTTATGGATTAACTATAATCATATCTCCACTGCTAGCGCTAATGAGAAATCAGATAGAGTCAGCAAAGAAATTGGGGCT
Source organism: uncultured Campylobacter sp. (assembly GCF_938045465.1). GTDB lineage: Bacteria > Campylobacterota > Campylobacteria > Campylobacterales > Campylobacteraceae > Campylobacter_B. The sequence continues at coordinate 1,530 of NZ_CALIBF010000105.1, forward strand.
CAATATTGCAACAATAAATTCATCAAATATAGACCACTGGAATGAGGTAAAAAGTAGCATTTTAAGCGATAAGATAGATGCACTCCTTATTTCTCCAGAAAGACTAGCTAACGAAGATTTTATGCAAAATATTTTAGAGCCAATTTCAGGAAATATTGGATTGTTTGTTATTGATGAAGCACATTGTATTAGCGACTGGGGCCACGATTTTAGACCAGACTATAAAAGAATTGTAAATATACTAAAGCAAATTCCTGAAAATACTCCCATTCTAGCCACAACCGCTACTGCAAATGACAGGGTTATTGAAGATATCAAAAGTCAAATTAACGGTATTTTAATAATGAGGGGTGATTTAAAAAGAGAGAGTCTTAGCCTGCACAATATAAGACTACCACATCCGTCTTATAGGTTAGCTTGGCTTGCAAAATATATTCCTTTATTTAAAGGTTCTGGTATAGTATATGTTTTAACTCAAAGAGATGCAAAGATCGTTTCAGACTGGCTTAATGAGAATAATATATCAGCAAGTCCTTATTTTAGTGATGTTACCAATGATAAATTTGAAACTA
>NZ_CALIBF010000106.1 GCF_938045465.1 uncultured Campylobacter sp.
GACAGCCTAACGCAGCTCGAGCCGATCGGCGATAGATTTATGTTTAACTACAACTTCCCGGGCTTTTGCGTCGGTGAAGCAAGTCCGCTCAGAAGCCCGGGCAGACGCGAGCTGGGGCATGGAAATTTAGCCAAAAGAGCGCTGTATCCGAGCATCGATCTAAACTCGCCGCAGTCTATCCGCGTGGTGAGTGAAATTTTAGAGAGCAACGGCTCAAGCTCGATGGCTTCTGTCTGCGGCGGCGCACTTTCATTGCGCGCAGCGGGCGTACCTACGCTAAAGCTCGTTGCGGGCGTCGCGATGGGCTTGATTTTTGAGGGCGAAAAACACGCCGTGCTAACCGACATAATGGGGCTTGAGGATCACGACGGCGATATGGATTTTAAGGTCGCGGGTACCTATGAGGGCATCACCGCGCTTCAGATGGATATCAAGCTCGGCGGCATCAGCCTGGAGGTTTTAAAAGAGGCTCTCGCACAGGCAAAGCAGGCTCGCGCGCATATTTTGGGCCTTATGGAGCAGGCGGATGCGGCGATCGTCATAAATGAAGATGTGCTTCCGAAGCTTGAAATTTTTAGTGTCGAGGCGAGCAAAATCCCCGACATCATCGGCCAAGGCGGCAAGGTCATCAAAGAGATCACCGAAAGCTTCGGCGTAAATATCGATCTGGATCGCGAAAAGGGCGAGGTCAAGATCCAAGGCGCAAAATCTGGCGGCGTATCGGGCGCGAAAGAGAAAATTTTATCGATAGTCTCAAATTCTCGCGATTTTCGCAAGCCGCGCAATGAGCGTAAAGAGGTAAAATTTCAGATCGGCGAGGAGTTTGACGGCGTGGTGCAAAGCGTGCTGGATTTCGGCACCTTTATCTCGCTGCGAGACGGCGTGGACGGACTGCTGCGCGCTAAATTTATCACGACGCCTTACAAGGCGGGCGATGTGGTGCGAGTGCGCGTGACCGATCAGAAAGGCACTAAAATTTCACTGGAATTAGCTTAAAATTTTAATAGGAGTATGAGATGCAGCTTAAAAAGATTTTTTTCCCTATCGGCGGCGGCGAGGAGCTAGCCGAGCGCATACACGGAGCGCTGCTCGTGAATAAATTTTTCGGTACGCATATAAACATAATGGCGTGCCAGCTCGATCCTAAGATGATCTACAACGTCCGTATGACGCTAAAAGGCGGCGTACTGATGGAGGAATTTTTAAAATCCGCGGGCGATGAGATGAGGGCCGAACGCGAAGAGATTAAGGCGATCTTCGACGCCGAATGCGCTAAGCTCGATTTGGATCAAAACGACGACGATCACGTCCCAAATAGCGCCGCTTTGAGGCATATGGTGGGCATTCGCTCCGAGCTGGTCGAGAAATACTCCAAATATTGCGATTTGGTGCTGGTTTCGGTGCCGCCTACGGGCTCTATCACGGGCACGTTCGAGGCGGCGGTCACCAAAAGCGGCAAGCCTTGCATCGTCATACCGCGCAAGCTGAAGGAGTTTAGGGCGGATAAAATTTTGGTCTCGCTTACCGGCACTGCGGCGTCTGCGCGAGCGCTCGATAATTGGCTGGAGCTTTTGCAGCGCGCCAAGTCCGTCACCGTCATCACCGCAAACCACTATCTTCAAGACGACGTTTCCGAAACGAAGCGCCGCATAAGCGATTATCTGGCTCTGCACGGCATTAAAATCAACGTTTTCGAGGCGTTAAATGTCGAGGGCAAGATCCCGGGACAGGTGCTGCTAGAGTATGCCGACGCGGGCGATTTCGATCTAATTGTAGCGGGCTTGCACTCAGACAGCGGCATCAAGGAGATCTTCTTAGGCGGCGCGTCGAAATACTTCCTGCAAAAGACCAAAATACCGGTCTTAATGTAGCTTGAGGCTTAGACGCCGTGTCGCGGTATATCGCTCGCACCGCGTCTAGGCTTAAGTCGGCTTTTAAGCGCCGCAAGCTAAAGCTTAAATTTTAATCGGCTCGTCGTGACTTTGCTAGTCCGTCCGCAAATCTCGCGGTTTGCTATTTTGCGGATAGGTTGCGATTAATTTTACCGCTAGCTTTGCTGGCGAGCCGCGTTTGCTTTGTCGCGGCTAGAGAGCAAGTATATCCGCGGCGAGCGGAGTTAGCGGTCGCGGCAAGCTCACCGGTCTATCTTTAAGCGCGCCGAGTTTGGAATTTCCATGCCTGCCGTTTTGACTGCATCGCAAAATTTTGCATAAAATTTGCGCTTGAAATTTCTGTTTGCACGCTAAATTTTAAATTCCAAGGAGCGCAGATGGCGTTTGAAAATGCAATTATCACAAAAGATGATGATGAGAAGTATGGATTGAGTGAAATTTACTACAAATATAATCCATACTATGAGACTTTCATTAATGAATTACGATGGACTATCGATAGGGAAAGAGATTGCTGGGCTTGGTTTCTTTATAGCTTCCCAGGCTATGAATACGACCACGATTACGATACAAAGTCTATTTGGATATTATATCATAAAGGTGAAATTATAGAGATGATTATAGATCATGAGGTAAATATTAATAGGAAATTAGTTCCAGAGGAATTTCATAGGATTTGGAAACTCCTAGATTTAAAACCAAATCATACGCAAAGTCTTAATAAGCAAGATATTTTATGCCTGTTAAAAGAAATTTTAGAAGCATATAGGGACTGTGATTTGTGGAAACCGGAGCCGAATTATACTATGGAACTTCAAGATCTAACTGATTGAGCTGCAAAATAGAGCTTTAAATTTAACTTCATTTTAGTCCCGCATAAAATCAAATTTCATAGAATTCTAGAATTTCGCAAAATTTTGAAATTCTAAAATTCCAAAATCCTATAATTCCAAAATTTTAAAACCCCCGTCCTAAAATTTCTTGTAAATAAAATTTATCAAAATCATCGACGCGAGCGCCTCTATGAGCGAGGCGATGATCATCGCGAAGTATATCTCTTGCGAGATCGCGGCGGTGGAGTAAAAAAGTGTCGCCGTGGCGATCACTAGCGTCAGAGGCATAGAAAGCGATAGTGCGAAAAGCGCCGCGCCTTTGCGCCCTAAGGTGCTTAAAAACGTAGCGCTTGCAAGCAGCCTGATGCCAAACATCAGCGCCGCTAGGCTTACGGCAAAGCTCATCACTCCTGGCATAAGAAGCGCTTCTAGCTTGATCACGGCTCCGGTGTGTATGAAAAATATCGGCACCAAAAAGCCGAAGCCGAACGACGATAGCTTCTCGATGAGGTCGTCCTTGTGCGAGAAAAAGGTCGGCAGAAAGGTGCCTGCGATGAAAGCACCGATGACGACCTCAAGCCCCAAAAGCATCACCCCCGCGCAGATGAGGCAAAACAGCGCCATCGCAAATCGCACGTCCTTTTCGTTTTTGTCGTATTTGGGCATAATGACTGTTTTTAGCGCGGGGAACCACCAAAATAAAATTTCAAGCCCTTTAAAAACCGCTAGGGCTGCCACGGAAAAGCCCAAAAGCGCGCCGATGTGAAGCGCCATCTCGACGCCGAAGCCGTTTTTAAGGTAGATGCCGCCCACCGTGAGGGCGGCGATGCTGATGAGCTCGCCGATCACGCCCGCGGGCATCGCGAGATTTAGCCACGCTTGATCCTTGCCGTATTCCTTGTACAGCGCCGAAAGCAGCCCGACGCTCATCAGAGGCGCTGCGATGATAAGCATCTGCGGCAGTTCAAACATCCAAACTGCAAGCGCGCTTAGGATATAAAGTAGCGCCAAAAAGATTAGGATCAGCCGCAGAATTTTACGCGGCATCGCAAGCAGCGCACGGAAATCCACCTCGCAGCCCGCCAAAAACATAAGGTAGCAAAAGCCGATCTGCGCGGCTAGATCGAAGGTCGCGCTTGGCGGCAAAAGCCCTAAATTTGCAGCTATAATGCCAAGCATGATCTCCATGGGCGAGAGCGGAATTCTAGCTAAGCTAGCCAAAAATGGCGAAGCAAAGATCAAAAACGATAGCGCGATTAGGACGTAAATTTCATTCATATGCTTTGGCCTCGCATCCTTTTAGATTTTCTCCGCACTGCTTTAGAATTTTTTCGCATCTTTCTAGCATTTTCTCTGGCTGCCCAGGGGCTTTTCGTATCATTTTAAGACTTCCTTTCGGTCGCTTTATAGTTCTTTGCGCTGCGAACAGAGACGAAATATGCGCAATTTTCGCTCTTGTACCACAACACAGGCAAACCGAAAAGCCGCTTTTTGCGCCCGCAAATCTCGCCCGGATTTAACACGAGCGTGCCGTTTTTATCCATCGCCGCGGCGAAATAGTGGGTATGGCCGTAAATTTTGATAGTTGGAATTTTACCCGCGTCTCGCCCGCACAGGCCCCGATTTTTACTTTCGCCGTTTGCATCGGGGCTCGAACTCGCGGTCAAATTTGAGTTCAAGTTTGGTGCGACTAAATTTGCGCCCAAGTTCGGCGCGACTAAGTTTGCGCTTAAACTCGGCGCTGTTAAATTTACTGCGCGATTGGCACTTGAGCTTGCTTTAGAATTCATATCTGGGCTCATATCAGCGGCTAAATTCGCGTTTGCATTTGAGTTTAAATCTGCGTTCGAGCCCGAAGCAAGGTCCGCGCCTAAGTCTAAATTTACGTTTGAGTTCGCGCCTGCATTCAAGCTCAAGCTCGCATTTAAACCCGCGGATTGACCACTTTTTAAATTTGCGCTCGCACTACCTATGTTTTTAAAATTTGCATCTGCACGGCGCGTGCCATTTAAAATTTTATCAACATTCGCAGCATTAAAATTTGAGTTTAAATTTGCCGCGCGATCCGCGCCCGCACCTAAATTCGCGTCTAAATTTAATCCATCTGCTTCATTTTGCGCCGCGGACTCCTCGTCAAAGAGATAAAACGGATGGTGCATTATTTTTAGTTGCAGCCCGGCAAACTCCGTGCAGAAGGGCTCATCGTACAGGTTGAACTCATTTTTAAACTCAGTAAGCGCCTCGTCGTTGTTCCCTAAAACCGCGAAGTAGGGCTTGCCGCTTTGTCGCAAAAGCCGCAGCGTCCCGCTCTCGACGATGTCACCTGCGTGCACGAGCAGGTCGGCGCCTCGCGCGAGCAGCCACTCTATGGCGCTGGCAGCGACCTTTGTTTCGCGATGAGAGTCCGAGATGACGCCTATTATCAATCGATCTCTTCTTTAAGCTTGCACTGCGGACACTCGGCGAAGTTGCCTTTTTTCAGCTCTTTGCGGAGCATGTATGAGTTGCCGCACTGCGGGCACGCGCGCGCAATCGGCGCGTAGTTGCTCACAAAGCCGCATTTTGGGTAGTTCGTGCAGCCGTAGAATTTACCGCGTCTTGAGAAGCGCTCGACGATCTCGCCCGTGCCGCAGCTCGGGCACTTGACGCCCGTGGAGAGCAGCGGCTTTTTCTCTTTCGCCGCGCCCTCGATTTTGCGCGAGTATTTGCACTTCGGATAGCCCTCGCAAGCGATAAACTCGCCGTATCTGCCCTTGCGCTTGATCAAATTTTTACCGCACTGCGGGCATTTTTCATCTAGCACTTCGGGCGCCGCCTTCTCCTCGCTCGCCCCCTCGGTGCCGGCGTCCGCGTTGCGCGAGTATTTGCATTTCGGATAGTTCGAGCAAGCGATAAACTCGCCGAATCTGCCCTGGCGCTTAAGTAGCTCGCCGCCGCAGTTCGGGCATGCTTCGCCGATCTTTTCGGCTAGCTTTTGGCTTGCAATCGAGGTTTTGCCTTTGGCGATCTCGTCCATAAAAGGGTAGTAAAAATCCGCTAAAATTTGCTGCCAGTCCGCTTTGTTTTCAGCGATGTTGTCGAGTTTCTCTTCCATTTTGGAGGTAAACTCGCTATCGACGATATTTTTAAAATTTTGCTCCAGCATCTCGGTGATCTTAAAGGCGATCTCGCTCGGTACCAGGTGTTTTTGCTCGATATTTACGTAGTTGCGCGCCGTAAGCAGCGAGATGGTAGGCGCATAGGTCGAGGGCCTGCCGATACCGAGGCTTTCGAGCTTTTTGATGAGGCTTGCTTCCGAATAGCGCGCCGGCGGCTCGGTGAAGTGCTGCTGCGAGCTTAGGCTTTGCAGGCTCATCGCGTCGCCCGTATCGAAGTTCGGTAAAATTTTATCCTTATCCAGATCGCCGTAAGCCTTGTAAAAACCGTCAAATTCCACCTTGCGCCCGCTGATCTTAAATGCGCCCGCTTCGCCGCGCACGATGATCGTTTGGATCTGCGAGACGCTAGGGCTCATCTGCGAGGCTATGAAGCGGTTGTAGATGAGCGCGTAAAGGCGGTATTCGTCGCGAGGCAGGATTTTTTGCGCGAGCTCGGGGGTAAGCTTTAGATCGGTAGGCCGTATCGCTTCGTGCGCTTCCTGCGCGCCTTTGCTTTTAGTGGCGTATAAATTCGGGCTTTTCGGTAGATACTTTTCGCCGAAGCGCTGCTCGATCAGCTCGCGAGCCGCCGCGATCGCTTCTTTGGCGATATTTAGCGAGTCGGTTCGCATATAGGTGATCGCGCCGCCGTTTTTGGTATTGACGCCTTCGTAAAGGCTCTGCGCGAGGCTCATCGTCTTTCGCGGATTAAAGCCCAGAGCCGTGCTCGCCGCCTGTTGCAGCGTCGAGGTCATAAACGGCGGGTAGGGGTTTGTCTTGCGCGATTTGCTCTCGATACTCTCTACGCTAAATTTGTCTTTTTGCAGCTCAGAGACGATCTCGCTAGCCTGCGCCGCGTTTTTAACCGAGAGCTTTTCCATCTTTTTGCCGCGAAACTCCACGAGCTCGGCTTCTAAGTCCTTTTTAAAAACCGCGTCGATGCTGTGAAATTCTACCGGCTTAAAATTTAAAATTTCGCGCTCGCGATCAACGACGATCTTAAGCGCGGCACTTTGAACGCGACCCGCGCTTAAGCCGCGCTGGATCTTTAAATTTAAAAGCGGACTTAGCTTGTAGCCCACGATGCGATCGAGCAGGCGACGCGCTTGTTGGGCGTTTACGCTCGCGATATTAAGCTTGCGCGGTGAGCTTAGCGCGTTTGAGATCGCACTTTTGGTGATCTCGTGAAATACGATGCGCGGCAGATCCTCCGCCTGCTTGCCGATCGAAGCTGCGATATGATAGGCGATCGCCTCGCCCTCGCGGTCCTCGTCCGTCGCGAGATAAATTTGATCCGCCTTTTTGGCGAGTGTCTTTATCTGCTTTACGATCTGATCGTGATCGGCGCTGATTTCGTATTCGGGCTCGAAGCTTTTATCTTTGATTTTGATGCCGAAGCGTTTTTTAGGAAGGTCGCGGATATGGCCTTTAGACGCGATTACGTCGTAATCGGCGCCTAAGAAATTTTTGATAGTTTTGGCTTTTGCGGGGGATTCTACGATGATTAAATTTTTCATTGCTTAATCCTTTAGAATTCTAGGCAGCGTGATGCCCTTTTGGCTTTGGTATTTGCCCTTTTTGTCGCAGTAGCTCACCTCGCACGGCTCATCTCCTTGCAGAAACAAAACCTGCGCGATGCCTTCGTTCGCGTAAATTTTTGCAGGCAGCGGCGTGGTGTTGGAAATTTCAATCGTGATGTGTCCCTCAAAACCGGGCTCAAATGGCGTTACGTTTACGATGATGCCGCAGCGCGCGTAGGTACTTTTGCCCAGACAGATCGCAAGCACATCGCGCGGCATTTTGAAGTATTCGATGGTGCGCGCTAGCGCGAAGGAATTCGGCGGTACGATGCAGACGTCGCCCTCAAAATCCACGACGTTTTTTGCGTCGAAATTTTTAGGATCGACGACCGTTCCGCCGACATTTGTAAAAATTTTAAATTCGCGCGCTACGCGTATGTCGTATCCGTAGCTGGAAAGTCCGTAGCTAACGACGCCGCGGCCGATATTCTCCTCGCAAAAGGGCGCTATCATATCGTGCTGCTGCGACATCTGTCTGATCCATTTATCGCTTTTCAGTCCCATAAAATTTCCTTAAAATAATCAAAATTTTTCGCGCATTATAGCAGCAAAATAAAATATAATAAAAATTTTATGCTAGAATTTTGCTTAAATTATAAAAATTTTATCACTTTTTAAGGAGCAACTATGGGGCTACTCAAGAAATTTGCGTTTATTACGTTTTTTATCGCATCATCTTTGGCTGCTGCGAAGCCAAATATTTATATTTTAGCTACCGGCGGTACGATCGCAGGAAGCAGCGCAAGTGCCACGGAGGGCAACTATACCGCAGGCTCTAAGGGTGTAGAAGATATCTTATCGGCAGTGCCGCAACTGGGGGATTTAGCTACGATTAAAAGCGAGCAAATTTCAAATATCGGCTCGCAGGATATGAACGATGAAATTTGGCTCAAGCTTGCAAACCGCGTAAGCGAACTGCTTACCAAAAACGACGTAGACGGCGTCGTCATCGTGCATGGAACCGATACGATGGAGGAGACGGCGTATTTTTTAAGCCTGGTCATAAAATCTAAAAAACCGATCGTTTTGGTGGGCGCGATGCGAAACGCCGATTCGATGAGCGCGGACGGCCCCTTGAATATCTATAACGCCGTAAGCGTCGCGGCAGATAAAAACGCTCGCGAAAAGGGCGCTCTTGTAGTGATGAACGACGAGATCCACGCCGCGCGCGAGGTTACGAAAACAAATACTACTAACGTTGCGGCTTTTGCCTCGCCGAATTCCGGCAAGATCGGCACCGTGAATTACGGCATCGTAAATTTTTACATGGCGCCGCTTCGCAAACACACCGTCGCAAGTGAGTTTAATATCAAGGACCTCAAAGCCTTGCCGCGCGTCGATATCATCTATGGACACGCGCAAGATAGCGGCGATTTGGTCGATGCAGCGGTGCAAAAGGGCGCTAAGGGCATTATCGTAGCGGGCGTAGGCAATGGAAATTTATATCCGGATCTACAAGCCGCGCTCGCAAAAGCTAGCGAAGCGGGCGTGGTTGTTGTGCGCTCAAGCCGTACTGGTAGCGGCTCAACTAGCGTTAGCTCGGAGGTGGACGACGCAAAACTTGGCTTTCTAACCGCAGATAATCTAAATCCGCAAAAGGCGCGCGTGCTGCTGATGCTGGCTCTTAGCAAAACGAGCGATAAAGCGAAAATTCAGAGCTTTTTTGCGACACATTAACGCATAGGGCTTCGCGCGGATAGAATTTCGGCGCGAAATTTTAAAGAAAAGCAAGGCGCGGGATTTTAATATGAGCTCGGAGGCGAGATTTTAAAGCAAGGCACGGAATTTTCGCGCTCGGGGCTTGGACGTAGAATTTCGGTCGTAAAATTAAGTGCTAAATTTAAAGGATTTAAAATCATCCTGCGCTCTTGCGGCAAAATTCCGTGTCTCGCTTGCAAAGTTCGAGCTTAAAATGAACGAGGCAAATCTCGCTCCGTAAATCCTTAAAATCAGTCCGCAAATTCTGTCGTAAATTTCGCTTTGCACTTCTTAAAAGTCCCGCAAAAATCCATTTAAAGAAACAATTATAAAAATTTAGCTAAAATTTCGCAAATTTTTTCAGGAGAAATTTATGACAAAAGCAGAAATCAAAGAGTTAATGGATTTTTTCGGCGAAAAGCAGGGCATTAACGAGCTAAAAATTAAAGATAAAGATTTTGAGATCGAGATAAAAAAATATGGCCCATGCGGTGGGAGCACGCCTCAGCTCGCCGCACCGGCACCCGCTCCGCAACTTGCTGCGCCTTCGGTAAACGTGCTCGTGGGCGATAAGCCCGCCTCAAAAGGCGCGATGGATACGATCGACAGCCCGATGGTAGGTACTTTTTATAAAGCGCCAAGTCCCGGTGCGGCAGAGTTCGTAAGCGTGGGCCAGGTCGTGCATAAGGGTGATACAATCGGCATAATAGAAGCGATGAAGATTATGAACGAGATCGAGGCGGAATTCGACTGCCGCATCAAAAAAGCTCTCGTCGAGGACGGACAGCCCGTCGAGTACGCTATGGCGCTGTTTGAGGTCGAGAAGCTATGAGGGAGCTTAAGAAAATTCTAATCGCAAATCGCGGCGAGATAGCGCTTAGAGCGCTTCGCACGATCCAAGAGATGGGCAAGCAAGCCATCGTCGTGCACTCCACCGCCGATCAGGACGCGCTTTACGTGAAATACGCCGACGCGTCGGTCTGTATAGGCGGACCGCGCAGTAGCGACAGCTACCTAAATATCCCCGCGATCATCACAGCCTGCGAGCTAACCGAAGCTGACGCGATATTTCCGGGATACGGCTTTTTGAGCGAAAGTCAAAATTTCGTAGAAATTTGCGCTAAGCACGGCATTAAATTTATCGGTCCAAGCGTCGAGGCGATGACCTTGATGAGCGATAAGAGCAAGGCGAAGCAAGTAATGATGCGCGCGGGCATTCCTGTAGTGCCTGGCAGCGACGGCGCGATCGCAAGCGTCGAAGAGGCACGCAAGCTAGCCGCCGAAATCGGCTATCCGGTCATCATTAAAGCCGCAGCCGGTGGCGGTGGGCGCGGAATGCGCGTGGTCGAGCGCGAAGAGGATATCGAAAAGCTCTTTTGGTCGGCAGAGAGCGAAGCGATGAGCGCGTTCGGCGACGGCACGATGTATATGGAAAAATATATCACAAACCCACGCCACATCGAGGTTCAGGTCTTGGGTGACGAGCACGGACACGTCGTGCATATCGGCGAGCGCGACTGCTCGATGCAGCGCCGCCATCAAAAGCTGATCGAAGAAAGCCCGGCCGTGATCTTGGACGAGCCGACACGAAAGAGCCTGCACGAAACGGCGGTTCGCGCCGCTAAGGCGATCGGATACGCAAGTGCGGGAACGTTTGAGTTTTTATACGATAGCAAGGACAAGAAATTCTATTTCATCGAGATGAATACCCGTCTGCAAGTCGAACATACCGTAAGCGAGATGCGAAGCGGGCTCGATCTGATCGAGTGGATGATCCGTATCGCGCAGGGCGAGAAGCTGCTACCTCAAAGCGAGATAAAATTTAGCGGACATGCGCTTGAGTGCCGCATCACCGCCGAGGACTCCAAAAGCTTTATGCCAAACCCGGGCAAAATCACAAAATACGTCGCTCCGGGCGGCAGAAATGTGCGAATGGATAGCCACGTTTATGAGGGCTACTCGGTGCCGCCTTACTACGACAGCATGATCGGCAAGCTCATCGTTTACGACAAGGACCGCACGCGCGCGATCGCGAAGATGAAGGTCGCGCTAGACGAGCTCATCATCGGCGGCATAAAATCGACGCGCGATTTTCATCTTAGGATGATGAATAACCCCGATTTCGTGGATAATAACTACGACACAAATTACCTAGCCAAGCATTAAATTTAAAATTCCAAGGGATGATACTCTTGGAATTTTAAAATTTATTTGAAATTCTACATTTAAAATTCTGCTTTAAATTTTTCATTTAAAAAGCTACTTGAGATTTTGTTTTAAAATTCCGTCGCGCCACGCTTTAAATTTTGCTATTAAATTTGTTGCTAAATTTAAGTGAAGATGCGCGAGATACGTCGTCGTGCGTGTTTTACGGCGAGATAAATGTTAAGTCCGGAAAAAGAGATGAGAATAAACGGTGAAACTCGAGGTGAGGTTCGCGGCTTAAAGGTTTTTTGAGGCGAAGGAGAAAATATTTTTCAACTACTTTCGATATAATATGTGTATAAAATATTAAAGGATTATTATGAGTAAAGATTTAGAAGTTGAATTATCAAAAGATGGTGTGAAGCTTTCTGTCGGCAAAGAGCCAGCGCAGGCATTAACAAAGGGGTTGGGTGATATTTTTGGCTTGGCAACTGAGTCCTTTGGAATTTTTACGGATAAGATAAGAGCAAGAAGAAAAATAAATCAACTAAAACTTACTAAGAAAATACAAGAGGAAGCAAAGAGTTTAAATCTAACAGTGGAGCAACTTGCTAATATAGGTCTAAAAGAACTTGCAGTTATTGAACAACATGCCATTTTAGAGGAAGACGAAACATTGCAAAATATGTGGGCAAAACTTATTGTGGATTCTGTAAGCAATAATGAAGATAAAGATAATTTGACTTTTATGAATATACTAAAAGAGATAACTCCCTTGCAAGCAAAAATATTAAAATTTTACTATGAAGTTATAATAAATAAAAGAGAAATACCTAGCTTAGGCAAAGTTCTTAAAGCAGTAGTCGTAAAGAACGAAATTTTAAGACATTTGGACATAGATGAAGATATTTTTACTTTCAACGCAAGCTCTCTTATGAGATTAGGATTAATAACACAATCAGACACCCCTAACCAAGTTTTAATAAGTGTCGGAACCGTGCCAACCGGATATAATAAAACAACGCTTACACCACTTGGTTTTGAGTTTGTGAAAAAATGTATAGGCAATGTTTAGAGTTAAAGTATAACAGTCTTAATGCCTTTTCCTGCTTAATCGCTGCTTTGAATTTTTCTACATGCTAACGCTAAAGCTTTAAAATTCCAGAGAGTGAAATTCTCTTGGAATTTTAAAGCTTTATTTGAATTCCTGAATTTTAAATTCTATTCGAAATTTTACTTTAAAATTTCGTCGTACCGCGCTTTTAAACCCACTATTAAATTTGCCGCTAAATTGAGTAGCAGCATGAGATACGCTGCGATTTGTGCGTGTTTTCACTGCGAGATCAGCGCTAGGCCGGGTTTAAATTTAGATTTTACGTCGACCAAGGCGGCTAAATTTAGAACGCACATCCTACCGCCGCAGATATTCGCTTCCGTCCGCGCGGTTTAGCGGATGATGTGGGCTGCTGGGGCGTTTTTGTTCTCATCCCACCAAATAAAATTTAAAAATTTATGACATATGCATGTTGCGTCGCATATCTTGATGACCGGCTGCCGACGTGCGCGAGTAAGCGGTATAAAATTTACCGCACGAGCCACCAATGCACGTTCTGCATAAATTTTTATCGCGCTTGCCGTTGCGAGCGCGAAGTAGTATCGAGCTGCAAATTTTAAACTATCTCGCCGCACGCGCTTGAGAAATAGCGCCCTGCTTCGCGGGCAAAGTGCGCGAGATTTTTAAATTATAAAATTTCAACCCCCAAATTCCTCGTAAAATTTATTTAGATAATCGGCGTAGTAAAAATTTTGATTTCTAGCGTCAAATCTACCCGCCAGTTCCAAAGCCGTTTTGTAGTCGCCCTCATCGCCAAACGCGCTAACTGCGATGAAAAATCGTAGGTCGTTTAGATCGTCGTTGCCATCAAGGATCGCACGCGAGTGCTTGCGCGCTAAATTTAACGCCGTCTCGCGCTCATCCAGTCTAACGGCGATCTCGATTAGCGGCGCGATCTGATTTATGACGCGAGGATTTGACTCGATCGTCGCCGCGGCCTTTGGCAGCAGGATTTTTGCCTCCCAGGTCCTGCCTAGCGCTATCATACTAAAAAGTATCGGCGCGTAGGTTATGTGCGGCACCTCAGAGCAGGTTAGCTCGCCCGAGAGTATCGGCTCGGCAAGCCCCAGCGCCGCTTCGTGCTCTCCAGCAAAATTTAAATACGCTATCTCATCGCTTGCTTCGCACGCCTCGCAGTCGGCCATATCGTCTTTGGCGAGCTTTTTCCACAGCTCGTAGTTGGTCTTCGCCTCTCTAGCATCGCCCATGTCGATGTTTTGATTCATCAAAGCCTTGTAGTAGGAGGCTAGCGATAGCTCCAAGCGCTCGTAGTAAAACAGCATCGCCTCGTTCACCTCATCTATGAGCTCTTTTTCGATCATGGAGCTTTTGGCGACGCCCGAGACGATCCATTTAAATTTCCACAGACAGCTCTCAAAGTCGCCGAAATTTGGATATTCACTATCTTTCAAATTTTGCGCGATGTAGTCCGTGAGCCACATTAGCGCCCTCGTTCTTAAAACTGCGCCAAATTTTTCAAATTCCTCGTTTAAAACAAAGTCACAAATTTGCGCGGCAAATTCGAAATTTTCCGCCTCGATAGCTCCCCTTATCGCATCAAACAGATGCTCCTCCTTATCCGCCAGCCTATCAAATTGCCTTAGCTTTTCATAAAGTCCCTCTAACGAGCCCTGTTTCATTCCTGATCCTTATTAAATTTTGCGATAATTATATCTGTTTAGTCTGAAGCTAAGCAGCTTATCGCGATTTTGAAGCCCAAAAGGCAAAATTTAAAATTTATAGAGTTATCTTAAAGCGGTTTTGCTCGCGCCGTTTTAGTGCCCTATTTGCCGCCGCGATAGGTAAATTTCAGCTTTGTTATATAAATTTAATATTAAAATGCCGTATTCATAAATTTTTTAAGAAAAGGGGAATTTATGGACATAAACACACGGCGCTTTAAAAGCGAGTTTGAGCAGATAAGCCGCTTTGGGGCTTTGGCGGGCGGCGGGCTTACGCGGCTTGCGTTTTCGCGCGAGGATAAAGCGGCGCGCAACTTCCTCATATCGCTACTTCAAAAAGAAAATTTCAAGATCAAAATCGACGATATGGGCAATATTTTCGTTAAATTTATGGACGTTAAAAATCCCGATCTACCGTCCGTAAGTGCTGGCTCGCATATCGATAGCGTGCCGCAGGGCGGCTTTTACGACGGCACGCTAGGCGTCATGGCCGCTTTAGAGGCGATCCGCGCGGTGCGAGATAGCGGCGAAAAGCTTGCGCGACCGCTGGAGCTCATCGTCTTTGTTTGCGAGGAATCAAGCCGCTTTAAAATGGCGACCGTAGGCAGCAAGATAATTAGCGGTAAGCTCTCGCAAAAGCGGCTAGACGAGCTGAAGGATGGGGATGGAATTTCGCTGTTTGACGCCATGGAGGATTTCGGGCTAAATCCCGCAAATTTAAAAAGCTGCATCCTGCCCAAATCCAGCTTTCATAGCTATATCGAGCTTCATATCGAGCAGGGGCCGGTATTGCAGCGACGCGGCATCCCAGTAGGCATCGTCACGGGTATCGCCGCGCCCGTGCGATACGAGCTGCGGATCGAGGGTAGAGCCGATCACAGCGGTGCTACGCCGATGGATATGCGCTGCGACGCACTAGCTTGCGCTAGCGAGATCGTTTTAAGCGCGGAGAGGATCGCAAAGGCGGGCAAAACCACGGTCGCGACGACGGGCTATGCAAACGCGCTACCCGGCGTGCTAAACGTGATCCCCGGCTCCTGCACGCTAGGTCTTGATATACGCGATATAGACGAGGAGGCGCTTAGGGCGGTGGACGATAAAATTTGCGCCGCGATAAGTGAAATTTGCGCTCGCCGAGGGTGCAGATTTGAACTAAAAAATCTCATCAAGGATCGCCCCGTAAAGCTAAGCGAGGAGATGATAGCTCTGCTTGAGGGCTGCGCCGGCGAGCTTAAAATTCCAAGCCTAAGGCTTCCTAGCGGCGCGGGACACGACGCGATGAATATGACGGAGCTTGCGGATCGCGTGGGGATGCTTTTCGTGCCGTGCAAGGACGGCATCAGCCACAACGTAAATGAAAGTATAAACTGGCACGACGCGTTTGCCGCTACGAAGGTTCTAGCCGCGGCGATGTTAAGCTTAGCTAAAAAATAAAGGAGAAAAAAATGGATGCTATCGCACAAAAAGTAGAGGCGCTCAAAGGCGAGATGATCGGGGATCGTAGGTTTTTTCACTCGCATCCCGAGACGGGTTGGTTCACCTTTTTTACGACCGCGGTTATCGCAGATCGTATGCAGCGCTTGGGCTATGAGATAAAGCTCGGTCGCGAGGTAGTAAAGGCCGAAGCCAGGCAGGGCGTAGGCAGTAAGGACGCCTGCGAGAAGGCGAAGCAGCGTGCCGAAGGGCTGCTAAATGCAGATCAGATAAAATTTCTTGATGCGATGGAGGATGGGCTAACGGGTCTCGTGGCCGAAATAGACACTGGGCGCGCGGGCAAGACGGTCGCTTTTAGATTTGATATAGACGGCGTGGACGTGACCGAGAGCACGGACGCGGATCACCGCCCTTTTAAGGAGGGCTTTCGCTCCGACATTAGCGGCATCACGCACGCGTGCGGGCACGACGGGCATATCACGATGGGACTTGCTTTGGCAAAGCTGATCGCGCAAAACTTAGATGATTTCAACGGCAAATTTAGATTTATCTTTCAAACCGCCGAGGAGGGCACCAGGGGCGCCGTAGGTATGGAAGCTGCGGGCGTCACCAAGGGCGTGGATTATCTGCTTGGCGGTCATATCGGCTTTCAGGCAAACACCATGAGAGGTATCATCTGCGGTACCAAAAAACTACTTGCGACTACTAAATTTGACATAAGCTTAAAAGGCAAGTCCGCTCATGCCGCGGGCGCGCCGCAAAATGGAGCCAACGCCCTGCTTGCCGCAGCTGAAATGGCGCTTGATATGCATGGCATCACTAGGCACGCAGACGGCGTCACGCGTATCAACGTAGGCGTGCTGCGCGCGGGCGAAGGGCGCAACGTCATCGCGCCTAACGGCTATCTCGCGTGCGAGACGCGCGGCGAGAGCACGGAACTGAATGAGTTTATGAAGGCCAAATGCATGGACATAGTGGAGGGCGTTTCTAAAATTTACGGCGTCAGCTACGACGTGCAGGTTACGGGCGGTACCGCAGGCGGCGATAGCGACGAGGCTACCACGCAGCTTTACGAAGATGCGGCGAAGGCATCGCCGTTTATCGACGATGATAAAATCGTAAGGGAGCTAAACTTCGGTGCATGCGAGGACTTCGCGCATTTTATGCGCTCGGTGCAAGATGCGGGCGGCAAAAGCGGATACTTGATGATCGGCACGACGCTTGCGGCGGGACATCACAACGCCAAATTCGACTTCGACGAGGACTCGCTGCTTGCGGGGGTGGACGTGTATCTGCGCTGCGCGTATAAGCTAAACGGCAAAGCTTAAAGGAGATGAGATGAAAAGAGCACTACTTCTAAGCGCTTCTAGTTACAAAGACAGCGGCTATCTGAACCACTGCAAGGGGTGGATCAAGGAATTTTTAGGAGATCTTTGGAAGGATGAAATTTTATTCATTCCGTTTGCGGGCGTTAGGCGTACAAACGAACAATACGAGCAGAAGGTCGCGGACTGTTTGGGGAGCAACAATATCAGATCGATCCACCGATTCGCCGATATGAAAGCCGCCGTTAAAAATGCCAAATCGATCTGCATCGGCGGCGGCAATACCTTCGTGCTGCTAAATGAGCTTTATAAATTTGATCTTTTGAGTGCGATCAAAGACGCTGTAGATAACGGTACGCCGTATTTCGGCTGGTCTGCGGGCGCAAACGTCGCGGGTAAGACTATGATGACTACTAACGATATGCCGATCGTCTTTCCGCCCTCGCCTGTGGCTTTGGGGATCTTTCCGTATCAGATCAATCCGCATTTCATAAGCGGTAAAATTTCAAACCACAACGGCGAGAGCAGGGAGGAGCGGCTGGAGGAGTTTTTGATCGTCAATCAAAACGACAGCGTCTATGCTATGCCCGAGGGCAGCGCGTTTTTGATAAACGGAAACGAGTGTGAGGTGATGGGGTATGCGGACGTGCTGAAATTCGAGTATAAAAAAGAGATCTCGCGCATCGCCGTGGGAAGTAAATTTAAAATTTAAAAGGAGTTATCGTGCAGACGTTTAGGTTACTTTTGGCGCTTGCGGGTATCGTCGCAGTCGTCGCTTTGCTAATCATGAAAAAGGATACTAAAACCGTGCTTATCGGCGTGGGTCTGGTGCTGTGCGCGCTTTGTCTAAAGCCCCTGGACGGGCTGGGCGCCTTTACCTCGTATATGACTAAAGCAGGGCTCATTAAGGCGATATGCGCCAGTATGGGTTTTGCCTTCGTGATGAAATTTACCGGCTGCGACCGCGCGCTCGTAAATTTACTCACCAGGCCCCTCGGCAATATCGGATTTTTATTGATCCCGCTCGTCGTGGCGCTTACATATTTTATCAATATCGCTATCCCCTCCGCTGCGGGCTGCTCGGCTGCGGTCGGCGCTACGCTGATCCCCGTGATGATGGCTGCAGGCGTTAAGCCTGAGATGGCGGGAGCTGCGGTATTTGCGGGCACTTTCGGCGGCGTTTTGAGCCCCGGCTCGGCGCACAACGTATTCGTAGCCGATATGGTAAAAGCGCACAATCCATCCTACACGGTTCAAGACGTCATCGGGGTGCAGTTTTCCAGCGCGATTACCGCTTTGATCGTAGTTTTGATCGTAATTAGCATAACGGCGATAGTTTGCAAAGACTACACCAAGGGGGTAAATTTCTTAGCGCAAAGAGAAAATTCCGCAGGTGCAGATGGCGCAAGCTCCGCCGCGGCAAGCTCCGCCTCATCCGCCGCCGGTTCAAATTTAGATGCGCAGCCTCAAAAAATAAACGTCTTACACGCGCTTATGCCGCTAGTGCCTTTGGTGATCTTAATCATCGGCGGTACGTCCAAGCTCAACACGATCTCCTTTCTTAAATGGACCAAGATGGGCGTTGCCGAGGCGATGCTACTGGGCGCTATCGTCACCATCGTCATTACTCTGAGCAACCCTCAAAAGATCACGAAAGAATTTTTCAAGGGCATGGGTAGCGCGTATGCCGATATCATGGGTATCATCATCGCAGCGGGTGTCTTCGTCGCGGGTCTTAGCGCGTGCGGGGCGATCGATTTCGTAATCGAGTGGCTAAAGGGCGAGCAGGGCTACGTAAAATTCGGCGGCACCTTCGTTCCGTTTTTTATGGGCGTCGTAACGGGCTCGGGAGATGCGGCGGCGATGGCGTTTAACACCGCCGTGACCGTGCACGCCGATGCGTTAGGCTTTGAACAAGATAGGCTCGGTATGGCGGTTGCGATAAGCGGCGCGCTAGGCAGGAGCGCATCGCCGATCGCAGGCGCTTGCATCGTTTGTGCGGGACTTGCGATGGTAAGCCCTATTCAGATCGCTAAAAGAACGGCCCTAGGTATGTTTCTATCCGTCTGCGTCATCGCATTTTTCATTTTGTAAAAGGAGCTTAATATGGATATCGTGCAGAGGTTTTTAAATTATACCAAGATCAACACCACCACAAATAGAGCCGCGGGCGCTGCGGGCATAATGCCCTCAAACCCCAAGGAGCTCGAGCTTGCAAGGCTCATAAAAGGCGAGCTAGAAGCTCTAGGCATAAAAAATATCAGCCTTAACGAGAAGTCGATTTTAATCGCTAAAATTCCCTCAAATTTAGACGCGTCCGCTCCGCGTGTGGCGTTTTTTGCCCATCTTGATACCAGCGCCGAGCAGACGAATGATACCAAAGCTCAGATCGTAAGATACGAAGGCGGCGATATCTGCCTGAATAAAGAGCTAGAGATCTATCTTAAAGAGAGCGAAAATGAGGAGCTGCGAGATTACAAAGGAGACGAGATCATCGTAACGGACGGTACCAGCTTACTAGGCGCCGACGATAAGGCGGCGATTGCTGCGATCGTGAATGCGCTGGAATTTTTCGTCCAAAATCCGCAGATCAAACACGGCGAGATAATCGCCTGTTTCGTGCCGGACGAGGAGCAGGGCTTGCTAGGGGCAAAGGCGCTGGACATAAGCGAGGTAGGCGCGGATTTTGGCTACTGCCTTGATTGCTGCGGCGTCGGCGAGTTTATCTACGAGAATTGGAACGCGGGCGATTGCGTCGTTACCTTCAAGGGCCAGTCCGCTCATCCGATGAACGCCAAGGGCAAGCTCGTAAATTCCTTGCTTTTGGCGCATAAGTTTATCTCGCTGCTGCCCGCGGGCGAGGCGCCCGAATACACAGAGGGCAAGGAGGGCTATTTTTGGGTCAAGGAGCTTAGCGGCAACAGCGCAAAAACCGTCCTAAAGATCGACGTGAGGGAATTTGACGAGAAAAGATACGAGCAGCGTATGGAATTTTTGCAAAAAACTGCGGACGGGCTTCGCGCGATCTGGGGCGATCGGATCGAAATTTCGCTAAACGACCGCTACAAAAACGTCTATAACTTTTTGAAAAACGACGACGCGCCAGCAATTCGCTTTGCGAAGCAGGCTTTTAAAAGCCTAAATATCGAGCCCAAGATCAAGCCTATGCGAGGCGGCTACGACGGCGCCGTCATCTCCGCAAAGGGGCTGCCGTGCCCGAACCTCTTCACCGGCGGGCATAATTTCCACTCGATCTACGAGTATCTGCCCGTAGGCTCTTTAAAAGCGGCGAGCGAGGTAGTTAAGCAGATCATAACGCTAGTGGCGCCGCAAGCTTAGTTCGGCCGCTTTCTGCTCCACGCGCAGATTTGATTTTAATTTAGCTCGTTCATTCCGCCGCGAAATTTTACCCTGCAGGACATAATTTTTGGCTCTGTGGCGACGGATGACGCGGGCTACGACTACGACGCGGCTTTTAAGCGCTATCACTCGAGCGAGGAGATGGCGGAATTCCTGCTCGCGCTTTACGATAGCGACGCGTGCGTGGGCGCGGTGGATCGAAACAGCTTCGAGTTTAGCCTGCAAGCTGCGCGATTTGACTACGCGGTCAAACGCGTAAATTTAAGATGAAAGCGGGTAAAATCATCCGCATCTTTTAGGGAATATAAATTTAAAGAAATTCAGGGAACGAAAATGGGAAAATCGGCTCTTGTACTAGGCG
>NZ_CALIBF010000107.1 GCF_938045465.1 uncultured Campylobacter sp.
CGTCAAAGATAAAAAGATCAAATTTTTGTTCATAAGCAAGATCCGCGGCGCTTTGAGCATCGCTGCAAACGCATACGTCAAAGCCCGCGTCTTTTAGATATTCGCCGATGAGATCGCAAAGGGTCTCATCGTCCTCTACGAGTAAAATTTTACTCACTACATCTCTTTTTTAATCTCTTTTTTCATCTCTTTTTTTGCATGAGAGCCCTTTTTAACGGCATCTTTTTTCATACCATGCGTCTCGTGCTTCATATGTTTCATCTCAGCTTTCACCTCTTTCGCACCATTATGCATTGATGTATTGGCATCCTTCATCTCATCTTTCATGCCCATGTCGGCAGCTACGGCAAAAGTGCCAGCAAATAGCGCACTAAGCGCAAACAAAGTAAGTTTTTTCATTACGTACTCCTTAAAAAAAATTAGTGGAATTATACTTCCGTAAAAGTGAAGTAAGTGTGAAATTCCGAAAAAATTCAAATTTAAATTTAAACGCCTGTAAATTCAAATGCGGCGCGGCTTAAATGCGCTCGGTCGGTCGCGATCCCTGAAATTTAAATCGCCTCGCTATGGCTAGTCGAATTCTAAACGCGAATCAAAGCTAGCCAGAGCGCACGCCAACAGCGCATCGCCGAGCTTGCTTTACCGCGGCGAGATAAAAATTTAAACCTCCGGCGAAACTAATTAAATTTATAATGCCACGACTAATGCCACGACGCGCACGTCAAATCAAAAACGCCGAGCCAGCCTTTGAGTTCGCGACCTCGCGCGAGCTTTTAAATTCGCTATGCCGCATAAGCCCTTAAATTTAGTGCGGCGCAAGCGCACAGGGCGCGAAATCGCACCTAGTTCGCGGCGCAGCCTTTGATCTCATCCTCGCTTACGATCTCATAGATCACGCCCGCGTTTTTGATAAACTCCTCCACGCGCGCAACGTGTGCGGGCTCCACGTTGATCACGAGGCTTCCGACGACGTTTTTATCAAGGCGCTCGAGCTTGCCCCAGACGATATTAAAATTTATCTCCAAAGCGCGCGCCATGTGCGTGATCACGCTGTCAAACGCAACCGCGGGCGGGAAAAAGAGCCTGATATTCACGCCGCTTGCGGGCAGCACCTCCTCCTCGCCCAAAAACTCCTTCATATTCTCATCCGGGTGCAAAAACAGCGAGACGATATCGCCCGAGTTGCTCACGCGCCCACCCTTAAGCAGGATCGCGCGCTGCGCGATACCCTTTACGACCTCCATCTCGTGCGTGACGAGCACGATCGTGATGCCGAGCTCGCGATTAATGCGGCGCAGAAGCGATAAAATTTGCGCGGTGGTGTTGGGATCAAGCGCCGAAGTCGCCTCGTCGGAAAGCAAAATTTTAGGGCTTAATGCAAGCGCGCGCGCAATCGCCACGCGCTGCTTCTGTCCGCCGCTAAGCTCGCTAGGATAGGCGTTTGCTTTATCCGCAAGCCCCACGAGCTCCAAAAGCTCGGCGACGCGGCGCTTCGCATGGTCATTCGAATAGCCCCAAAATGCTAATGGCGTGGCGACGTTTTGCGCGACGCTGCGGCGGCTCATTAGCGCGAAGTGCTGAAAAATCATACCGATATTTTTGCGCAGCTCGCGAATCTGTGCGGCACTTAGCTCTCTTACCTCCCTGCCCTCGACCTTGAGGCTTCCCTCTTGATAATCCTCAAGGCCGTTTATGCAGCGCAGCAGCGTACTTTTACCAGCGCCGCTGTGGCCGACGATGGCAAAAATTTCACCCTGCTTCACCTCCAAGCTAACATCGTCAATCACGCAGGTTTTGCCGTAAAATTTCTTTAAATTTTCTATCTTTATCACTCAGATTTCCTCGTTCATAATTCCGCCGAAACGCCCCAGAAATTTATAAAATTTCGCGCCTTAGCTCATCTGCGCTCTTTGGCGAAAGAAGCGCCGGAGCGATGTCAAATACGCTAAACGCGCCGCGCTCGCCTCTTTTTGCTAAGCGAAACGCCGCGCGGGCGTAGGCTACAAGCACGCTTGCGGTAAATTCGGGATTTGAGTCAAGCTTTAGCGAAAACTCAATCAAGTGTTTATTTTCGCCACGCTCGCCCGTCGCTCCGCTTCGCAAAACAAATCCTCCGTGAGGGATGCCGCCATGCTCTTTTTTAAGCGTCGCAAGATCTATGAAATGCACGCTCGTGTCGTAGTCGGCGAAGTAATTCGGCATCGTTTTTATCTCACGCTCGATGCGCGCTTTATCGGCGCCCTCTTCGGCCACTACGTAGCACTCGCGCAGGTGTTTTTCGCGCGTGCTAAGTTTCGGATTTTCGCCCGCGCGAACTTGCTTTAAGGCGCTTTCTATCGGCACGGTGTATTGGCGCGCATCCACGACGCCCTCGATCCTGCGGATGGCGTCGGAGTGGCCTTGGCTCACGCCTTTACCCCAAAATGTATAACTGCTGCCGTTTTCTAGCACGCTCTCGCCAAATAGTCTATTTAGCGAAAACAGCCCAGGATCCCAGCCCACGGCGATGATGCCTACGTTTCCGCCCGCTTTGGCTGCGGCGTCCACCGCGGCGAAGTGCTCAGGGATTTTTACATGCGTATCGAAGCTATCGACGACGTTAAAGCTCCGCGCAAACTCGGGCGTCTGCGCCGGCAGATCGGTCGCGCTACCGCCGCAAAGAACTAAAACGTCAAATTCGCCCTTGTGCGATAAAATTTCGTCCGCGCTAAACACCGGCGCACCGCATGTTTGCACGCTGTGCGGCTCGCGGCGAGAAAACACCGCTGAAAGCTCTAAATCCTTGCTATTTCGCGCGGCAAGCTCTACGCCGAGACCTAAATTCCCATATCCTAAAACCGCTATTTTTATTTTTTCGCTCATTTTTTATCCTTCAAATTTTAAAATTTAGCGCGTAAGACGGCGCGCTGCCGATGAAATTTTACCTCAGTAGGAAATAATAAATCACATATAACCAACTTAAAAATCCGTGGATTATCGCCCACATTATGCTTTTATTGACTCCCCATGATAGTGCGACGGCTATGACCGTGCCTAATGTAAATCCACCGATACTACCTTTTGACATATTTTTCTCCTTGATTTAAAATTTAAGCTCAAAATAGCGGACTACTCGCCAAACGCCTTTAGCTCGTCACATACTTTGGCGAATTTTTCCTGCGCGCTTTGCAACCCTTCGCGGTTTGCGGCGACGACGGCGGCAGGCGCGGAGGAAATAAATTTTTCATTGCCAAGCATTGCAGAGAGCTTTTCGATCTCTTTTTGCAGCTTTGCTTTTTGCGCGTTAAGACGCGAAATCACGCCACTAAGATCGACCCCCTCAAGCGGTACGAAAGTTTCTAGGCTCTCGCTTACGTCGCGGGCGGAATTTGCGATATTTTGCTGCGTAAATTCCACTTCATCGACCTTTGCTAGCGTTTTGATGTAGTCCGCAGCGGCGCTTAGATCGACTGCGGATTTGACGTAGGCTTTGGCTACGCGCGCATTGCCGAGCTCGATCGTCGCCTTTGCGCGGCGGATGCTAACGATCGCTTCGATAACGAGCGAAAATAGCTCCTCGATCCGCTCGTCGCGCTCGCCAGGATGTGGGTATCTCATCACCATGATGGAGCGCGCGTCTTGCAGCTTCGTGCCGCTTAGCTCCTGATACAGATACTCGCTTAGAAACGGCATAAACGGGCTTAGCAGCTTCATTGCCTCTTTAAAAATCATCCCTAGCTCGCCGATCGCGGCCTTGTCCGCCTTACTAAGCTCGATGCCCCAGTCGCAAAACTCGTCCCAGAAAAATTTATAAAGCTCGGTCGCAGCGTCGTTGAAGCGGTATTCGTCTAAATTTTCCCGCACCGCGCTCACGCAGCAGTTAAAGCGCGAAAGCATATATTTGCCGAGGTTCGTTTTGATCCGCGCCGCGTCCAAATCGTCAAATTTAGAAGCGTTTAAAAGCAAAAATTTGCTCGCGTTATAAAGCTTATTCGTAAAATTTCGATATATCAAAAGCTTATCGTCGCTAAGACGTAGATCGCGCCCCTGCACGCACAAAATCGTAAGCGTAAAGCGCAAAATATCGGCGCTAAATTCATCTATTTTTAGCAGCGGATCGACTACGTTTTTGCTCGATTTGCTCATCTTTTTGCCGTCTTTGTCCTTAACCAAGGCATGCAGATAGATGTCGCGAAACGGCAGCTCGCCCATGGCGTTTTGGCACTGAAACATCATGCGCGCGACCCAGAAAAACAAAATGTCAAAGCCCGTAATTAGCATGGTATTCGGATAAAATTCGTTCAAATCCTCCTCAAACCACTTCTCGTTTTTCAGAGCCTCGCCATTGCCCCAGCCAAGCGTACTGATCGGCCAAAGACCGCTTGAAAACCACGTATCGAGCACGTCGGGATCTTGAGTAAAATTTTTACCGCCGCATTTTGGGCAGACATCGGGGCTCTCGCGCTCATCTGCCCACTGATGGCCGCAGTCGCAGTAAAACACGGGAATTCTATGCCCCCACCACAGCTGGCGGCTAATACACCAGTCCTTCAGCTCGCGCATCCAGGCGTTGAAGCTATTGATCCAGTGCTTCGGGAAAAATTCCGCCTCGCCGGAATTTACCTTAGAGATCGCATCTTTTGCGATATCTGCGCGCACGAACCACTGCTGCGAGATGTACGGCTCGACGACGTTTTTGCAGCGGTAGCAGTAGCCGACTTGATTTTCGTAGTCCTCGATTTTTTCTATAAAGCCCAGCCGTTCGAGCTCCGCTACGATCTGCTCGCGCGCGGCAAGCCGCTCTAAGCCTTGAAATTTACCGCACTGCTCGTTTAAAATTCCTTTTTCGTCAAAAACGGTGATAAACTCCAGCTCATGACGCTTGCCGACCTCATAATCGTTGGTATCGTGCGCGGGCGTGACCTTCACTGCACCCGTTCCGAAGCTCATATCGACGTATTCGTCGGCGATGATCTCTATCTCGCGGCCGATTAGCGGCAGCACGACTTTTTTGCCGATCAAATTTTTATAGCGTTCGTCCGCGGGATTTACCATTACGGCGGTGTCGCCGAAGTAGGTTTCGGGGCGCGTAGTCGCGACAACAATGTAGTTGCGGCTCGTCTCGCTCGAATCTTTGCAAGAGTTTGAATTTTGTCTGTCCGCAAAGTAGTAACGCAAATGATAAAGCTTGCCCTTGTTCTCCTTGTGTTCGACCTCCACGTCGCTTAGCGCGCCGTCGTGCGTGCACCAGTTTACCATATAGTTGCCGCGCACGATGAGCCCCGCGTCGTATAGATTTACGAAGGCTTTGCGAACGGCGTTTTTAAGCCCCTCATCCATCGTAAAGCGCTGTCTGCTCCACGCAGGCGTGACGCCAAGGCGCTTCATCTGCTTTACAATCTGCCCGCCGCTTTGCTCCTTCCAGTGCCAAACGTGCTTTAAAAACTCCTCGCGCCCGATCGCTTCCTTTTTGATCCCTTGCGCCAAAAGCTCGCGCTCGACGACATTTTGCGTCGCGATACCTGCGTGATCTAACCCCGGCTGCCACAGCGTACGGTAGCCGTCCATTCGCTTGTATCGCGTCATGATATCTTGCAAGGTAAAAGTGAGCGAGTGTCCGATATGAAGCACTCCGGTGACGTTAGGAGGGGGCATCATAATGCAAAAGTTTTTGCCTTTTTGCTGGATATCTTTATTGCCGTCGATCTCGAAGTAACCGCGCTGCTCCCAAATTTTATAAAAGCTCTCCTCTACGGCTTTCGCGTCGTAAAAATTTGCCATTTTCAGCCTTTTTTTAAAATTTTAAATTTTGCGATTTTAGCGGAATTTTTGTAAAGCGCTCATTAAAGCGTGCCAATTCTACATTGTACAATAAAATGTAGTATTTAAATATATATAGAAATATCGAATTTTAGAATATTTTAGATAAAATTTTAAAAAGTCATATAAAAACACTTGACATTAAAAATTCTACCTGCTATAATACCGCGAAATTTTAACCAAAAGGATTAAATATGAAGAAATTTCTTCTCGCTTCGCTTCTTAGCGCCAGCGTCGTCAGTTTCGCTCTTGCCGAAAAAATCGTAGTCGCCGCTACTCCGATACCGCATGCCGAAATTTTGGAGCAGATCAAGCCCGATCTAAAAGCCCAAGGTTACGATCTTGAGGTCAAGGTTTTCAACGACTACGTAACCCCAAACCTCGCTACCGATAGCGGCGACGTGGATGCGGGATTTTTCCAGCACGTGCCGTATATGGAGGAATTTAACGCCAATAAAGGCACGAAGTTAAAAGCGACCGTGGGCGTGCATTTAGAGCCGATGGGCATCTACAGCCATAAGATTAAAAATTTAAAAGATCTTAAAAACGGCGCTAAAGTTGCCGTGCCGAACGATCCGACCAACGAAAGCCGCGCTCTTGATCTGCTCGTAGCCGCGGGGCTCATCGAAGTTGATCAAAATGCCAAGCTTCGCACGCCGCTAGACGTCACGAAAAACCCTAAAAATTTAGAAATTTTAGAGCTTGAAGGCGCCGCGCTTCCGCGAACCCTGGGCGATGTCGATATTGCGGTTATCAACTCAAATTTTGCCTTTAACGCAAATTTAAACCCGATCAAAGATTCGCTATTTTTAGAAAAGGCTGAGGGCAACCCTTACACAAATGTTATTAGCGTTAAAGAAGGCAACGAAAACAGCCCTAAAATCAAGGCGCTAGATAAAGCGATCCAAAGTGAGAAGGTGAAAAAATTTATCGAGACGCAATATAAAGGCGCAATCATTCCATCGTTTTAACTCCTCTCTTTTTAAAATTCGGCGCACGATTCGCGCCGAATTTGCTGGCATTCGCTATTTTATTTACTATCTTTTTTTATAATTGCGCGAAATTTACCGAATAAAGGAAAAATAATGAAAAGAATTTTATCTTTCAGCTTTGTTGCCGCTATGGCTATATCTTCGCTTAATGCAGGCGTTTTGGCTACTGCAAAAGACGCAAATATCACTATTACGGATGAGGATGTTGCACCGTTTTTGGCTCAAGGTATGCAGCACGGCGGACAGGAACCGACCGCCGATGAGAAGAAGAAACTAATCGATGATCTGATCAAATACAAACTCCTAATCGCAGAGGCGAAAAAATCAGGTATTGAAAACAGCGAAGAATATAAACATCAGCTAGAGCTTGCTAAAGATGGCATCGCATTTAATCTATGGCAACGCGAACAGGCTAAAGACGTAAGCATCAGCGACGAGGAAGCTAAAAAAATTTATGATGAAAATAAACAGAATTTCATGCAACCAGATTCCGTTACCGCAAGCCATATCTTAGTAGCAGACGAAAAGGCTGCTAAAAACGCGATTGCGAAGCTATCAAAAGTCAAAAAAGAGAATTTAAAAGAGGAATTTAATAAGCTAGCTAAAGAAATTTCAATCGATCCAAGTGCTAAAGAAAACGGTGGCGATTTGGGCTCTTTTGGCAAAGGGATGATGGTGCCGGAGTTTGAAAAAGCAGCGTTTGCACTAAAAGATGGCGAGATTAGCAAAACTCCGGTAAAGACGCAATTCGGATATCATATAATCTACAAAGAGGGCAGCAAAAAGGCTGAGACTATGCCGTTTGAAAAGGTAAAAGATCTCATCAAAAATCAGCTACTTCCAAGCAAAGTAAACAAAAAAATCGATGACAAGGCTAATGAGCTATTCGGCAAACTAAACATCGAATACGCAAAATAGTTTTAATTTTAAGGCGCGAGGCTATTAAATTTATATGCAAGTTCGCTGCGGCAGTAACTTGTAGGGATAAATTTTAGCCCGCGCCTTTGTTTTATATACGCTAAATTTTGTGAAATTTTAAGATCACTCTTGTATCGCCGGATTGTTAAATTCTAAACTTATTCGCTCTGTCGATGTTAAATTTTGCGAAATTTTAAGTACAGCCGGTTTTTTACACATTAAATCAAGGAATTCAAATGCTTTCTAATATCGTAAATTTTATAGTAGAATTTGTCGCGGGCTGGGGATACCTTGGCATTTTTGTGATGATGTTTTTAGAAAGCAGCTTCTTTCCCTTCCCAAGTGAAGTCGTGATGATCCCTGCGGGCTATCTGGCCTCAAAATCGCAGATGAGCTTTGTTATAGCATTTGTTTGTGGGCTTGGCGGCAGCATCACCGGCGCGCTGTTTAATTACTATCTATGCTACTTTTTTGGACGTAAGATTATCGCTAAATACGGCAAATACGTAGGCATCACCGAGGAGAAATTTGCAAAATTCGAAGCTTTTTTTAACCGCCATGGCGAAATTTCAACGTTTAACTGCCGCCTAATCCCGGGCATTCGTCAATACATCAGCCTTCCTGCGGGGCTTGCAAAGATGAATGTCGCGCGCTTCGTGCTATTTACCGGGCTTGGGGCTGCGATTTGGACACTAATACTGATGAGCTTGGGATATTTCATCGGCGAAAACGAGGAGCTAATCAAGCAAGATCTGCATCTAATTACGATCGCTCTATTCGCCATCGTCATTATAATCTCGCTCCTATATGTTTATTTTATAAAACGCAAAAAATAGCTCCGCGCTAGTAAATACAAATACAATAAAAAATTCCATTTTATCGCCTTTAACCTCAAATTTTTCAAATTATAATTTAAGCTAAACAAGAATTTTTATAATTTTACTTTCATAATCTACGTGCGATACGATATTTCTATTAAAGTGTAATTATGCCTTAGTAGCGAATTCCAAAATATTTTTTAAGTAAAATTCTATTTAAAGCCTTAAACAATCGCACTAATTTCTAAATTTTAATTTTTCGTTACGTTTTAAGCTGCTTTTAATACTAAAAGCTTTAAAATTCCATTAACAATTTCAACGAAAGGACTTATTATGGCAAAGACCAGAAAAGAACACGATTTCATCGGTGAATTAGAAATTTCCGACGATTTTTACTACGGTGTGCAAACATTTAGGGCACTAGAGAACTTCCATCTAAGCGGACGAGCGCTCAAAGACTATCCGTTTTTTATCAAAGCATTTGCACAAATCAAAAAAGCAGCTGCGCTAGCCAATAAAGAGGTCGGCGTCCTAGACGCACAAAAAGCCGATGCGATTGCAAAAGCTTGCGACAGGCTCATCGCAGGAGAGTTCAGAGATCAATTCGTAGTCGATATGATCCAAGGCGGCGCCGGAACTTCAACGAATATGAATACCAACGAGGTCATTACTAACATAGCTTTGGAGAGCATGGGACACAAAAAGGGCGAATACCAATACCTCCATCCAAACGACCACACAAATTTGGGTCAAAGCACTAACGATACCTATCCTAGCTCGATCAAAGTCGCCGCTTACGCCAAGCTAACCGACTTATTAAAAGCTATGGAAAATTTGAAAAAAGAGCTTGAAGTTAAAGCCAAAGAATACAAAGATGTCATCAAAATGGGAAGGACGGAGCTTGAGGATGCCGTCCCTACTACTCTTGGAAATACTTTCAACGCTTTTGCTACCTACATCAAAACCGATATCGCACTTATCAAAGCTGCTAGAGAGTCGATGACTTACCTAAATATGGGCGCTACGGCGATTGGTACGGGCATCAACTGCCACCCTGATTACAAAAACGTAGTCGAGAAAAAACTAGGCGAGATTACCGGCGTTAAATTTAAAGCCGCAGAGGACTTCATCGCCGCCACACAAGACACTGCGGACTTCGTCCACGTTAGCGGCGCGTTAAAAACAGCAGCCGTCCGCCTAAGTAAAATCGCAAACGACCTACGTCTTATGAACTCCGGTCCTAGATGCGGACTAGGCGAAATCGAGCTTCCTAAGATGCAACCGGGTAGCTCCATCATGCCGGGCAAAGTAAATCCGGTCATCGCCGAGGTCGTAGGCGAGGCTTGCTATGAGGTAATCGGTAACGACGTGACTATTATGCTTTGCTCCGAGCGCGGAGAATTCGAGCTTAATGCGTTTGAGCCTGGCATCGCATATGCGCTATTTAACTCGATCGTGCTTTTGGAAAATGCGATGAATACACTAGCTGAAAAAGCTATCAAACATCTAAAGGCAAACCCTGAAGCTTGCCTAAAATCGGTGTTAAATTCCGTCGGTATCGTTACGGCGTTTAATCCTTACATTGGCTACGAGAAATCCGCAAGTATCGCCAAAGAGGCACTTCAGACCGGAAAATCCGTCGGCGAAATCTGCTTAGAGCGCGGATATTTGAAAAAAGAGGAGATCGATAAGATCCTAGAGCCTAAATCTATGCTCAACCCACATATGAGCAAAAAATAGTTCCAAACTAGGTGTGGCGCGGAATTTCGTCGGTTAATTTAATAGGCGAAATTCCGCAAAGTAGAATTCTAAATAGATAAAATTGATCGTGCAGAATTCCGTAGATGCAGAATTTCATCAAGTTAGATTTAGCTTCCGTGGAGTAAAATTCCACTTGCGAAATTTTAGGATAAAATTCCGCATAGAATTCCGACCACTGAATTATAAAGATAATTCGGATTTTACCTGCTGAAATCTTTAGAATTCTGCGCGCCGTTAAAAAAATTACTTTATAAGGAGTTTTGCAATGGACTTTATGGTGATATTGCAATTTATCGTTTTGTTAGGCGGCATCTACCTAGGCGTTAAGCTAGGCGGCATGGGCGTCGGTTATGCAGGCGGCTTGGGCGTCATCGTCCTAGCCATTTTGGGCATGAAGGTGGAATTTAAAGATATTCCAGTTGACGTTATCTTGATTATCGCATCGGTAATCTCTGCGATTACGGCGCTACAAGTCGCGGGTGGACTTGATTATCTGGTTCAGGTGGCATCTAAAATTTTGCGCAAAAACCCAAAACAGATCAACTACCTAGCGCCTATCGTTACCTATCTACTTACGATACTAGCGGGCACCGGACACACTGCATTTTCTATGATCCCGGTTATCGTCGAGGTTGCGAAGACTCAGAACATCAAACCTTCCGCTCCTCTTGCGCTTTCGGTCGTTTCATCTCAGGTCGCGATCACGGCAAGCCCTATTTCGGCAGCATTCGTCGCCATGAGTGGTCTATGCGAGAAGCTAGGCGTTAGCTATCCTAAGCTTTTGTTTATTTGCATCTCAACTACTTTCGTAGCTATGTTGATTACATCCTTTATCGTAAATAAATTCTACGATCTCGATCTTTCAAAAGACCCTGTTTACAAAGAGAGACTTTCAAAAGGTCTTGTAGCCGAGATCAAAGCCGAGGAGTATAAAGAGCCGAAGCCTTACGCGAAAAGATCGGTTGCGATATTTGCTGTCGGCGTTTTGATCGTCGTTTGCTATGCGCTTGCGATCTCAAAGAGCGTTGGCTTGGTAGAAAAACCGATCCTTTCAAGAGATAGCGCGATCATCAGCTTCATGCTAACTATCGGCTTTCTTATCGCTGTTTTGTGCAAGATCGATACGGGCAAGCTGCTCTCTACCAGCACCTTCCAAAGCGGTATGAATGCGTGCATATGCGTCATCGGTATCGCGTGGCTCGGCACTACTTTCGTAAATGGCCACATCGACAGCATCAAAGAGGTAGCTAAAAACGTCGTTACGCAGTATCCTTTCGTACTAGCCGTCGCGCTATATTTCCTAAGCTGCTTACTATACTCGCAGGCTGCAACCACAAAGGTTATGATGCCTGCCGTTGCCGCTGCGCTTGGAATGACCAGCCCTGAAAATTCAGGTCAAATTTGGATCTTAGTCGCATCATTCGCGGCCGTTTCGGGCTTGTTCGTGCTTCCTACCTATCCTACGACGCTCGGCGCGATCGCTATGGACGATACTGGAACGACGAGAGTCGGTAAATTTGTATTTAACCACTCATTCTTCCTTCCGGGAACCATTATGGTTGCGCTTTCGGTTGCTCTAGGATTTATCGTAGCTCCTGCGCTAATCTAAGATTAGTATTCCTTTCATTTGCGCCGAATTTTTCGGCGCATTTTTAATCACATTTAAAATCTTTAATATAATTTAGTAGGTAAAATTCTATCGATTTTGGGGCCTGCCGTATTTGCTTATAAATTTAACTTCTAATCGCATGCAAAAACTACAAGCCTTCCGGTAGTATTTGAGTGAGAGTAAAATTTAGTTTGAGATTTCATATCCATATTATATTAGATGATAAATCAAAATTTCAGCTAAAAAACATATAATGTAAGAAATTTAAAAACAAGGAGAAAATATGAAAAATCTCATCATCATCGCTCATCCCGATATGGCAAGCTCACACGCAAACAAGGCGTGGCGCGAGGTAGCCAAAAAGCAAGCGGATAAATTTGATATTCACGAAATTTACGCCGCTTATCCGAACGGCAAAATAGACGTAGCGCGCGAGCAGGAGTTACTTTTAAGCCACGATAAAATTATCATTCAGTTTCCACTTTACTGGTACAGCTATCCGCCGCTTTTAAAGCAATGGTTCGACGATGTATTCGCCTACGGCTGGGCTTACGGCAGCACCGGTGATAAGCTAAAAGGTAAAGAATTCACCCTAGCGATCACTATCGGCGACGAGCAAAACAACTATAAAAAAGATGGCACGATCGGATTTGGCATAGAGGAAGTTATCACGCCTTTTAAATGCGCGATGAATTTTACGGGTGCTAAACTGCTGCCGTGCCACTTTGGCTATGGATTTTCATTTCATCCAGATAGCGAATATATCGCAAAAAGTGCAGAAAAATACGAAGAATTTTTAGCAAAATTTTAAAATTTACAAAGGCAAAATCGCTTTTTTAGTCGCGAAATTTTATTTTAAAAAGTGGCGGATGAAAATCATCTTTTCATCCGCACTGTTCGGCACGCCTCGCACCGCTGTATTTTGCGTCGCATACGCAAGCCTGCTACCCTTTTGATCGTAAAATTTTATTCCCTTCTCCTCTCCCCCTAAATGGGCAAAGTTTACGTTAAAAATTTATACGAAATTTTTCCGTATAGAGCATGCTTTAGTGCAACCATATAAAAATCAATGAGCATAAAATTTTACCTAAAAATTTGCACCCGCTCGCAATAATACTCGTCTTAAATTTCCACAAGGCGCTAAAAAACTATGCATGCCCCCCCGGCTCAAACCCTCCGCTAAATTCATAAAACGCTGCGAACTACGCGTTTACCGCTACTGAGCTGTATATGCCGTCTATGAGCCCGCCAAGCTCATCCTCATTAATGTCAAAACAACAATCACTCATCTTGCTAGAAAGCGTGTCAGCTGGCAGGTATAAAAGGGAGCTACTGCGAAAGTGGTGCAAAATACGATACCTCCGCACCTAGCTGCTTAGCGCTTGCTGCTCTGCGAGTGCAAACCCAAGATCCAAAAAGAGATTTAAAGTAAAGTAGCGCTTGCCATCCTACGCGCGTGCAAACAGCTTAAAGCTGCCAAAAAGTTTGCGCTCACTTCGCCACTGAGCACAATTTACCTATTGCACAATTATTAATGCTTTCAGATTTCAACCTATTCGATCTTGCTTTCCAGCTTTTAAATGCCTGCGCGCAGCTAGCTGCAAAGACATATTCGCTGGATATACCTTGTAGCTCGCCCCCATGCCCTCGATAAAAATCTGCCGTAATTTATGTAGATATTTGACAGCAGGATCGTTTGGATGCGATCTTTCATACGAAGCTAAAAGCGCTACGCCGATACAGATGCTCGCGCCATTTTTTAGCTCTGCGCGCGCTGCCTGCGTCGCTGCAGTCACAATTTTTCCGATACGACACTTAAAGACAATACCGAAAAGCTTTTAGCCTTGTTTTTTGCTTTAGGATTTAGTCCCAATAAGTTCTTTGCTAAACCGACAGAACTTCCATGCGTTTGGTGTATCAGCTCATCCATAAGAAATTTAGCTAAATTATTTGAATTCCTAAAGACGCAGCAACTTTTCTATCGCGTCTTATTTCAGATAGCAGCAAAATTCTACCGCCACACTGCAAAGAGTTAAATTCTATCGAGCAAATTTATTAAAAATTTTAAGAGTAGCAAAAGCAGTAATAGATGATTAATGCTTTTCCAAATGGATACCGCTGCCATTAAAATTTTAATCAAAAGATATCCATTAAATTTATGCTCTTTAAATTAACCAGCAAAAGCTTAAATTTCACAAGGTTTCCTGTGAAAGCAAACCCCGCAATACTTCATCAAGCGGCGCAAAAGCCGCTTTGAATTTTACTCCGTGACGCGATTTACCCAGATCAAAAACTCATCGCTCGGATTCTCGTCGTCCAGATGTGCGGGCGTGACGAGTTCAAGCGCGGTTTGCGGGATCGTCGTTTTAAACGCGTCCTTGAGCCACTGCTGAAATTTCAGGTTTGGATGCACGATAAAATCGTCGCTGTTTGGCGGCGCGCTAAAATCCTCGTCCCAGCAGATTTCATCGTATCCGATCGCAAGCAATCGCAAAAAATCAAGCCCGCTATGAGCCAAAACGCAGGTCATCGTCGAGCCCGAGCCGGAGCCCATGTGCACGATCTTCGTCTCGCCCGCATCGTCCAGCCACAGCGCGCACATCGAGCCCTCCGAGCTGCTGCCTGCAAACACGCAAAGCCGCTGCTTGATCTCCCGTGGCAAGCTCGCGATCCTCGCCGTAAAACCAATACCTTAACTCCTCGTCGCGATTTTTCGGCTCATCCGTGAAAAATACGATGTCCGTGCCGCCCTCGCGCTCATCGTCGCTCCAGCTCTGCCGTAGCCGATCCTGCGGGTAGAGATAGCCGCGTCTGCGCCCGCCCGCGTCGTCATAAAAGCCGTTTGCTTCGATCCACGCATAAAGCGCCTGGGTCTCGCTTGGCACGCGCATGCCCTGCGGTAGCGCCTCGCGCAGCTGCGCTAACAATAAATTTTCCACGATCGCTCCTTTTGTTAAATTTGCCGCTCGAATTTTACTGCGTTTCGGCTAAATTTACGGATATTTTGTCTGATATTTTGCGGCGTTTTACGCGCTCAGTCGCCGCAAGCGCAAATCGGGCTTTTAAAATTTAGCCGATTTTGGTTGTGATACACACGCGGCGGCGCGAGCGCATATTTGAAAAAAGTATGATAATTTTAAGTAGAAAAATGCGTAAAATTTTACGACTAAAATTTTGCTATCTTACAATCTCTTTGCTATATTTTTTAGAAATTTACAGTTTTAAATTTAGCTCGCCGCAAAGAGTAAAATTTTAGCGATACCTATAAATTTAAAATTTCCCGCGCCTTTTGCTTGCACGCCTCAAATTTTTGCTCAAACTCCGCGCGTCTTTGCAGCTCATTTTTCGCCCCCGTTTTTGTGTATCCCGAGCCTCGCCCTAGAAAATATACATAGCCGGTATCTTTAAACTCCACAGCAAGCGGCATTTGCGCGCCCTCTACCCCCTCGCAAATAAGCTGCGCAAGCGCGTACTCCTCCAGCGCAAAGGCGTGCGGATACAGACTTATCTTTTTTAAATTTTTAAGAGCGGCGAGCGGCAAAAGCGCCGGATATGGGGCCTTGCACTTTATCCAGGTTAGTTTTAGCACTTCAAGACCCGTTAGACCTTTTAGAAACTCGAAATCTGCAATCGGCTGATCCCAATCCAGCGTGCCGCTAATGCACAGATATCTCAGCGAGGCTATGCCGCTAAGTCCCGAAAAATCGATCACTCTGCGTAAATTTTCAAAATGCGCCGATCTTAAGCTTTTCAGCTCACGCAGAGGCGAAAGATCACAAAATCCCGATACGTATTCCAAAACGAGCTCCTGCAAAAGCGGCAGTTCGGCCAGAAAATCGATATTTTTTACTTGAACTCTCGTAATGCGCAGACGCTTAAGCTGCCTAAGTCTCCGTAGCGCGGCGATCTGCTCCTTGCTCGGAAGATGTAGGGTAAGCTCCTGCAGATCCCCGCACTCAAAAATCTGCTCCCAAAAAGGAGTATCCGCCCCTATTGTAGCGATCTGCAAGCTTTGCTTATCCGCCACGGGGCCGTTTAGCGCAAATGCGAAACGCTCTCGGTTGGGCACCATCGCCCAGTAATCGTCCTTTCGATCTAGCAGATCCGCAAAGTGGTGTATCATTTGCAATCTCCGTTTTTGAAATTTTAAAGTGCGAATTTTATCGCGCAAGCGGTTACGCCAAATTTAAGTCCATCTATCGAGCTCGCAAAACTTCTTTTCAAACTATGCTGCCATAAAA
This sequence comes from uncultured Campylobacter sp., assembly GCF_938045465.1. GTDB lineage: Bacteria > Campylobacterota > Campylobacteria > Campylobacterales > Campylobacteraceae > Campylobacter_B. The sequence continues at coordinate 16,139 of NZ_CALIBF010000107.1, forward strand.
TTTAGGCTCGCCGCGGCTCATCCCGCAAATGTCTCCACCGTTACAATAGCTCACCGCGGTAGCCTGCGAATTTAAGCCCGCCGAATTTAAGCCAGGCGGGCTCCAGTCGAATTTAAGCCGCACAAGCTTTTGTTAAATCAAGCCCACGTACTCTGAATTTTACAAATTTCGCCGCCGTCTGATTGGACGGCAAAATTTCGTCTAAATTCCAAGCTCGGCTCTTACGAGCGCTTCGTTTTGCGGCGTCAAAAAGCCCGCGATATCCTGCCACATCGAGTGAAAGCCGTATCCGTCATCTATCATCTCGCTGCGCGCGGCGTCCAGGCTCCAGCCCTGATAGATCACGCGGTACATCGCCACCACAAGTCCCGTGCGATCGGCTCCGTGATAGCAGTGCACGAGCACGGCGCCCTCCTTTTGGCGCTCGCGAATGGTGCGCAAAACGTCCGCGATCTGCGCGGGCTTTATCTCCCAGCTTTGAAGCGGCTTGTTCGCGAGCCAAAATTGATCCCCAAACGCCCTTTTATCGCCGCCTCTACTAAAATGGCGCAGATTTACGATGCTTTTGATGCCAAGCTCGTGCAGCTTCGCGGCGTCGCTCCCGTCAAGCTGAGCGCTGCGAAACAGCAGCTCGTCCACGCGGTAAAAATTTTTCGCTTCGTCAATGAGGGTCGCTTTTTGCGATGAGTTTGAGTTTGTGCCGCACGCTGCGGTATCTACGCTCTTAAAATGCGCATGTTGAAATTTGATGTCTTTTGCATCTGCGAGATTTAGCCCTGAGCCGCTTGTTTTTCTAAAATTTATGGAATTCGTATCTGTCGCGAGCTCGGCGTTTACGCTCGTTGCAAAGAAAAGCGCGGCTGCTAGCGCAAGGGTTTTAAATTTCAAATTTCATCCTTTAAATTTGGCTAAATTTTATGATTTTTGTAAAAATTTGACGCCAGACGGGTCAAAATGCAAAATAGCAAGCGCGTCTAAATTTAACGTAAAATTTGAGCGTCAAGGCCACCCAGATCGCTGATAAATTTTACCGCGAGCCCGCAAGCCGAGCCGCAAAAATTAAAATTTCGTTTTAAAAATTTCCCCGTTCCCGCCCTCGGTATCGCTAGATCAGCATTAGGTAGTTACATTGCGCAGTCACATTGCCCCTGTAAATTTACTGAAAATAAATCGTAAAAGGGGTGCGCCCGTTTCCGCGAGCGCTGCCATAAACCTGCTTCGCAGGTGAGTTTTGTACTCGCCCCTTGCGATACTTACCCGAAATTTTATTTTTCGCGAAATCCTTTCAAATTTCGCCGCTAAATTTGACGCTTTAGTTGGTCAGATCGGTCTGCCAGTTAGCGCCTTGCAGCGTCGTGTCAAGCTGCCTGATCTGTCTAGCTAGCTCGTCCACCTGCTTTTGCAGCGCCGCGACATCGACCGTGCTTAAAATTTTAATCTCGCTGCGCGAATAAATTTCCACCTTTTGAGCGGCAGCTTGCGCGAAAGCCCGCAATGCGCCCGCTTTTAGCGTGAGTACATCGCGCTTGGCGATCAGCTCGGTTAGGCTCTTGCCTTCCGCTTTTGCGGTGCAGTTGGTTAAATTTATCCGAACGATTAGGCGCTCAAGCTCGCTTGTGAGCGCGTCTAGCTCGGCTAGCAGCGCCTTTGGCTCTTCGCTAGGATCCTCGCCCTCTTGCACCTTCGCGTTGTCCGCGAGCCTTGATTTTAGCTGCTCGATGCGTTTTTGTATATCTGCGCGCAGTATCAGCGCCTCGGCTAGTTTCATTTTCGTCCTTTTAAAAATTTATTTGCCGCCGCCAAGCTGCCTATCCTGACCGTAATGCGGCGAATACGGACCGTATAGTAAGCAGTTATTGCAGTTCTGCCCCAAAAGTATCGCATCCGCGCTTGCAGAAAGCTTGTATCCCGCATCGGTGATCGTATCGCCAACCTGCTTAATGACAGCGGAGATCAGCATACCCACGAGATTGTTACCGCCTCCGCCCGAGTCGTCGCTGACCTGCGCCGAGCCCTCCCAGAGCGTCGCGCCGCTTCGCAAATCCACAAGTTTGGCATTGACCGCCACTACGTTCGTGCTTTTGATAAGCATATACGAAGTGCCGTATTTGACGACGTTCAGATACAGCACGGCGTCTGCGCCGAAAATCTGTCTTAGCTTGTGCGCGGAGACATTTTGGATGTCGCTAGCCTCGTAAATTCCGTTATTTTTGAAGGTCTCATGCACGAGTGCCGGATCAAATACATAATACCCCGCTTCGCTTAGCGGATAGATCGCGTTGGCAAGCACGGCAGCACTTGCGTCCACTTCGGTCGTTTCGTTTGTCGGCATTAGCACCAAAATCGATCGAGGCTTAGCCTGCTGAAGCGCCGAGTAGTCATAAATTTCAGGCTCACTTAGAGCGCACGCATTAAAAAACAGCGCCACGAATACGCTAAAAATCGCTATTTGAGCTTTATTTTTCATTTTTTAGCCTTTTTATTCGTTTTGCCGCCCTGTTTCGCGGCAGCTTTGCCTTGCTTCGCAGAGGCTATTTTGGCGACTTCGCGTTCGCTTGATCCTTGGACTTTATCAGCGCCCGGCTTGGCCGCAGCCTCCGCTTTTTTAAGCGCGGCCGGGTTTGTAACGAAGGTTAAAAACGGCTTTGATTCAGGGAAAGCCTGAGCTTCTTTTTCAAAGTTCTCTCTCGCCCTCGTGCCGTTGCCCGCGCTTAGATACAAAAGCCCCAGATGCGAATAAAGCCCCGGCGGGACTTTGAGTCCCTTTTCGTATGCCTTTTGGATAGATTTTTCAAGCGCTTCGATCTGCTCGCCTACGTCGCCTTCCTGCTTTAGATACTGATAGGTCGAGTCCGTGTAGCTGCCGTCCCAGTAATAAATTTGATTCCGCGTCCCGCCGCCGCAGCCGCAAAAGATCACGGCCGCAGCAGCAAGAGCAAGAGCGCCACTTGCTTTCAAATTTTATCCTTATCTTAGTTTAAACGCGCCGTTTTCAAGGCCGTTTACGAGATTATTGACCGCTTCGATGATCGCCAGGCTTAGCACCTTGCCGTTTAGCGTCGAATCATAGCCCGCAGTGCCGCCGAAACCTAGCACTTCTCGATTTGATAGCTCATACTCGCCCGCGCCCTGAGTCGAAAAGACCACCTCGGACGTTCTGACGTCAACGATGTTTAAATTTACTTTAGAATACGCGGTTTGGGTCTTTCCTTTGCCCAAAATTCCAAACAGCTGATGATCTCCGGTCGTCTTGCGGCCAAACTCAGTCACGTCGCCGGTGATAACGTATCTGGCGCCTTTTAAGTTTTGTGCGCTTTTGGAGATTGCGCTTTCCTCTTTGATGGCGCGCATATTCGTGCGATCAAGCACCGAGAAGCGTCCTGTTTGCTGTAAGCTTGAGATTAAAATCGTCTGCGCTTGGTTGCCCAGTCTATCCTCGCCGTCGGAGAACACGCCGTTGTTGTAAGAGGATTGGTTGTTAAAGCGTCCTACCGACACGGCGATCCGCTCGCCAGAGTAGTTGGTGTTTAAACTCGCTACCGTAGGGGTTTGCACTACGCGAGAGCTCTCTTTCGCGCATCCGCTAAATAGCGCCAGCACCGAAGCTGCAATAACGGCAGCCGATATGGTTTTTTTGAAATTCATTCTTTACTCCTTAAGAAAAATTTTCCGTATGATAGCAAGAAATTCTTAAAAAAACGGATACGATTTGTTTCAAATTTAATTAATTTGCCTTAAAATACGCCATGTCAAAATCGCGGAAATTTGATAAAGATCGCGCGAACGGCGGCGTCACTTTAAAGTAAGCAAATTTTAAAAGAGGCTTGCCGATGCGAAGCCGCTTTTAAAAAGCTTATAAAAAAACCGCGCGCAGCTCTGCCTCAATTTAAATTAAACTCATCCGGTTGCGCTGAAATTTAGGGAAGTTTAAACGATATGTTTTTAAAATTCGGCTCATATTTTGCAAGGCGAAGCGCGCGCATTCAAATCCTGCGAAATTTTAAAATTTAAGAGGGGGCAGTCCGGATCGATCTTAAAAACGATAGAAGTTCAAATTTGAAAGGATCTCATATGCCAAAAAGCTACTTTAAAAATTTATACGCGGATTTGCGCGCAGGCAGGCTGCTGCTGCATCCGATTTTGGTGACGGCGGCATTCTTGGCGGCGCGCCGGCTTTGCTACTTTATAATTTTTCATTTTATTTTCGATCGCTGGTATGGCTGGGATTTCGTAGGAGAAGGGATATTCGTATTTATGCTTGAGTTCACGTGCTGCGCCTATTTTATCACTACTTGCACGCATTTTTTGCTCGTGCGAAAGATCAAATACTCTTTTGCGCTTATATGGGCGGCGCTTGCGGTTTTGCTCGTCGCAGCGTGCTTTTTGGGATATTATCGCGTAGAT
>NZ_CALIBF010000108.1 GCF_938045465.1 uncultured Campylobacter sp.
CGAGCGCGAAATTTAAAATTTTAAAATTTTGAAACCTCGAGCAGTTTAAATTTTAAAATTTAGCGCTAGCCGGCGCAGACAAAGCTGCAAAATTTCAAAACTCGGCGCACGCTATTTATCTAAATTTTAAATCTCGTTTCGGTCTGTTTTTGATGACGATTTAAATTTATCGCCGTAAGCTTAGCCTACTCGCCGCCGCTACCCGCGATAAAATTTTATGCGCCGAGCCTAGCGCCTTTTAAAATGCTTCGTATCGATACTGCGCACCGTGTTTTCAGGTTATCCGATGCTAATTAAAATTTCGCGGCGCAATGTTTATTGCAGTTGGCGCCATGCTTGATAAAATTTGCCCGCCATTATCGCAAGAAAAATGAGCGTCAAAGCTCCAAATATCGTAGCTGTAAATTTATCATCCGTCGTAGCGTATTTGTCATATCTGAATTTCATCAGATACTCGCGCTGCGGCGGATCGACGCTCGCATTATAATCCAAAAATAAGACCTGATATGCCGTACCGCGACCCCGAAACGGAAACGGACGGCTTTGATACCAAGCTTTAACTCGCTTGCCTTCCAGCCATTCGTATGCGATTAGCGAGATAGAAGGCTTAATATTTACGCCTTGCCACTCGTCCGCTCCTGAGCGCTTAAAATTAGCTTCCGCAATTGCCGCATTGAGCAAAATTTTATTTTTATAAAAGGAGGTTAAGTTATCCGTATCGCCATTTAAAAAGACTTTGATAAATTTGCGCTCATCCGTAAAAATCTGCATATATTCGCGCCCATCATCGCTTCTGACATCCATGATTATTCCATTTGCAATTTTCAGATCATCTAAGCTTTTCGGATTCAAGCTAAGAAGAAATCCGTACCACATCGCCACCAAATAAAATGCGATCATAAATAGATCGAACTTGCGATCTAAGTTATGCCAAATTTCGCCGAGCTTCATCGATCATTACATTGTAAGTTTCGCTGCAAGATACGGAATTTTACGGCTTTTATTATCGCGGGCTATGCTGCATCGCAAGCGCCTCCATCGCCCCGACGGGCAGAAATAGCACTACGCCCACGATTACCACCGGTATAGCCACGATGATGCCTAGCGTATCCAATAGGGCGTTGCCCTCGCAGCGTTCAGGTCTAACCTCGATGTTTGCCGGGATCGGAGAGCGCAGCCTATCGCTTGGCTTCATTATTTCGTTAAGATTTTTGATCTGTACGACGCGCGCATCGAAGTAGAAAATCGCTTCTATCTCGCCTTTTTTCTCATCGATTTCGATGCGGTTCGCTAGAGCCTTGATTTTGGCGACATCTGCTCCTGCGGCGGAATTTAAAAAAGCACTGAAGCTACCGCGCGCCTCGCCGTTTTTAGCATCGGTTACTTCGATCTGTACAAACTCGCGCTTAAGCCCTTTGGCGTATCCGCCATCGTAAAATTCCGAGATATTCTTAAGCGACGAGCCGTTCGTTAGGACATAGCTGAGTTTCTCGCCTACGATGTATTCCTTGCCATCGTTTATGAAAAATGCCGTGATCTTTTCGGGCGTTTCGTTCGCCCCAGGCACTACGTTTTGTTTGCACTGGCATCCCACAAGCAGGACAGCTAGTAAAACCGCGATAAATTTTTTCATGATGATCCTTTAAAATTTTAAATTAGCGTATGAATTCCAAAGCCAAAGCTCTATCTCAAAAAATTTCAGCGGCGAAATTTTACGCCGATACGATTTAGCCGCAGCCGGACTTAAATTTAACTCCAAACGCAGGCTACTTCAGTGCCGCTTTAACCGCCTCGCTTAGGCGCTTGCCGTCCACGCTTGAGCCAAGCGCTTCCTTGGCAGCTTTCATCACGCGCCCCATATCCTTTGCGCCGCTCGCACCGAGCTCGGCGATTAGCGAGCCAACCGCAGCGGCAAGCTCGGCATCGCTTAGCTGCGCGGGCAGATAGGACGCGATGATCTCGATCTCACCCTGCTCTTTTTGCACCAGATCGTCGCGACCGCCCGCGCGATACTGCTCCACAGAGTCGTTTCGGCGCTTGATCTCGCTTTGAAGTATGCTAAAGACGCGCTCGTCGCTAAGGCTGATGCGCTCGTCCACCTCGACCTGCTTAAGCGCGGCGTTAAGCATCCGCAGGCTGTCTCTGCGGAAGTGATCGCCGCTCTTCATCGCCGTTTTAATGTCTTCTAAAATTTGCTCTCGCACACCCATTTTCTACTCCTTGAGATTGAAATTTCGGCGGTAATTGTAGCAAATTTAAAATTTGGCTCGGGTAAATTTAAGAGGATAAAATTTTAAAATTTTAAAGATTTAGCGCAATTTGCGGTTAAATTTAAAGCTCGCGCGGGCATCGTCTGCGGCAAAAGGCTCGCGCGGTTACCCTTTGCAGCAAAAAGCTCACGCACAAAAGGCTCGCGCGAAGTGCGCTAAATTTAAAAAGCCTCGCAAGAACATAAAATTCCTGCGAGGCAAAGCGAGCAATAGAAGCTCGCGAAGGTTCTATTTAGCGCGTGAGAATATCATTCGCACGATTTGAAGTAAGAAGCATACGCTTCCTACCAAAAAGATCGTATCACCGATGATACGCGCCCAACGGAGCCCGTAGAGGCTGTCTTTTTGCAAAAATTCCGCGCTTCTTGCGTACCACATACCAACGTCGATCGCCGCGAACGCCTGCAAAATTCCGACAGGTAGTAGCGAAATCAGCACCATTAGAAGCAGACCCGCGTTAAGCGCCCAAAAGCCGATCTTCATAAGCGTATCGTCAAAGTTTTTGTCTTTGTAAATATACAGCGCCACGAGCCACACGAAGCCGAGCGCCAAAAAGCCGTATACGCCAAATAGCGCCGTATGAGCGTGCACCGCGGTGGTGTTTAAGCCCTGGATGTAAAATAGCGCAAGCGGCGGGTTGATCAAAAAGCCGAAAACGCCCGCGCCCAGCATATTCCAAAACGCCACGGCGATGAAGCAGTAAAGCGGCCATTTTAAACGCTTAGCCCAATTCTGCGCGAATTGAAGCTTGTAGTAATGAAACGCTTCCGAACCCAAAAGCACCAAAGGCACGACCTCAAGCGCCGAGAAGCTCGCACCCACAGCCATTATCGGCGTAGTGGTGCCCGCAAAATAGAGGTGGTGGAAGGTGCCAGGAATTCCGCCGATTAGGAAAATCGACGCGCTAGCAATCGAGGTGTAGGTGGCAAATTTCTTGCTTACTAAGCCCAAGGACGCGAATACGAACGCCAAAGACGCCGTCGCGAAAACCTCGAAAAATCCCTCTACCCAAAGGTGCACGACCCACCAGCGCCAATACTCCATCACAGGGATAGGCGAGCGCTGTCCGTAAAATAGTCCCGCACCGTAAAAAAGCCCCACGGCGATGACCGAAGCGGTAAAAATCGCCAATAAATTCTTATCGCCCTCGGCTCTAAAGCCCGCGATAAAGCCGCGAAGCACGAGTACCATCCAGATCACAAGGCCCACAAATAGTATCAGCTGCCAAATTCTACCGAGATCTAAATACTCGTATCCTTGATGTCCGATCCAGAAACTGCTGCTTGGATCCATCTTGCCCGCAATCGCCATGTATTCGCCCGCGAAGCTGCCGACGACCAAGAAAAGAAGCGCGTAAAAAAGCACGTCCACGCCGAGCTTTTGAAATTTAGGATCCTTGCCGCCGTTGATGATCGGCGCTAGAAACAATCCTGCCGCCAAAAAGCCGGTAGCGATCCAGAAAATGGACGCCTGCACGTGCCAGGTGCGAGCTAGCGAGTAAGGGATATACTGCGAAATATCAAGCCCGAAAAAGGACTGACCCTCGATCGTATAGTGCGCAACAAAGCCGCCGATGAAGGCTTGAAATGCAAACAACGCAATCGCTACGAAAAGGTACTTGCCGAGCGCCTTTTGCGACGGCGTAAGCGCTAAAGCGGCGATCGGATCGGCGTTTAACTTCGCAGGAGCCTCGAAATCCTCGTCCTTTTTGCCGTAGAAATTTCCAAACCACACTAAAAGACCGATGCCGGTAAGCAAAATAACGAGGCTTGCGATCGTCCAAACGACGTTTTCCGTGGTAGGGACATTGTCTATCAGCGGCTCGTGCGGCCAGTTATTGGTATAGGTCGCCTCTCCGCTCGGACGATCCGTAGAAACCGCCCACGCAGTCCAAAAGATGAAATCCACGAGCTCGGCGCGGTGTTGCTCGTTTGCGAGCGTGTTTTCCTTCATCGCGTAATCCTCGCGAAGCTTTTTAAAGCGCGGATCGTTTCCGAAAACGCCCATGTACTCGTCTTTTACGACCGCCATGGCTTTCAAGCGATCATCGCTTAGCTTGACGGTGCCGTCTTTTACGGTGTTGGTGCGGTACTCGGCCTTGGTAAGCGCCTTGATCTGCGCCTTTTGCTCGTCATTTAAGGCGTCAAATTTCACACCGAAATGCTCCTGCGCCTTGATATCCATAAACGCGACTAGCTCCTTATGCAGCCAATCTGCGCTCCAATCGGGCGCCTGATACGCTCCGTGACCCCAGATAGAGCCCACCTGCATACCGCCGATGCTCTGCCAGGCCTCCTGTCCGCGGTAAATGCGCTCGGTACTGATTAGCTCGTTGCCGATAGCATCGGTAAATTTTACCACCGGCGGAGACTGCCTATACACCTCGCCGCCGTAAAAACCCAAGAAACTAAAGCCCACGATGAGCACCGCTATAAGCGCCATCCAGAGCTTTTTAAATTCTGCCATTTTCACTCCTTTAACTGAAATTAGGAGAGAATTTTACCTATTTAAATTTCGATAAGCATTGAGGCTCGTCAATAAAAAGATAAAATTTATCTGCTTAAGCTGAAATTTATTAAAGTATACTGGAATAAGGTATTTTAGAAAATTTTATATAAAATTTATATCTACAAATCTATCCCTGATCTCAATGTTATCAAGATTTAGATTTAGTTTGTCTTTTAAATACTTTTTCAAATTTACTCGTTCATACTCACTTAACATAGTTAGCGGAATGGCAAAATAATTACTATGAGTACTATCTAATAAAATTAGAACATTTAAATTTATGCTATCTATTCTTCTTAAAATTTTAAGTACACCGAAGCAAAGAAGATTTATCGGATGCAAAGCGTACGATAAAATTAGCAAGAGAAATTTTTTAAACCTAGTTATATTGGCATTGTATTTGCACGCGTCTTCAATCACGAGTCCAGAAAATTTATAAATAGCGATTTTATCAAAATTAGAAGTCTTTACACTTTTATGTACTGAATATACATCGTTATAATTTTTGCATAAAGAATTATATTCTATTCTATCGGAATAGAAATTTAAAAATTTATGTTTATTAATAAATAAAATTCCCACCAAAAAAGTAACAGCTCCTAAAAATTGATATACCCAAGCACTTCCTCTGCAGAAAAATAGAAATATAACTAAAAATACAGCTAATATTAAATAACATTCTGTACTGATTTTGGTCCAATAATCTTTGATCATAAAAAGAGGCATTTCAGATTTATAACTTTGAAATTCCATACGATAATACTCCAAATTTTTAATTCAATACACCGCTCTTTTCATTGACTTTGCTCTGCATCTTTCACTCCTTTTAAATAGAAATATATTTTGTAAACAAATTCGAATGTAGACATTAATATTACGGAACCCGAAAGAGAAAAACCGGATTGAAAGAAAAAAATATATCCAAAAATTGAAAATCTACTTTGAAATTCCGGCATAAAATGGCTTGTTCTTATGCTTATACCGCTGCTTGCAAAATATCCGGTATAATAAACCTCAAACATAAAAATACCAAGACCAAACATAAACGGAAGTAACAAAAACGGGAAATCGTTTTCCCGCTTCTTTTTTGCAACCAAGATAAAGTCATCATCATATCTGCAAAAGTAAATATAATAAACCAATGAATATAAGCTAGAAACCACAAAAATAATAATCCCGTATATCCACATAATACTAACGTAAAATTCCAAAAGTTGGGTGTATGGGCTAATATTACCGATAATTTCGATATTTGGAAAATAGCTTTTCATAAAATTTACGAAATTTAAGCACGCAGGAGAAATATCTAAAATATTTTTAGGAATTATAAAGGCGCTAAGAGAATATAAAAAATATATAAAACATAATTTCGTAAAAAATTTACCGAATTTTATACGAGTATTTTCTATTCTTATCTTTTTGCTTTCGAATTCTAAATCCTGCAATCTTAACCCCTAAATAAAATGATTACGCATTTTAGCGCCTACAACTTTAAACAAACTATAAAATTAGCATATTTATAGTTTGTGTAATAAACGCAATTCATGCAAGGCTTCCAAAAACGGATTAAATTTGGATTTGCATCCAAATTTAAAGCGATCCGTCGCTGCTGCTTTCGCGGGGTTTAGGAAGCGGCGAAATTTTAGTGTAATACTCCTCCTTGCCGTTGTACGAGCTGCTAAAGACGCCGTCCGGAACCGTGAAATTTCGTTTAGTTTGCGGATACTCTTTGAGGTAGTTTGCTAAAAAGCGCGCAAAGACTGGTGCTGCTGTGCGGCCGCCGCCCTCGACCTTTCGCATCGGTTTATAATCGTCGTTGCCATACCAGATTATGATCTGCAAATCCGGCGTAAAGCCGCAAAACCATGCATCTATACTATCATTTGAGGTACCTGTTTTGCCCGCTATGTCGATGCCTTGCACGCGCGCGCGAGTACCGGTGCCGCGCTGCACGATATTTTTTAGTAGCGTAGTCATCAGATATGCCTGCTCAGGGCGCAGCACGCGACGGCGCTCAGGCTCGATAAAGCGAGTTTTGCCGTCCTTATCGGTAATCGAAACGATAAATTTTGATTTTGCAGTAATCCCAAGCCCCGGGAACATCGAATACATCGTGGAGTATTCAAGCGGCGAAATTCCGTAGCTGCCGATAGCCACTGACAGGGCGGGCGGGACGTTTTTAAAGCCGAACTCGCCCAGCTTTTTTACCGCGCGATCAACGCCGATAGATTGCATCAGATTGATCGAGGCAAGGTTGCGCGAGCGAGTTAAAGCTTCTTTGATCGTGATATAGCCGCTGTAAGTCTTGTCGTAATTTTTCGGCTTCCACGTTTTGTCGCTGCCGTCGTCGAATTCTCTAGCTATATCGGGCACCTCGGTCATCGTCGAGTAGCCCATATCAAGGGCGATTTGATAGACGAAAGGCTTGAAGCTGGAGCCGGTTTGGCGCTGGGATTGGCTGGCGCGATTAAAATTTGATTTCGTGTAATCCACGCCGCCTACTAAGGCTAAAATTTCGCCGTTTTGCGGATGCGTGACGACCATAGCGCCGTTTACGTTGCTTGCATTAGCGTCTTTGTTGCGCTTTAAAATTTCATTGTAGCCGAAAACTAATGCCTCTTGCGCCATCGCTTGCGCCTTTAGATCAAGACTCGTATCTATACGGTATCCGCCCGTGCGGACGTCCGGTAGAATTTTTTCGGCTTCTTTTATGATCTCATCTACGGCATACGGCGCTGCGTTTTGCGTGAGCGTTTCATTATAAATCGTAGGCTGCTCGTTCATCGCAAGCTCATATTCGGTCTTATTTATCCAGCCGAGCTCATGCATCCTATAAATCACGTTATTGGCACGCGAAAGCGACAAATCCAGGTGCTTAGTAGGATCAAAGCTGCTAGGAGCTTTCGGTAAGCCCACTAAAATCGCGATCTCTTTAAGGCTTAAATCTTGCAAATCTTTTTTGAAATATCCCAAAGCCGCCGTGCGGATGCCGTAATATCCGTGCCCAAAGTACACTTCGTTGAAGTAACGCTCTAGAATTTGTTCCTTGCTTAGGGCATTTTCTATCTTAAGCGATAGGATCGCTTCTTTGATCTTGCGATCAAGCTTCTTTTCGCTCGAAAGAACTAAATTTCGCGTGATCTGCTGCGTAATCGTGGAAGCCCCTTCGACGAATTTCATCGCTTTGACGTCTTTAATAATCGCCCTAAAAATCGCCTCGACATTCACGCCGCCGTGTTCGAAAAACGCCGTATCCTCGATAGCTACGAGCGCCTCGATCACGCGGCCTGGAATCTCGTCGAATTTTACGTAAATTCTATTTTGTTCATTGAAAACGTTGGCTATCAAATTGCCGTTGCGGTCATAAATTTTAGTCGTAAGCTCGGGATGATAATCTATGATCGAGTCCGATTCCAAGCGGATTTGCGAGTAAAAATACAAAAAAATCCCGCCTGCGGCAAACGCACAAACCGTAATAAAACTAAATAAAACTCTTACCATACAAACCTCTTTAAAATTTCCAGATCAAGCCCCATCGCCGTGAATTTTGACCCACGCGAGCTTTTAATATATTTTTCGTTAAAGCCTTCGATACTCATCGCACCCGCCTTGCCGCGCCAATCGCCGCTAGCGATATAGTCTTTCAAATCCGCTTCATTAAATTCCGCAAATTCAAAGCTTGCGACGCTAAGTGCCGAAAGCTCTAGCGCCTTACTGCAAAAAATCATCGCAGTATAAACGGCGCAGCTAGCACCGCTTTGAGCCCGCAGCATCCTTAACGCGTCCGCTTCATCCCGCGCCTTGCCTAAAATTTTGCCGCCGGCAAGCACGGAGCTATCGGCAAACAGCACTCTATCATAATTTTTATAAATTTTAAAAAACTGTGCCTTCTTGGCCGAGACAACGCGATAAGCATAGGTGCGTGCATCGTCCTTACTAATGCCGCTTTCGTCGAAATTAAAAGGAATTTGCGTAAATTCTACGCCGTTATCCTTTAGAATTTGCGCTCTAGTAGGCGAGCTGGAAGCTAAATAGATCATCAAAACTCGCCCACCGTCACGCCTAGATAAACGCAAATCAGCGTAACTACGATATTTAACGGGATGAAATATTTAACAACGATGATTAAATGCTCATTCGCCTCAAGCTCATCGCCCGCATCCAAAGCTCGCTTCAAAGATGAAATTTTATAATGCATGTAGATAAAATTTAGTAGTATAAAGCCGGCGCCAGCCCACAGCGTGGCAATCGCACCTTTTACCATAGGATCTGAAAATTTAAAACTTCCGCCGTCCGCAAGAAAAAATCCACTTACGCAAACGATCACCAAAAATAGTGCAAAGAACTGCTCATAGCGTTTCATATATCGTAAAATTTCTGTAAATTTTACATCCTTCGCATCCGCTTGACTTTTACTGCTTAAATTCATAAAAATCCGCGCGATCAAAAATACGCAGATCTGCGCGCAGATCAAAAAAATCACGCTTAAAATGTGAATCAGAGGCAAAATTTGGGAGGCTTTGATGAAGCCGGCATCGATTTCGTTCAAATTTTACCTTTTGCGTAAGAGATCGCCTCTTTGATCGCTTCTTCGATTTTTAGCACGTCCTTGCCGCCCGCAGTCGCAAAATCATCGCGTCCACCGCCGCCGCCGCCTAAAATTTGCGCCGCTAGCTTAACCCACTCGCCAGCTTTGATCGGCGCGTTTTTAACGCCTGCCGCGATTGAAATTTTGCCGTCGGTGCCTACTTGCATCAGCATTATCGCCGCCTTTTCGTGGCTATTTTTAAACTCATCTATCATAGTTTTTATATCACCGCTTTCGACTGAGGCTACGCAAAGTTTGATATCGCCGACATTTAAAAATGCCAGTGCATGGGAACTGCTTGCATGCTTGATCTGATCTTTTAGCGATCTGATCTCATCTTTTAATTTCTCAATCGCGCGGAGAGGCTCAATCCCCTTTAGCTCCGCAGAAATTTCAGCAAGCTTAGCGCGATTTTGAAACGCCAAATTTAAAGCCGCGCGCGAACAAACTGCCTCGATACGCCTAACACCCGCACTTACGCCGCTTTCTTTAACTATAAAAAACGGTCCTATCTCGCTTAAATTACGCACGTGAATTCCGCCGCAAAGCTCCTTACTAATCTCTCCGAAGCTCACAACGCGCACTTTTGAGCCGTATTTTTCGCCAAAAAGCGCGATTGCACCGCTGTTTTTAGCGTCATCTATATCCATAATCTCAGTTTTTGCCGCACAGCCCTTGCAAACGGCGTTATTTACAAATTCCTCGATTTTAGCTAGCTCCTCGTCGCTAAGTGCCTTAGGATGCGAGAAGTCAAATCTTAAGCGGTCCGCTTCAACCAAGCTTCCTGCTTGAGCGATATGAGCCCCTAGCACCGCGCGAAGCGCCGCGTGCAAAAGATGCGTCGCGCTGTGATGACGTGCAATCTGCTCACGCTCCTCAGAAACCTTGAGTCCGACGATATCGCCGATTTTCAGGTTACGATTAAGGCGCAAGTGGGATAAATTTAGCCCATAAAATTTCTGCGTATCAAACACATCGGCTATGGACTCCACTTCGCCACTATCGCCCGTCTGACCGCCGCTTTGTGCATAAAACGGAGTGATATCAAACATCGCCCAACCGATATCGCCGGCTTTGAGCTCATCCACTTCCGCAAAATCCTCATTAAGCAGCGCTAAAACCTTGCTCGTGCGGCTAAGCTCTTCGTAACCGCTAAATTTATTCTCACCAAATTTCTCTAGCAGCGCCTTAAAATCGCCACGGACGTTTTTATCGCCACTGCCCTTCCATGCGGCTTTAGCTATCTGCCTTTGCTCGCTCATAAGCGCGTCAAATTTAGCCTCATCCACGCGCAAATTTTTCTCGCGCAGCATATCGGCGGTCAGATCGAGCGGAAAGCCGTAGGTATCGTATAGTTTAAACGCGATCTCGCCGCTAAAAATTTCTTTAGTGCGCGCAAGCTCCTCGTTAAAAAGCTCGATGCCGTTTGCCAAGGTGGCGAAAAACCGCTCCTCTTCGAGTTTGATCTGCTCCTTTACGGCTTGCTTTTTCTCATTCAGATAGGCGTAGTGCCCGCCCATCAGCTCGCATACTTTATCCACGAGGCGGTGCATAAATGGCTCTTTTATACCGAGCAGATAGCCGTGGCGCACGGCGCGGCGTAGAATTCTACGCAAAACATATCCTCTACCCTCGCGATTAAAATTTGTTCCCTGCGCTAGCAAAAACGTAACCGAGCGGATATGATCGGCGATGACGCGATAGCTTGCGCCGCTTTCATAAACGTAAGGTTTGCCGCAAAGCTTTGCAACCTCATCAATTAGCGGCATAAAAAGCGAGCTGTCGTAGTTGCTAAACTTGCCTTCTTTAATCGCCGTGACGCGCTCAAGGCCCATGCCCGTGTCGATGCTAGGCTTTGGAAGCGGGCTAAGCTTGCCGTCTTTGCTGCGCTCATACTGCATGAAAACTAAATTCCAAATCTCCAAGAAGCGGTCGCCGTCGCCGCCCATATAATCCTCGGATGAGTGAAAATGCTCCTCACCCTGATCATAAAAAATTTCGCTGCACGGCCCACACGGTCCGGTATCGCCCATCGCCCAAAAGTTATCGTGATCGCCGAAGCGGTAGATGCGCTCCTGCGCTATGTGCTGCGCCCAGAACCCAAACGCCTCGTCGTCTTTCTCGTGCACGGTGACGTAGAGTTTGTCTTTAGGAAGCTTTAAAATTTCGGTTACAAACTCCCACGCATAGGCGATCGCCTGCTCTTTGAAATACTCGCCGAAGCTGAAATTTCCAAGCATCTCAAAAAACGTATGGTGGCGCGCGGTGTAGCCGACGTTGTCTAGGTCGTTGTGCTTGCCGCCGGCGCGGATGCAGGTCTGACAGCTCGTGCGGATAGGCGGCGTCGGACGCGGTACGGCTCCTGTAAATATGCTTTTAAAGGGCACCATGCCCGCATTGGTAAAAAGCAAACTATCATCATCTGGCACCAGCGGCGCGCTGGGGATAATCTGATGCCCCTTGCTTGCAAAGAAATTTAAATATTCGCTTCTAATATCCATGATTTGTCCTATTTCAAGTTAAATTTTAAAGGCGCATTTTAGCTAAATTAGATTTTAAAAATTATAAATTTTAACCATTCTTAGTTATAATGGCGCGAAAGATTAAATTTAGGGCATGGCGATGAAAAAAAAGATAGCGATCATAGGCATGGGCGAGCTTGGTCAAAAGCACTTCAGCGAGCTAAGAAGGAGCGATTATTTCGAGCTTGTAGCGCTTTATCATAAGGGCAGCAGTGAAAATTTCGGCCCGCGCTATCCGATCTTTGATAATCTAACCGATCTTTTTAACGTCGCTAAGCCCGACGCCGTAGTCATCACGGCTCCCCCGCCATCGCATAAAGAGCTGATTTTAAAATGCCTGCCGTTTACCAAAAATATCTTTGTAGAATCTCCGCTCGCACAAAGCCTAGCCGAAGCCAGAGAGATAAACTACGCAGTCACCACTAACGGCACGCGCCTAGCCGTAGGCTACTCCGACCGCTACAATCCAGTAATCGTATCCCTACTACGCGAGCTAGCCAAGGGGGATAAAATTTTTTCGATGAGCTTCGTAAGCGGTTTTGCAAACGATGATAGAGCAGATATCGTCGCCAATGCCCTTTTTAGAGATATCGATCTTGTGCGGCTGCTTTCTCACAGCGAGATCGCCTGCATAGAACTTAGCAAAAATATCTCTAAAGAGCGCACTCTAGCCGCATGCGCGACGCTTCACACAAAAAACGGCTGCTATTGCACGCTAATGCAGTCCAATCTCTATCCGATCAGGCGCCACGGTATCGAAATTTGCACCGACAGCGGCGTGTATTTTGGCGATCTAATCTCAATAACTCTTTTTAAAATTACGCCTGACGGGCGCGTAAATCTGCGCGTCGATCGCGATGACTTTTCGCTACGCCGCGAGCACGAAGCGTTTTGCGCGATGTGCGACAGCAGCACTAACGCAGGTCTTGCAAGCGTAGAGGATGCGATAAAAATCAGAGAAATCATCTCATGAAAAAAGCCCTAATTTTACTCAACATGGGCGGTCCGAACAATCTGAGCGAGGTTGAAGTTTTTTTAAAAAATATGTTTAACGACCCCTTTATTTTGAGCGTTAAGAGCGATTTTTGGCGTAGTGTTTTAGCCGCACTCATCGTAAGAAGTAGAGCGGCGGCGGCGCGCAGCAACTACGAAAAACTGGGCGGACGCTCGCCGATATGCTCCATCACCGAAGCGCTTTGCGAGCGGGTAAATGAACTAGCGCGAGCAAAATTCGGCGCGGGTTTAAAATTTGAAAATGCGGCGAGTGTAAGCGCTGCAAATGAGCCGTCGCAAGACGTTTCATCGCAGAGCAAGCCGTCGCAAGAGGCACAGACACAAAACGAGGCGCCGCGGGATAAAAAACCGATAGACGAGCTAATTTGCGATTATGCGATGAATTACACGCCGCCCTTTGCGGAGGACGTGCTTAAAAAATACGCGGATTTTGACGAGATAATTTTGATGCCTTTGTATCCGCACTTCTCAAAAACGACGGTGCAATCGAGCCTGTGTTCCACCGAAGCCGCACTCAAACGGCTCGGGATAAAAAATTATAAGATAGTTGATATTTTCTACGATAGCGCCGTTTACAATGAAATTTTACTAAATTTAATCGCAAGCTGCGTCGCAAAATTTAGCGCAGATGAAATTTCGCAAATTTCGCTCATATTTTCCGCGCATTCGCTGCCGGTAAAAATTATCACCGCGGGCGATCCATACGAGGCGCAGGTAGAGGCGCACGTGGAGATTTTAAAAGATCTGCTGGCTGCGCGCGGGATTAAATTTAAAGAGATTATTTTGGCGTATCAATCGCGCCTGGGCCCCGTGAAGTGGCTAGAGCCTAATATCGCGGACGTTTTGCGAGATCTGCAGAGCAAAAAAGCGCTCATATTTCCGATCGCGTTTTGCGTGGATAACTCCGAGACCGATTTTGAGCTGGATATTTTTTATAGGGCTAGTGCGCGCGAGCTGGGTTATGAATACTACGAAGTGTGCAAATGCCCGAACTCCCGCGAGGATTTTGCTAAATTTATACTCGCACAAGCGTTGTAAATTTAGAGATTAAAATTTAATCTTTTAGTTTGTATTTTTTATATTCTTTATGAAGCTTGAGGATTGAATACAATGCAGATAAAAATAGCAATATACTAGTTAAGGTTAGTATATTTCTTTGAAAATATAAATTATCCCAATCCTCTGCATTTGAGGTATGTATTTTTGTTCCATCGCAATACCCGTATTCATTTAAAAATCTTTCCGACATTTTAATTTTTACGCAAATTTGATCTATATAGTTTTTGTAAATTAAATCACAAAATTGCATACCGAATTGTTCATAATCCGTCTTGCTATTTCCGATATGCAGA
>NZ_CALIBF010000109.1 GCF_938045465.1 uncultured Campylobacter sp.
CTTTAGGCGACTATCTCAAATTTTTTCTCACTTTGACTTCTGACAAAACTTTACAAATTTAGCTTTTAAATTCCACGCCTTTTTTTATAGGCAAATTTTAAAATTTACGCTTCTGAAATTTTGCTAGGAGAGGCAATGAATCTTGTTTTATTCGACTTTGACGGCACGATCACGCGCGATGATTCGCTGCTTGAGTTCGTCGCCTACGTAGTCGGATTTAAGAAATTTTTTCGCGGGATTTTGGTGCTATCGCCCATTTTGGCGGCGTATAAATTAGGTCTTGCGAGCAATAATTTTACGCGCAGAAAGCTCTTGGGCTACTTTTTTGCAGGTATGAGCGCCGATAAATTCGATAAAATTTGCAAAAAATACTCCACCACCCACATCGAAGACATCCTAAAACAAAGCGCGATGGACAAGATCGCAAGCTACAAAGCCGCGGGCGATAGGGTCGTCATCGTCACCGCCTCGCTCGAAGACTGGCTGCGCCCGTGGTGCGACGCGCAGGGCTTGGAGCTTTTAGGCACCAAAATACGGCGCAAAGGCGGCATCATCACGGGCGAGATCGAGGGGCAGAACTGCTACGGCGCGCAAAAGGTCGCTCGCGTGCGCGCAGCATACGACGTTCAGGCTTTCGATCGCGTTATCGCTTACGGCGACAGCAGGGGCGATCGCGAGATGTTAGAATTCGCCGACGAGGCGCACTACAAGGCGTTTGAGTAAAATTTAACGACTGAAAGCTGAATAACAGCATCTGCGGCGACTGCGCTTTTGCTGAGAGCTAGGTTTCGCCTTACGCGGAATTTTATCCTTTTAAATTTATCACGCTTATCTACAGGATTCTACACCACAGGATAAATTTTATATTTCATCACAGCGTAAAAGCCATGAGTTACGAAATTGTGTTGCAGCACGGGATTTTAAAATTCTCGGTGCAGATAAAATTTTAAAATTTCGTCGTGCGTAAAATTTTAAAATTCTATCGTAGCGTGGAATTTTGCTCCGAATGGAATAGATGTTTTTAAACCGAGCGTGAGATAAAATTTTAAATTTTGAAATTTTGCGGAATTTCTCGCTTACTAAAATTTCAAAATTTGCAGGTTTCAGAATATCTACTCGCCGCGTGCGAAGCGGAATTTTAAAATTTCAAAATTCCGCGCCTTAGAATTCTAAGGCCTAAAGCATGTTGTAAATTCCGTCTAGCAGGAAGTATTTTTTATCCGCAGTGCCGCGGTAAAACGGCTCGAAAGTGTCCTCATAAGCCTTTTTGAAAAAGCCCTCTTTGCTTAGCTTAATTAGATCGGCATTGATGAAATCAAGCAAGCTTTGATTGCCTTTTTGCACGCCGACGCCTAAGAATTCCGCTGCGCCTAGGTTTTTAAACGGCACTTCGAGCGTATCGTCCACGACAGCATAGGCTAGGACGATGATGTTGTCATTGGCGTAACCGTCGGCTCTGCCGTCCTTCATCATCGCATAGCACTCGGAGGTATTTTTGCAGTAAACTAAATTGCTAAATTTCTCTTTGCGCAAATAGCGCTCGGTCATCGAGCCGTTTGGGTTCTTTTCAATTGAAATCCTCATATCGCGAACTTGCGCGAAGTCCTTCACTTGATCCTCTTTACGCGTTACGATGCCAAAATTTACCGATAGATACGGCAGTGAGAAATCCACCTGCTTCTTACGCTCTTGCGTAATCATAAAGGTGCCGATAACCATATCGACCTTGTTATTTTTCAAAAACGGGATTCTCTCGCCTGCGGTTACGGCTACGAACTGCACTTCGCCCTTTTTATCGCCGAAAATGTCTTTGGCGATCGAGCTAGCAAGCTCGATTTCAAAGCCCTCAAACTTGCCGTTATTAGACTCGCTTAGTGGCGGACGACCTTCGCGCACGCCTACTCTGATAACCCCTGCCTGCCTGATTTCATCTAGTGTATTCGCAAAAATGCTAGCGCAAAATAAGGCTAAAATAAAAAGTAATCTCATAAAAAGCCCCCTACTTTTTAGTTTTGAAATAATTATAGCACTATATATTTTAGAGAAAATAAATGCAAGCGGTTTAAAATTCAATCACCGCGCGTATGCAGGTTTGAAATTTAGGGGCGAAGTGGGGATTTAAAATTTAATGAATTTGAAAAATTTTAAATCCCAAGATTTATTCGTTATGCAAGATGCCTGCGATAAATTTTATATTTTGATTCCTAGCTCGCTTTTATAGCAAATCATAAATTCCATCTAAAAGGAAGTATTTTTTATCCGCTGTGCCGCGGTAAAAAGGCTCGAAGGTGTCCTGATAAGCCTTTTTGAAAAAGCCCTCTTTGCTTAGCTTGACAAGCTCTGCGTTGATAAAATCAAGTAGCTCCTTATTTCCCTTTTGCACGCCAATACCGATGAAATCGGGCTTACCGAAGTTTTGAAACGGTACTTCGAGCGTATCGTCCACGACGGCGTAGGCTAGCACCGTGATATTAAGGTTGATGTATCCGTCGGCTTTGCCGTCTCGGATCATCGCGTAGCATTCACTTGTGCTTTTGCAGTAGCTTACGTTGCTAAATTTCTCTTTTTTGAGGTAATTATCTACGGTCGTGCCCTCTTCGGTTATGAGCCTCATATCACGCAAACGCGATATATCTTTGATGGCGTCCGCTTTGCGAGTTAGTACGCCGAGATTGGTCGAAAAATACGGCATCGAGAAGTCTACATGATTTTTGCGCGCCGAATCGATGACGAAGGTAGCTGCGACCATATCGACTTTATTATTGACCAGATATGAGACGCGATCGGCGGCGCTTAGAGAGACAAACTGCACTTCGCCTTGTTTAGCACCGAAAATCGCCTTTGCGATAGCATTGGCAAGCTCGATCTCAAAGCCTTCAAATTTACCACCGCTAATCTCGCTAAAAGGCGGTCTGCCGTCTCTGACGCCTACTCTAATGACGCCGCTATTTCTGATATCTTGCAGCGTGTTTGCAAAAAGCCCCGCACAAAGCAAGATCAAAGTAAAAAGTAGTTTCATTTGCCGCTCCTTTGTTTAGGTTATTTACGGCTAATTCTAGCGAAATTAAAATCAAAAGGCGCTTTTTTAGGCTAAATTTATTTGCCGTTTGCTTTTTATGAAATTTCAAAACG
>NZ_CALIBF010000110.1 GCF_938045465.1 uncultured Campylobacter sp.
GTGGTCAAACGGATTAATATTTTTTTCAATTCCTTCAGGGTTAATATACTCTATCATTTCAATCCCAAGCTCCTTTGCTCTTCTGTCACGAAAATTTATCATTTCCTTAAAAATATCTTCGTCAAAATTTACCATAGACGGAATTATTATATATTC
Organism: uncultured Campylobacter sp.; assembly: GCF_938045465.1. Taxonomy (GTDB): domain Bacteria; phylum Campylobacterota; class Campylobacteria; order Campylobacterales; family Campylobacteraceae; genus Campylobacter_B. Next base: position 157 of record NZ_CALIBF010000110.1, read on the forward strand.
TAATCCTTTGTAATAAAATTTAAGATTGTTTATCGCATACATCCAGCCTTTTTTGACCGATTTTGCCGTATTTTTTGACATAGGAAGACGGTTTATGGATTGCTCTTTAAATTTGTCATCATAATTATCCATAGTAAAAAACTTGACATTCGGATCATACCCGCAAGGTTCTTTTTCTTGGGTAACAATATCTATCTGCTCCTTTAAAAAAGCGTTTCCTTTTTTGTCCTCCATATGAGGCTTTACAAATTCATTAAGATAATTTTGCAAAACTTCCGGCATAAGCTCATAAAAACTTTTGTCATTTATAAGTAAAATCAGAAAATAATCGCCTTGCTTAAAGTCCTTTAACCCAAGCTCATCATTTTTGTAGTTATCTATATAATCAAAAACAATCTTTGCTAAACTATGATTTTGTGGATTTGAATAGATTAAAATGGAATTTTGTAAGGTATGCAAAATAGCTTGGAATTTTTTATATAAATCTTTTTCATTTTGATACTCGTAGTTTGGGTATAAATAATATGAATTACTAGTTCCACCTATCTTTTTTGTAAAAAATGTTTTTATGGTGTCTAATGAAGTTCGTGATAGTCTTGGAGTACTAAGAAGCCTCCCGTTCTCAATTTTAAAATCAATAGCCAAAGTTATATGGTCACTATCCTTAAAATTGGAACTTTTAATCATAGCCTTAACATCGTCGTCACTTAGCAGGCTGCCAATTTTATAGAGTTTATGAGCTAATCCCATATTTTATTTTTACCTTAAGTATTTTAGTTGATTTTATGACCATTTTACTTAAATATTTCTAAAATTATTCTAGATTTGAAATCAGAATAAGATTAAGGCATTAAGAGGCATATTTTATTGTGATTCAAAAACTAATTGCAATAAATACTGAACTCTATCTACCCAAAATTTATGTCAAATATTTTAACATCTACGATAGGGCTAAAAAATATACACAAAATGCACAATATGTATTTTCCCATGCGATTAAGAACTTTTTTAGTTTTCAAATGTAACTCCTTATTGTTTTACCTTATTATAGCACAAAACCAAATAGATTTCAAGTTATATTGATTTAAGGGTTAACTTCCTTTTATTTTGGTAAAAATTGTACTATAATGCAGATCAAAGAATAAGGTTTCCCGCTGGGATTTAAAATTATTGTTTTAAAGGTTGTGACCTTATTCTTTTTGCTTTACAACCTCCAAAACCCCTACTCCGTAGTTCATACACCCACTTCCAGCGCCCGTGCCAAGGATCAAATTGATTAGTTCTGCATTAGCTACAATTTTCCATCTTGCCTGCCACACATATACCGGCTTGCGATTGTTGCCGTAATAGAATTTCACAGACTCACCCAGCTTTTGCCACAATAAATTTAATTCCATTTCGCCATTATATTTTCGCCCCATAATCGTTTCAAATCGCTGTAAAATATTCGTCCTCATCATCTCTAAATGCCTGCTATCTTGCGGCTGCAAATAGACTTTATGCCCCAAAAGCCCGCTTACTGCGCACGCCACGTAGCCTTGCACAATAGCTTCGTTCTCGCAAATTTTATGATTTTTCGCTTCGACGGTAGTTTGCGTAAATAGAATTTCACCCAAGCTTAACCCGTCTTTTAGCACTGCTAGCGCGATTTTACGTTCAAACTCCGGCTCGCATGAAGCAAATCGCACGCGCAAGTCCTCTCCTCGCAAGATAAAATCAAACACCGTGCGTTTAAAAATTTTACCGCTTGATTCGTGCCTATATCCTACGTGCTCTGAAGCCGGCAAGTAGCGATAAAGAAAGCCCTGAATCAGCTGCGAGAGAGATTTTGTGATTTTTAGATTTTTAGTTGGTAATTTTGCGTTGATGATTAGCATTTGCACTCCTTTGCGCGGTAAAATTTTGCCCAAGGTTCGTGTAAACCTTGGGCAAACGAGCTATAAGTGAAATTAAAATCCTATCTCTTTGATATCGGCAAACTGCAAAAACGCGCGATAAATTTGCCCGATATTTGCGATACGATTTGCGCGTATCTTGACATCCTGGACGTTTATCATTACGTTATCGAAAAAATCATCAATCACGCCTTTAAGCCCAAATAGCGAGCGCAGATACCCACTCACGTCGTTTTCGTTGAGCTTAACCGCCCTGAACGCCGCATTTAGCGCACGCTCAGCATCGTGTTCGAATAGGTTTTCGTCCACCGCGCCTATTTTTTCGTCCTTGATGATATTGGCTAGGCGCTTAAAGGTCGCAAAATTTTCTGCAAAATCCGCTGCTGCTGCGATCTCGCCCAGCGCCTTTATGGCCTTGCTTAGTAGTAATAGATCGTTTTCGCCGCTTGCGATGCACGCCTTGATCACGGACGGATTTATCTCGTCAAAAATTCCGTATAACCTATCTTTTATAAAATCCAGCAGCTTAGAAATGTCAAATTTCTTATAATTTGGCGCTAGCTTCTGCGCCAGCGCATTCGCATCAAAGCTCAATCCTTGATTTAGTAAAATTTTAATTAGCCCAGTAGCTGCGCGGCGAAGCGCATACGGATCTTTATTGCCGCTTGGAACTTTATTGATGCTAAAAAGCCCCAGGAGCGTTTCAAATTTCATCGCTATAGCGATTACGCTACTAAATACACCGCTTGGCAGCTCGCTATCCTCGCCGCTAGGCAGATATTGCTCGCGTATCGCGCGGCATACATGATCTGCCAGTCCAGCGTGTGCGGCATAGTAACTACCCATAATGCCTTGAAGCTCGCTAAATTCGCCCACCATAGTGCTGCTAAGATCTACTTTACTAAACATTACGGCATTTTCCACATCCAGCGCGAAGTCCTTTTTGCCGATCTCCACCTCGATCTGCGTAGCATAATCCGCGCTCAATACCCTTGCTACGGCTAGCTCGCGCACTTGCTTATCATAAACCGAGCCAAGAGCTTGCATATAGGAAATTTGCTTAAGTTTTTCAGGGCTAAATTCCGCTTGCAAATCGCTTTTCCAAAAAAACATAGCATCGCTTAGGCGCGCGCGTAAAACTTTTTCATTGCCGCGCACCACTAGCTCGTCATCATCGGTGATCGCATTACTAACGACAACGAAGTGATTGCTTAAGTTTTTACCCTCGAAAACGGGAAAATAGCGCTGATTCTCCTTCATCGAAGTGATGATGGCCTCTTTTGGCACGCTTAAAAAATCTCGCTCAAAGCTGCCTAACAGCGCCGTCGGATACTCGGTAATCGCCGTTACTTCATCTAGCAACGCAGGATCGACCTCGATCTTAAAGCCATGCTTTTTCTCGAGCTTTGCAAACTCGCTTAGAATTTTATCTTTTCTTTTTTGCTCGCTTAAAATTACGCCGTTACGCTCCAGCAGTGCAAAATAATCTGCGGCGTCTTTAAATTTAATCGCTTCATAGCCAAATTTTCGGTGCGGAAAAAATGCAGCCGCGCTTCGCACGCCATAAATTTCAAAATCTACGTTCTCTCCGCCCAAAACGCAGGCTATGCTTCTTATCGGACGGATAAACTCAAACTCACCGCTACCCCAGCGCATCGCGCGTCCAAAATTTAGCGATCGTAAAAACTCCTCTATCATTTCGCCTAGGATTTCACGACTATCACGCCCTTTTTGCACCGCAGCGTGGTAGAGCACCTCTTTGCCGCCTATCTGCCGAAATTCCAGCTCACTTTCGCTTATGCCGCATTTTTTAGCAAAACTTAGCGCTGCAGGGCTCCACGCGCCGTCTTTGAGTGCGACGGATTTTGGTGCGCCCGTGCTTACGATCTGCGCATCATCGCCGCGTTGCGGAAAATCCTCGTGAAATAGCACGAATCTACGCGGGCTAAATTCGAAGCGAAAGTCACTATTTATACGGTTAGCCTCAAGTACCGCGCGCCATTTTGGCGCGATATTCGCACGCTCTTTTAAAAACGGGATCGCAGGCAGCTCCTCGACCCCAATCTCAATGAGTAGTTCCATCTTTATCCTTTTTTCGTTGATTTCGTTTTTCGTTTTTCTCCATCATTTCGCGGTTAAATCCTACGATCATAAATATCATAAAAAGCACGAAAAGTGCGGTTATAACGGCGTGTATCATTCTACTATAAATTCCTTTTGCCCTTTATAAATCGTAAAATAGGCATTTTTAAATTCTAAATTTTTGCCGTTTTGCACAGGAGCGCTTTTGCGAAAAATTCTAAACTCGCCCGCGCTTTTTAGATAAATTATGCCGTCTTTAACGTCACCTTTAATCGCGCTTATCACATCTCCTGCGCGCAGCTGCCGCACCGATGCGCTAGGCAAAACGTATGGTGCGATAGAGCCTACGTTGCCGCTTCTAGATACGATCTCATAATCGTCGATCTCAAAGCTTTGTTTGTAAAATTTCGTCTTTTTTACTAGCAGATCGAGTTTATCGCCTAGCTGCAGCCCGCTGCCGCCATAGACAAAAACTCCGCTTCCATCTTGAGAAATCGCAAAGCCGTGGCGGTTTGCAAAGCTCACGACTGCGCCTTTTATCAGCACAGGCTCGCTTATAATGCGCCCGTAAAGCTCCTCTATCGTGACGGCCTTTGCGGAACTAGCGGTATTTTTAGCTAAAAATTCTTGCTTTTTCGGCATAGATTTGAAAGCGCCTTCGTCCGTCAGAATGAAGCTAATCGGGAAATGATCGGAAGTGAGAGAGGATTTGGCAACAGCGAAGCTGTCCTTTTTATATCCCGGCTCGCTACTAAAAAAATCGTCGCTCAGTAAGATATGATCGAGCACCGCGCCACTTTCATGAGACTCACAAGAGCTAAAATGCTTTAACTGCGAGCAGGGATGCAGCGCCCACAAATCGCTAAATCCATCGCGCTCGATAAGCTCGTTTAGCAAAGAATTTCGCCCGAAATTCGTATTAAAATCTCCCGCTACGATAGCGCGTTGGTGCCCTTGCAAAACCTCGCGTAAAAAGGCGAAATTGCGCTTGCGCTCGCTAAGCGGATTGCGTGCAGAGAGCATATGCACGACATAAAAGCTAAAATCAGTGCCGCCAAGCGCAAAATCAGCGCGCAAAATATCTCGTGTTTTAAGCTCTGTCGGGCGGTAAGTTTTTTGAAATTTTATCGGTATGCGCGACATCACCGCCACGCCCGCAGGTGCAGTCTGCGCGCGCGAAAAAGCGTAGAATTTATAGCCCGTCTTCTGCGCAAGTGCTTTTAGCACGGCTTCGTTTTCGATCTCTTGCAGCCCCAAAATATCGGCATTAAGCGCGCTTATCTCGTCTGCTATCTCTTGCAGCTTACGCTCGTATTTTTGCTCGCTCCATGAGCCGCGCCCGATCTCAAAATCCGCGTACTCCGTGCCGTCGTTTACGCCGTCGAATAAATTTTGTACGTTAAACGATGCGATCTTCAGCTCCGCCGCACTCGCGCCGCAGAAAAACATCGCAAAAAGTAGCGCTAAAACTCGCAAACCGCGCTCCTAAAGTCGAATTTATCGATGTTTTGGCGGATCGCTTCGTAGGTTACGATACCCACGCTGGTGGCTAAATTTAAACTGCGCCCCGCCCCGCTCATCGGGATCGTGATGCAGTTTTCGCGGTTTGTGCGCATAATCTCAAGCGGCAGCCCGTGCCCTTCCGAGCCGAAAATCAAAAAATCGCCCGGCTGAAATTTCGCCTCGTAGTAGAGTCTGTTCGTCTTCGTCGTCGCAAAAAAGAAGCGCTGCTTAAATTTCTTGTTCGCCGCCATAAACTCGTCCCAATTTTCCCAAATTTTAAGATCCAAGCTCGCCCAGTAATCAAGCCCCGCGCGGCGCAAATGCTTATCGTCGATGACAAATCCCAGCGGCTTGATCAGATGCAAAGGACACCCTGCGTTGACGCACATGCGCCCGATGGAGCCCGTGTTTGTGTGGATCTGCGGATAAACCAGTACGATATTAAACATCAAAAATTACCGATTTTGAACGGGCAGAATTTTGCGATTTAAAATTCCGTGAGACAAGGTTTTGAGATTTAGAATTTCGAAAAGCCAAATTACGCGGCTTGGGATTTCGCGCAGTAAAGCCTTGCAAATTTAAATGGGCAAAATTCCATAATTTGAAATTCTGTGAAATAAAATTTAGGTTCATGATTTTGCGACGCTGCAGTACGTCAGATCTCTCCCTGTAGCGACACGGCTCTTGCATTTTTTTGTGGTGCGGCGAGGCAACTACTCCCATAGCACAGGACGCGCAATACGGCTCGCTAAATTTTGCTTTAATACGTTTAATATGACGCAGGCTGTGAGATTTTGTGCCAAGATGTCCTAATCCGCAAAATTTCATCTCGCTGCAATGCGAGCCGTGAAATTCCGTCTCGCTGCTGCACGGCTCGTATAATTTCTCGCCGCAGCGATGTGATCTGCGAAATTCGCGCGATCCATAAAACTTCGCCTCGTGGGCTTTTTCGGTATGGCGGCACGACGGATGAAATTTTAATAGGTAAAATTCCGCGTCATAAAATCCTACCGAGCTAAGCTTTGCACTATGAAATCTTACGCCGCAAAAATTTAAATTTCGCTCGCCATAAAAGATAAAATTTCGCGCAGCAAAAATCACGGGATTTTGCCTGCGATCAAAGCAAAAAGCGCGCTTTTGCAAAGACGCAGCATTCTTGCAAAACGCGTAAATTTCGTCGCGACGATAGAATTTTTTCATAAAACTAGCTCCTAAATAAAACGGCGATTTTACAGAAATCTCTCTAAATTTACGCTTTTAAAGCCGCTACAAACGCCCTAATCTCCGCTTCTTGCAGCCTCTCAATCTCCTTGCCGATCGCCGCGCCGCGCAGATTGCGAGCGACATCCGCAGCGCAAACCAAGCTCTTAAATTTCTTATCCCAAATCCCAAGCCGCTTTGATGCTTGCACCCTACCTTTACAATATAGCCCGAGCCACTGCTTAAGCGGCATTTTTAGAGCGATTTTGCATAGCTGCTCGTCGCTTACCCGCTTAAAAAACGGCTCACTAAGTAGCCTTTTATAAATTGAATTTAGCCCTAAATTCTTTAAAATTTTATTTTTATCTAATCCTAAAAAATTCAAAAACGCGTATAAAAAAAACATTTCATTTCTCACGAAAGATTCGCCGTGCTCTATGAATTTTATCAGCCGCTCGTGCGCGCGCGGATCAATCCGCAATCCAAAAACCCGCTCATAAAGCCCTAGCTCTTGCATTAGCATCATCCCATATCGGTGCGCAGGTGCACGGAAAAATTTAATCAGCTCCGCTTTAACGCGCTCGCAACTAAGATCGCTAACGTCGATGCCGTGCATAAGTTCTAAGGTGCGAGGCTCGGCGCGAAGCTCAAATCTCGCAGCAAACTGCACTGCGCGATACACGCGCAAGCTATCCTCCACGAAAGTGTGCGGATCGACCACTCGCAAAATCCTCGCATGCAGATCCACAAGCCCGCCGTAAAAATCGAGCACTTTGCCGCTTATAGCGTCTATCATCATCGCATTGATCGTAAAATCGCGCCGCCTACTAGCATCGCGTTCGTCCGTAGCCAAAGCGACACTAAAGCCCTTGTGCCCGACACCCGTCTTGCTTTCGGTGCGCGGAAGCGAAACATCGAAATTTTTATATTTATAAACGAAGTAGCTTTTGCCGACGCCCTGTGCGCCGAAGCCATACATAATTTGCTCGAAACGGCGCGGATCCACATCGTAAAGTTCCACATCCACATCAGCGCTCGCCCGCCCCAAAAAATGATCGCGCACGCAGCCGCCTACCAGATATATGCGTGAGCTAAATTTTTTAAGATAATCTAAAAGCGCGATGAAATCGTTATTTTGGTAGATTTTCAAGTCGGTTTTCGATACTTGCAAGCAAAAATTCCATAAATTTTAAATTTAGCTCCACGCGCGCGTTCAAATCGCCCTTCTCAAAAGCGTTCAGCCCCTCAAAAAGCACTAAAATCCGCTCTTTTATCGCGCTCAAAAACTCCGCTTCGCTTGAAATTTTAAAATCTGCATTTGCGAGATATTTTGATTTGTAGCCCGCTTGAGGTTGTCTCGCAGCCCCGAGATGTCGCACTGCTTCAGGATGGCACGTGGCGGAATTTTTAGCACCAGAAGAAACAAAACCTCCCGCTTGCATATCCTGCGCGGTGGAATTACGAAGCTGCGGCGTGGCGAGCTCATCACCTCGCACCCCAGGCATCGTAAAATTCTGTGACTGAGAAACGAAATTTTGCTGCTGCGTGGCAACATTGCGGATATTTAGCGCGG
>NZ_CALIBF010000111.1 GCF_938045465.1 uncultured Campylobacter sp.
TGCGGCGCGCGATTTATGCGGTTACTATATAAAATTTCATACGGCTGTCGCAGCTTCTAAGTCGGTGCGAAATAAAACTTGCGAAACGACGTGGCATTTTGCGATCGTTTTAAATTTTGCAAATGCGCTGTATTTTGGCTCGGTGTGAGATAAAATTTTACGCGGCGCACTTTTATGTGATGTGCGCGTCTGGCTTGCCGTTGCTCGTTAGTGCCATGCCAGCGAGTGCCTAAGCATGGATAGCGCGATGGCTGGCTCGTGTAACTATTAGCGTGCCGTTTGTGCTGCTAGTGGCTTTAAGAGGCGCGATGTGTGTTTACAGGGGAAGAGATGTTAAAAATCGATATGCTTGAGTTTTTTCGCTCGGGCGAGTTTGCAGGCGTAGAAAGGGGCTTGAGTTGCGCACAGACCATCGCGATGTTCGGCCCTGCGGGCGCGAGCTTTAAGAGTGCTGGAGCTGAAATTTTAAGATATGGCGCCTTTGAGTTTCACTTTTTTCGGGACGGAATCTTTATGATTTTTTCGGATCATTTCAGAAGCGAGCCTCTAAATTTCGGCGATGGAAGGGCGGGGCAAATCGAAATCGAGCCTTGGATATTATCGGGCTGCCCTGCTCCTATCGATCTTGCGGCCGTAAAAAGCGCTTTAAATCGTGAGCGGATCGAGTATCGCGAGCGCGCAACGGATGAGGGTTTGGAGCTAAGTTTAAGCAGCGGCGTTACGCTTGCGTTTGAAAGCTTGAGCGGCTTGGGCGAGCCCCGCGGCTACGAGCTTGCCGCATTTTGGATAAAATTTTAGCGGAATTTAAAAAGAGAAATATTTCTTTCGCGCGCTTTTTAAATTTAGCTTTTAAATTTACTCTTCGTCGAATGAAAATGAATGAAAATCCAAGCTAAATTTTGGCAGAAGCGGCGCCTTGTATCGCGCACGGCGCCGGAAAAACCGAGCCGTATTGGCTACAGAAGTGCGGATTTAAAGATCGTGAAAGTTTGGAGTGACGTAGCTCCGCTTTTCTGCCGCTACGGTGCGCCAGGATGAAGTGCCGAGATAAAATTTTAAACAAAAGAGGTTTGATGTTTTTTGATACAAAATACGATGAAAAAAGATCGCTAGCTTTAATCAGATGAATACGCTTTTAAGATGCGTGCTGCTGTTTTTTATCCTTGGCGCGGGTGCGGCGTTGTATACGTCCTACACGGCCGTGCTGCCGTCTAGCCCCGAGGATTTGCAGACCATAGAGGGCGCGTTATATATGTGCAAACAAATAAGAGCAGAGGGGCTAGTTATTATAGGTTAAATTTGGTGGATGGCGCGCTTAAACAGAGGCGTTTTTATTTAGATGTTTATAGCACCGAGATAGATGGATACAAGGCTGCGATATACGACAAAGAGGTAAAAATTTGGTACCAAAGGATCGGGGGTGATACCGACCTTGCACGGCAGATCGCTCTTAAAGACGGGTAAATGGTTCTAAAATACGATTATACTTTTGCAACCAGGTTTTATTACGATACCATATCCGATTCCTATAGAATCACATATTTGAAATGGGGCAGCGGTGCGCTTGCGCTTTTGATCGTTCAGATCGTTTTGACTCGGATAGCAAGGAGAAAATACCGCGTCAAATGGGGCTACTACGAAAAACCTACGAATAAAATTTAAAATCGGTCGTCGCCGAATAAATTTAGGCAAAATTTTAACCCAGTAAAATTTCGGATCGGCTTTTGCGCGCTGATTAAATTTACGCGCCAGTTACGCCGCGAAATTTAAATCTTAATTTAAAGAGCGAAATCCGAAAAGTGAAATCGCGGTTTAAATTTTACTTTTTAAAATCGTTTTGAAAAAGGGCGGGTAGAGACCAGAGTTTTATCACGGAATTTTGTTTTTGGCAGCTCGCGAGAGCGGCGGAAACGCGCCCTTTGCTTTTTACTTGCGCGGTCAAGTTGGTGCTTTAAATTCTCGCCTTGAAACAGCGGTTTGGCTGTCGATGTAATCTTAGTCGCAAACTCATACTTTAAAATTTAGCTTTAGTGAAATGGCAGTGCAGCTTAAGCGTAAATTTTATCGTTGCGCCTAAGTTTTACTTCGACGTCATGCACGGTAAATTTATAAAATTTCACGCTGTGCAGCGCAAGAAAAATTGGTCTGTAAATTTCTCAAATAGGTGGCAAAATTTAGCCCAAATTTAGGGCTAATTTTTGCCGCGCTTCTTAATTTTCCTCAGCTAATTTTTTCTCTATAAATTTTAAAATTTCATCCGCGCTTACGCTCTGCCGCTTTAGGCCTGCGCGAGTGATGAACTCGACACTTCCCTCCGCTAGGGCTTTGCCTACGAGCACGGCGTACGGAAAGCCCATCAGCTCGAAATCGTTCATCTTCACGCCGAAGCGCTCCGCGCGATCATCAAGTAGCACGCGGATACCGCGCCTGCGGCACTGCTCGTATAATTTTTCGGCAAATTCTACCGCTGCCGCGTCTTTGTGATTTGAGATGATGATCTCAAGCTCGAAAGGCGCCAGCTCGCGCGGCCACACGCAGCCTCGCTCATCGTGGCTGCTTTCGATCGCCACGGCGATAAGACGGCTTGCGCCGATGCCGTAGCAGCCCATGTAAAACGCACGAGCCTTGCCGTTTGCATCCAAAAATCGCGCCCCCATCGGCTCGGAATAGCGCGTGCCGAGCTGAAAGATATGACCCACCTCGATGCCTTTTGTGATGCTAAGCTCGCCGCCGCAGCACGGACACGCGTCGCCTTCGCTCACGGCGGTAAGATCCGCAAAGCGCGATTCGTTAAAATTTATCACGCTAGCGCCCACATAGTGGTAATCCGGCTCGTTCGCGCCCGCGATCATCTCGCGCGCTCCTTTTAGCTCGGCATCGATGTAAAATTTCGCTCCTTCGCCGAGCCCGAAAGGTCCGCAAAAGCCCGCCGTAAAGCCAGCTCGCGCGATTTCATCTTCGCTAGCATCGACTAGCTCAAGCGCACCGCAGGCATTTTGCGCCTTGGTCTCTTGCAGCTCGTCGCAGCCGCGGATAAAAAACGCTACGATCTCGCTGCGATCCTCGTATAGCGCTTTTTTGATCACTGCTTTGATAGTGTAGAATTTATCCACTTTGAAAAATTCCGCCACCGCGTCGATCGTTTTCATTGTGGGGGTTTTAAATTTCATCATGCCGTCGGTCTCGGGCGCAGCGGCGTTCGTGGCTTTAGGCGCACGGCGCGCAGCCTCGATATTTGCGGCGTAGTCGCAGCGCTTGCACACGACGATATCGTCCTCGCCGTTATCCGCTAGCACCATAAACTCCTTGCTGCCGCTGCCGCCGATCGCGCCGCTGTCCGCATCGACCGCGCGAAAATTTAATCCCAGTCGCGTAAAAATCCGCGAGTACGCCTGCCTCATCACCTCAAACTCGCGCTTCATATCCGCAGCGTCCGCGTGGAAGCTATAAGCGTCCTTCATCGTAAATTCGCGTCCGCGCAGAAGCCCAAAGCGAGGGCGCGCCTCGTCGCGGAATTTCGTATTGATCTGATAGATATTTAGCGGCAGCTGCTTATAGCTCGTGATCTTATCCGCTACCATCAAAACCGCCGCCTCCTCGTTGGTTGGGCTTAGCACGAAGTCGTTATCCTTGCGGTCTTTGAAACGCAGCAGCTCCTTGCCGTATTTGGCGTAGCGGCCGCTTTTTTTCCATGCATCCGCGGACGTCACGACGCTAAAAGAAACCTCCTGCGCGCCCGCAGCGTCCATCTCCTGCCTGATGACGGCGCAGATCCGCTCCAGCACTATCTTTCCTAGCGGTAAAAAATTATAAAGCCCGCTGCCCAGCTGCTCGATAAATCCCGCGCGGATCAAAAGCGCGTGGCTAGGTAGTACCGCGTCTCTGGGAGCCTCTTTTAGGCTCGGAGCGAAAAGCTTGCTAAATTTCATTTTGTTTGTCCTTTTTCTCGTTTTCTTGATTTAAAAATTTTTCGTAGTTTTCTCGCAGTTCAAAAATTTCGACCAGCGCGTTTACCGTGCTGTCAGCATCGTCCGCTTCGCCGAGGTTTTTTAAATTTACCGTCGGAGCGTGCAGAAACGCTTTAAAAACCTGATGGATCAGCTTGCGCGCCTCCTCTGCGTCGCTGTGCTTTAGATAGCCCTTTTTAAGCGCCTTGGCTAGCTCCAGCTCGGCTACTTGCTTCGCGCTTTGACGCAAAGCCTTGATGATCGGCGTGGATGCCGCCGCCTTGAGCCATTTGAAAAACTCGTTCGTGCATTTTGCCACGATCGAGTAAGCGATCTGCGCCTGTTCCTCGCGAAGCAGCAAATTTTTCTTTACGATCTCTTCTAGATCATCGACGCTGTAAACTTCAAGATCCTCGCTCTGGCTAAGCTCCACGTCGCGTGGCACGGCTATATCGAAAAAATATCGCTTAAAGCTTTTGGGCTCGAGCAAGCTATCGGTAATGATCGGCTCTTGCGAGCCTGTAGCGCTGAAAAATAGGCTATTTACGTTTAGATATTTTTTGAGATTATCAAGGCTATCGATTTTAATACGGGATTGTACCTGCGCGGAGGAATTTGCGCAGGCGGTGGAATTTTTATCGTCCTTGGGATTTTCGCCTGCTATGCGAGATTCATTGCTGTCTGTAAAAGTCTCTTTATTAAAATTTACGCCGTCTTTGGAATTTTGTTTTTGCGTGGGATTTTCGCCCGCGAAATTCGCGACATTTCCGGAATTTAAGCCGTCCGAATCCTTACCTGCACCAGGATTTTCATCCGCGCAATCTTTCGCATCCAAGGAATTATCGCCAAGTAGCGAGGCGGCTAGCCTCTGCGCGCCGGCTAAATTTCGATTTAAGATCGTGATATTTGCGCCGCTTGCGAGCAGATGTTTGCACGCTAGCTCGCTCATCTCTCCCGCGCCCAGCACTACGGCATCCGCGCCCTGCAAAGAGCCCAGTCTGTCCTTTGCCATCGCCACGGCGACGCTTGAAACTGAGATCGGGTTTTTTGAAATTTCGGTCTGGTTGCGGATGCGCGCCGCGCACTTTAGCGCTTCGTCTATGGCTGCGGCGATGGCGGTGTTTGCGTAGGCATTTTGTTTGGCAAATTTAAAGGCGTCTTTGAGCTGACCTACGATCTGCGTCTCGCCCACTACGAGGCTGTCAAGAGAGGCTGCGACGGCGAAAAGGTGGTGTATCGCGCCGTAATCCTCGTAAATATCGGCACGCTCGGCTAGCTCGTCGTAGCTCACGCCGCTTACGCGCGAAAGGGCTAAAAGTACGAATTTACTGGCCGCTTCGAAGTCGCTTACGGCGGTAAAAATTTCTACGCGGTTGCAGGTGCTTAGCACCAAACACTCCTCTATTGCGGAGTTTGAAGCCAAAAGGCGCAAAATTTCTTTCTTGCGCACGTCGTTCGAAAACGACAGCTTCTCGCGCACCGTGATGTCCGTGTTTTTGTGGGTAAAACTCACGCTCATATACGCCATCAAAACTCCCTATCTATCATATCTCGCACGATTTGCTCCAGCTTGTCGTTTTTAAATTCCGCCACGGCTTCGAGTGCCTTCTGCCCGTAGGCGCGAGCTTCGTTTATACAGCGCTCGATGACGCCGTGCTCGCTAAATTTCGTCTTGATCCATGAAATTTCGCTCTCGCGCAGCTGTTTTTTAAAAAATGATTTTAGCTTTTGCCGTTCCGAATCATTTAAATTTTCATACAAATAGATGTAGGGCAGGGTGGTTTTACCCTCCGCAAAATCGCTCAGGCTCGGCTTGCCGAGCGCTTCTGAGCTTTGCGTCACGTCTAAGATGTCGTCGATGATCTGAAAGGCAAGCCCAAGGTTTTTGCCGTATTCGCCAAATTTCGCGCTCGCGCTTGAAATTTTATCATGATCTTTCGCGGCGCTTGAAATTTCGCCCTCGTTTTTTGCGCCGCTCATATCTGAAATTTCGCCGCGATTTTCCGCGCCGCCGAATTTCAAAAAAGCCCCGCAGCGCGCAACCTCTTCGATCAAAGCGGAGGTTTTTAGATAGATCATCTGCAGATATTTGCTCGCATCGTCGTTGAAATCGTTGCTTAAGCTCACGTCCATCAGCTCGCCCACGGCTAGTTTCGTGACGGCGCCCGAAAGCGCGGCGGCGATGCGGCTTTCAAATTTAGAAAGCTCGAAGTATGCCTTGGAATAGAGTATGTCGCCCAGCATCACGGCGTTTTTGGAGCCGTAAGTGGCGTTGATCGAGGGTTTGCCGCGGCGCACCGAGCTTTCGTCGATGACATCGTCGTGCAGCAGGCTTGCGGCTTGAATGAGCTCGATGATCGCGCACAGACGTAGCGATTTTTCATCCTTTTGCGCGATGTTTAGTAGCAGCTTGGAGCGCAATTTTTTACCGGGGCTTAGCCTATCAAACATCTCGCTAGCGGGCTCGTAGCCGCAGTCTGCGATGAAGCTTTTCATGATTAAATCAATTTGATCTTGCATTATTCGTTGTTGCTTAGGATATTTCCGCTCATTTGCAAAAATTTGTCGTTTAGCTCGTCTTGTAGATCCTGCTGCGCGATGAAGCTTTCGATCTCGCGCTCGCTAATGCCGCGCGCTTCGCAGAGCCGCTCACAGGCGATGAGGCGGATTAGAGCTTCTTCGATTTCGTTTTGCACTAAAGTAGGGCTTGCAGCGGATAAAATTTCAAAAAATTTCTCTCTTGGGCTGCCTTCAAAAATATCCATTTACCTTCCTTAAAATTTCGCGATTATAGCAAATGTAAAATTTAATTTAGGTTAGGGCGCGGCAAACTATCGGGGCTTTTAAACAGAAGCGATTGCGCAGATTTTGCGCTTGCGTGCGGTAAATTTTAAGCTTAAGCGCGGGATTTTGGGCTTTGAATCTCATAAATTTTAAAATTTTACTTGTTTGCGAGATAGGCAGAGCGAGCGGAATTTAAAAATTTAATCTTGGTTGCGTGGCAGATTAAACGCGAAGCTTTGCAGAAGGCGGAATTTTAAATTTACAGATAAGCGGCTTGATTTTTGCGGAAATTTTAAACTTCTGTGGCACGAGTGAAATTTTAGGTTTCGCTTGAGTGGATAGAATTCCGCTTTGTTTAAGCGGTAAAATTCTTGAATTTCGCGTAGGCGGAGAGGATTTTCGCTTTGCTTATGCGGTAAAATCTTGATTTCTGAGCGGCGGATAAATTCTATTCTCACAAAGTCTAATCGCGTGCATAACACAGATCAGGCTTTTTAAAATTCTAAAATTCCGCCGCTTTGCGAGAATTTGAAATTTCATGGATGCGGTAGAATGCTAAAATCGCGTTTGGCATTAAATTTTAGGTCTGGTTTTCGAGGCAAATTTTAAATTAATCTGCGAGAGTATCTCTAAATTTAGAATTCCGTCACCTTTTACAGATAGAATTTCATTTTTCACGTAGATAAAATCGCACACTACAAAAGCTACTTTTAAAATTTTAAATTCCACTCGCGCAGATGAAATCCCAGTTTCTCGTGCTAGTGGAATTTTTCGCGCAAGGATTATTTTTAAATTTAACCTCGCTTACGTTGCACGCGAGGATGGAATTCGCTCCGTTTTAAGAGCCTAAAACGCGATTTTACTCAGCTGCATACTAGATTTCTAATTAGCTCTGCCTCAAAAATCTAGCTGCTTTAAATTCCGCCGATGATTTCGCGCGCTTGCGCGATGCTTAGGGCATTGCGACTTAGTTCGCTAGGCTCGCCAAACCCCCAGCATACCTGCAAATACTCAAGTTTTGCGCCTCTTAGATCTGCCAAGTTTGCCTGAAAACATCGTACTGCCGCAGCTTGTGAGTCTTCCGTCGCTTCTGCTTTTACGGCAATTTTAGCACCTTTAAAGCTTAGCGTTGCCGCTCCGTCAGCACCTGTGTCGTTAGGGCGGAATTTTTCATCTGCGTTAAGATTTTCGCCGCAAGAGCTTAAGCTTCCGCTGCTAGCGCTGAAATTCTTTCTATTAGTGCCACGGCTAGCATTTAAGCTCTCGCCGTCATTGCCGCCTTGAAATTCTAAATTTTGTAAAAATTCTGCGCCACGGATCGCGGCTAACTCATCCTTTTTGCTATCGCCTAAAAAAATCGCGTTTTTGTGCGGCGAGCATGCAATTACGTGTAGCAGCATCGCAGGGTTGGGTTTTGATGGCATCTGCTCGTTCGCGCCTACGACCAGATCAAATAGTCTGCGCACCCCCGTTTTTTCTAAGATCGCGCTTAGGGTATAGGAAGGCGCATTAGAAGCGACTGCGAGAAAAAATCCTGCTTTTTTGCACGAGTGCAAAAGATCTTCGATACCCTCGTAAAGCACGGCAAAATCGCGGTAATTGCTTACGAATTCCTTCTCGAAAAAAGCAAGCTCTTCGGCGCTCGCTTCGGTTTTGCCATAAAATTCTAAAAAGGCGTTTTTGCTCGGATCGTTGATGGTGTGGACGATGAAATTCTTTTGCAGCGGTGCTAGACCGTAGAGCTCGCGGCGAGTGTTATTGACGCTGATTTCGATCGCGCGCGAAGAGTCGAGCAGCGTGCCATCCATATCAAAAATCACGGTTTTCATCTAATAATCCTTTAAAAAATCGATTTTGTGCTTGTCTTTTTTGTAGCTCTTATTGTTTTTGAGCTTTTGCAAAGCGTTTGCTTCATGCTGTAGCGCCGATCTAAACGCGGCATCGCCGACCTGTCCTGCCTCGCTAGCATCAAGGACGTTTTTAGCAAAGCTCTCAAGCGCCTTGGTGTAGGGGCTATCGAGATTTGTAGCGGCCGCTTTAGATAAAATTTCGTAGTTTTTAGCTATTCGCTTCGCAAAAAGCTCTGCATCGAAATCCTCGCGCTTTAGCAGTGCTACGGCGGATTTTACGAAGCGTTCTAATGCGCGGATATATTTAACGCGCTCATCTTTTTCTTTGATTTGCATGATTTTTCCTTAATTAAAGCGCGCATTATAGCAAAATTCGAAATTTTGGCAAAATTACGCATATTATAAAACTATATTTTAATAACATTTTTTCTATAAATCCTGTATTATAGGCATTTTAAAATCATATAAAAATACTTGACTTTATTTTAAAATTTAGCTATTATTCGCCAAATTTTTTACAAAGGACGAAAATGCAAAAAGAAACCCTCGCAACTCATTTTGGTTACGACTCCGTCGCAGGCTACGGCACGATGGCGGTTCCCATTTATCAAAGCACCGCGTTTAACTTCGGTTCTAGCAAAAAGGCCGCCGATCGCTTCGCGCTGCGTGATCTAGGACCAATTTATGGGCGTTTGACAAATCCTACTACTGATGTTTTTGAGGCGCGACTTGCGGCGCTGGAAAACGGCAAAGCCGCAATCGCGGTCTCTAGCGGGCAGGCGGCAATATTTTTTGCGGTGGCAAATTTAGCCGCAGCGGGCGAAAATATCATCATTGCCGAGAAAATTTACGGTGGCGCAACTACGCTTTTGGCGCACACGATCAAGCGCTTTGGCATCGAGGCTAGGATTTTTGACTCCGAAACGGCAGATAATTTGGAAGGGTTAATCGATGATAAAACTAGAGCGATCTTTTTTGAGACGCTTTCAAATCCTCAAATTTCAGTTGCAAATACCGCTAAAATCGCTACAATCGCAAATAAGCACGGCGTAGTAACGATTGCGGATAACACGATCCCAAGTCCTGCGCTTTACAATCCGCTTGATGACGGCGCCGATGTCGTAATCCACAGCGCTAGCAAATACATAAGCGGGCAAGGTCTTAGCATCGCGGGCGCGATCGTTTCGGGCAAAGGATTAAATTCCAAACTCAAAGGCAATCCGCGTTACGCACATTTCAACGAGCCCGATGAGAGCTATCATGGCTTAGTTTATGCAGATTTAGTAGATAATTTCGACATTTACACGCTTAGGATTCGCTTGTCCCTGCTTCGCGATATTGGTGCGACGCTATCGCCGTTTAACGCGTTTCAGCTCATCCAGGGGCTTGAAACACTGCCGCTTCGCATGCAAAAACACTCGCAAAACGCGCTAAAGATAGCAGAATTTTTGCAAAATCATCCGAAGGTAAAGCAGGTTAATTATCCGGGGCTTGCGAGCTCGCCATTTAATGCCGCGATCAAAGCGAAATTTAAAAACGGCTATGCAAGCAGTCTGATGAGCTTCATCGTAGATAGCGAAGAAACAGCGCTAAAAGCGGTTAGCAAGGTTAAAATTTTCTCCGTCGTAGCAAATATCGGCGATACGAAGTCGATCATCACTCATCCTGCGAGCACGACGCATTCGCAGCTAAACGAGGAGCAGCTAAACCGCGCTGGCGTGCCTGCGAGCTTAATCCGCCTAAGCGTGGGTATAGAGGACGCGAATGATTTGATTTCCGATCTTAGTGAGGCACTGAAATAATGGCACTTTTAAGCACAAAGGGCGTTTATGGGCTGGCTGCGATTTTGCAGATCGCCAAAGCTAGCGAAGTAGCGCCGATAAGTATAAAAGAGATCGCCGAGCGTACGGGAGTTTCTAAGAATTATTTGGAGCAAATTCTAAATACCCTTAGAAACGAAAAGCTAGTGTGTAGCATCAAAGGTAAAAACGGCGGTTATCACCTAGCCAGAGATGCTAGTGAGATTTCTTTCGGTGAAATTTTTACCGCGCTTGAAAAGGATCTGCGGATGACTAGCATTCAGATGAGTGATCCCGGACTGCGGGCGTTTTTTGAGAAATTCGACGTCAAGCTAGCAGAGATATTTAACGAGCCTCTAAGCAGCTACGAGGAGATGATGGCGCGAAGCGTCCAGTATTTAAATTTCAGCATTTAAAGGAAAAATATGAAAATAGCAAACGATGTTACGGAGCTCATCGGCAATACTCCGTTAGTCAGAATCAATACGTTTGGCAAAAATGCCCTCATCCTAGCCAAGGCGGAATTTTTAAATCCAAGCCACTCGGTCAAGGATCGCATCGCGTGGCAGATCGTAAAAGACGCGCTAAGCTCAGGCAAAATCGATAAAAATAGCGTTTTGATAGAGCCTACCAGCGGAAACACGGGTGTGGGGCTTGCGATGATCGCGGCGAAGCTCGGTATGAAGCTCATCCTAACGATGCCAAGCTCGATGAGTATCGAGCGCCAAAAGCTCATCGCCGCATTCGGCGCTAAAATCGAGCTGACCGATCCGAAATTTGGAATGAAGGGCGCGGTAGATAGGGCAAATGAGCTAGCGGCGAACACTCCAAATAGCTTTATCCCGAGCCAATTTGATAACCCGAGCAATCCAAAGGCGCATTTTCAAAGCACTGGACCTGAAATTTGGGAGCAAAGCGGCGGCAAGGTAGATATTTTAGTCGCGGGATTTGGTACCGGCGGCACGCTCAGCGGTACGGCGAAATTTTTAAAATCTAAAAATCCAAACCTAAAAGCCTACGGCGTGGAGCCTGCTAGCTCGCCACTTCTTACGTGCGGCAGTGCGGGCGGCCATAAAATTCAGGGCATCGGCGCAAATTTTATCCCTGATAATCTTGATAGAAGCGTCATCGACGGCTTTTTGAGCGTTGAGAACGACGATGCGTTTGCGGCAGCTAGACAGCTGGCACAAAAAGAGGGCTTGCTTGTGGGCATCTCAAGCGGTGCGAACGTTTATGCTGCCGCTCAGATCGCTGCCAAGCCCGAAAACAAGGGCAAAGTGATCGTTACGATCCTCTGCGATACCGGCGAGAGGTATCTTTCTACCGAGCTTTTTAAATAGACAGCAGTTTTGCGCCAGTGAGGCGTTAGCGCGGTAATTTTACGCATTTTACGCTGGCGTACAGCTTCGCGAGATTAAATTTTATGCTGGCGCCGAAATTGGCACGACGAGTTTTGCGCGATCGCGCGGGTTATTGCAACGATTGAGCGATCATATTTTACATTTTCGCGTTACGTAGGCGCGAGAATTGATACGATAGTTTCTCTGCGCGAGTGAAGCGATAGTCGCAATGATTGCGCAATGATTTTATGAGAGCGAAACGATTTTTAACTTTGCTGATTTTGCGTTTATTGATTTGCTAATTTAGCGGCTCGTCGCGAGATAAAATTTAGTCCCAAAATAGGGCTAAATTTTAAAATTTCATCTTGCGTGCCTAACTGATTGCGGGCGCGCTATGTATGACGGCGCTTGCCGCATCGCAATTCATATAAATTTTAAAACTGCTAAGCCCGCCAAATCTGCGCGATCCGTTCTTGCCGCAAATTTTATATCGCCGTCCGCATATGCGGCACTAAATTTTAAAATCTACTGAAATTTTAAAGCTCGCTCGCGCGGCTAAAATTCCCAATTCGCGTTGTGCATAAATTTCAAGGTCTCGCCGTATAAAAAATCCAAAAACCTGCCCTTTAAATTTAGCCGAATTTCAAAATTTAATCATAAAAACGCTATCATCGGGGCAAAATTTTTAAGGTTGTAAAATGAGTTTGAGCCTGAAATTTCGCCCCAAAAGCCTAGAGCAGATCGTGGGGCAGGGCAAGATCGTAGCGGTTTTTAAAAAATTCGTCGCCGCAGGCAGCATCCCGCACAGTATATTTTTCGGCGCCGCAGGCAGCGGCAAAACGACGATGGCGCGCGTGATCGCAAGCGAGCTGAACTATGATTTTTACGAGCTTGACGCCACGAGCCTGAAGGTCGAGGATATCCGCAAAATTCTATCCTCGCACGCAGGCTCGCTCATCAAGCCGCTCATTTTCATCGATGAGATCCACCGCCTCAGCAAGACGCAGCAGGAGGTGCTGCTCATCCCGATGGAGAACTACGCCGCGATCATCATCGGCGCGACGACGGAAAATCCGCAGTTCGTGCTAAGCAGCGGCATCCGCTCGCGCTCGATGATCTTTGAGTTCGAACCGCTTAGCTACGAGGATTTGGAGGCGCTTTTGGCGCGGGTGCAGGGCGAGATCGGTTTTGAGATGGACGAAGAGGCGCGAAAATACCTGCTAAACTCCAGCAGCGGCGATGCGAGGAGTATGTTAAACCTGCTGGAATTTGCGCTTTTGGCAGACAGCGCCATTACGCTGGATACGCTTCGCACGCTGCGCGCAAATGCCGTGGCTGCAGGCGTTAGCAGCGACGACGTACATTATGAGCTCGCAAGCGCGATGATAAAAAGCCTGCGCGGAAGCGACGCCGACGCCGCGCTGTATTATGTCGCGAGGCTCATAGATGCGGGCGAGAGCGCGGATTTTATCGCGCGCAGGATGGTGATTCTAGCTAGCGAGGACATCGGCAATGCCAATCCAAACGCTCTAAATATTGCCGCTAGCACGCTAAGCGCCGTCAGCAAGATCGGCTATCCCGAAGCTCGCATTATCTTGGGGCAATGCGCGATCTATTTGGCGCACAGCCCCAAATCAAACGCCGCGTATTTGGGCATCAACGCCGCTTTGAAGTTCGTCCGCTCCGCCGCTCCGCTACCTACGCCGCGCTATCTCATCAACTCGGACAAGCAGATCGCAGACTACAAATACCCGCACGACTTCGGCGGCTGGGTCGAGCAAGCCTATATGAGCGAGGCGGCGAAATTTTACGAAAGCAAGGGGATCGGCTTTGAAAAGACGCTGGATGAGTGGCTGGCGCGATTGCGCAGAGAAAAGATCGATATTAAGGAACGAGAATGAACTTCAGCAGCGTCCTAAAACTAATGAAGCAGCGCTACGGCGCGGACGGCGAGTATCTGTGGGATGAATATCCCAATTTTGCGGTTTTTCGTCACGCAGGAGGGAAGCGCAAGTGGTTTGCGCTTTTGATGCGCGGGCTTGCAAACGAAAAGCTCGGTCGCGCACTTCCTGGCTCAAGCGATGTGATAAATTTAAAGATAAAGCCTGATTTGGCGGCAATTTTGCGTGACGAAAAAGGAATTTTTGCAGCCTATCATATGAATAAAAAGCACTGGATCAGCGTCTGCCTCGATGCGGTGCCGCGCGAACAGATCGTGGATCTAATCGAGCAAAGTAGGGAGCTTACGAGGTAGAATTTGCGCCTGGGCTCGGTTTAAATTTGCGTGCGAAAGAGGCTAAATTTGAACCGAGAGCGCAGATTTTAGCGGCTCTCAAGGCTTAAATTTAAAAATATTTGCAAGGAGCGCGGATGAATGAGCAAAATTTGAAATATATCGCAAATTTAAAAGTGCAGGACGTGCCGTGGAGTAGGCTCACGACCGCTTACGGCAGGGCGAGCGAGTTTCCCAAAATTTTTGAGAAACTCGCGCAGGCAATCGAAGCTTGTGATGCGGCGCGCGGCTTGGGCGGCGAGCAAAATTTAAAAAGCGAGCTCAGCGCAGGGGAAAATTTAAAAAATCATCATGGCTGCGGGCAAAATTCTACGGATGTGGCAAGATGCGGCGCGGCACAAAATTTCGTAAATTTAGCGCAAAAGAGTGAGTCGAAATTTAAAAAGGCAGATAACGGGGCGGCGAAATTTAAAGCGGGCGGAGAGACGGAGCTTAAAACGGACGCGGCGAAGTGCGGTGAGGCGGAATTTAAGAGTGCGGATAGCGCGGCGATAAAATTTAAAGCGAGTGCGGCGAGTAAATTTAAAACGAGCGCGGCGAATAAGAGCTCGGATGCGAGCGAGCGGGAGAAATTTGATATTAAAACCGCCCAGGGCGCGCTTAGTAAGATTTTTACGAGATAGAGCATCAAGGCTCGTTTTGGCACGCAACCCCTTTTGCGCTGCTGTTTTTGGTGCGTATCTTTATGCAGGCGCGCGCTGCGGCGGACAAAAACGCGAATAAAAATAATCAAAACACCACAGCGGACATAAACGGAAAAAACGAAAACTGCGAAAACGCAAAAGGCGAAAACGAAGCGGCAGGCATTATCTCGGCTCGGCTCGGCGGATTTTTTGCGTTTATGCTTGAGATTTGCGATGACGCCGATAAGATCTCGCACGCAGCGCCGCTGGCGAGCTTTTCGGATATGCTTGCGGAAAAATATCTGTGGCCGCAGAGCGATGAGAATGACGAGGAGCGCTGGGAGGAGTACTTTTACGACGATGAGCTATTTTACAGCCTCTATTTTTATTCGCGGGCGGTTTTGGACGCGACGGGAGTGGACTTTGCGCCGTTTAAGCCCGGGTCGGGTGTCGTTTTTAAGTGTATTGCTTGTGAGCGCTATGTTTAAGCCTCTTTCGCGCCATGTTTAAATTTATTGCGGTGCGCTTTGGCGACGCTTTGTTTAAATTTAGACTTCAAAAAATTTTAAAATTCTTTAAAAATTTACGGCGTGCGGAATTTACAGATCGTCTTTTTAAATTTAAAATTCGCGCGATTTTTGATCGGCGGTATGGTTAAGGTGCGGGTACTGCTTTTAAATTTAGATCGCCGCGAAGCTTCAAACCCGCTTGCGGCGCGGCTTTTTATGTGGTTTTAAAAAGATACCAATTCGGCGCAATTTTTTCTATCATTATAAACTCGCTAGGGCTCATTTGCGGCAGATCCGCCTCATCTTGCACCCGCAAAAGGCCCACGGAGTTATCGGTGACCCCACCGATGAGTAGCATAAATCTTTTGCCGCTCGTCTCGGCGTGAGAGAGATGCAGGCTTTT
>NZ_CALIBF010000112.1 GCF_938045465.1 uncultured Campylobacter sp.
TGTAAAGTTTTGTCAGAAGTCAAAGTGAGAAAAAATTTGAGATAGTCGCCTAAAGATAGGGATTAGGAGCAAATTTACTCAAAATCAAAGTGGCAAAATTCGATTTAAATTTTTTGACAAAAACCTTACGAAATTTTACACCGCTTTTAACACCCGTTTAAATGGGCATTAAAAGCGTTTTTGCTATTCTGCATCTTCTGCGCCCTGCACTCTTTTGAGTGTGGCGATAAGCTTATCTCTAAATTTATAAATATCTTCAAGTTTTTCGAGTGGATATCTAGTCTCTTGTTTTTCTATCTCGTGAATGCCAATGTATTTCTTCGCCGTATTAAAGTGCAATCTAGCTATCCATTTGCGGTTATTATCGTCAAAGAGTACTCCAAAATAGCTTTGAGTATCCCTTGCATAAATTTTATCAAGCTCCACATATTCGCCCAGTATTGATTTGATGATAAAAAAGCCTTGCAGCTCATCTTGCGTAGTTATGATCTTAGTTTCATCGCTACTGCTTTCTTCATCCTCGTCCGTGATATTTGCCGTTAAGCCCGCGCGTACGGAATTTATCTTTTTTGAGGCCAGATCGGTCACTATCTCACTCAGAGCGGTTTTTGTATAGCTCTTAAAGTCCTCTAGCACACTTCCGGTTATGCGCGTTCCTTGTGGAAGTATTCTGCAGGCAAACATTCTAGCCAAATCATCGCTAGGTTTAGCGGTTTCTTCCTCAAATATCTTTTTTATCTCAAGTATGCGGCGCTGCTTATTCGCCATCTCCAGTATCGAGCTGATATTTAGATCGCTTTTTGTAAAGCGCTCAAGGGCCTTTACGTCGCGCTTATTGAGCTCGTCAAGGTTTACGATAAGAAAAGGATTGTCATCAAGCCTATTTTCCTTGTTAATATCGGAATAAAATCGGTATTCTATGCCATTTGTTAGCAGTGCAAATTTAGCGTCAGTAACGCCGAAATATCGATATAGCTGGCTTGAATGCTTATTTAAAGCCTCGGTATGCTTTTTAACTTCTACTATGATGAGCGGCTTGCCCTCATACATTATGGCATAATCTACCTTTTCGCCCTTTTTAATGCCTACGTCCGCGGTAAATTCAGGCACTATGACGTTAGGGTCAAATATATCGTAGCCTAAAATTTGAAAAAACGGCATCACAAACGAGTGTTTCGTAGCCTCTTCGGTTTGCACGGAGTCTTTGATGCTCGATATTCGAGCACCCAGGCGCTGTAAATCCTCATATAGATCCATAAATTCCCCTTTTATATTGATTTCATATCACGCAGCGTAGGACTTTACCGACGATATATACTTGCAAATCGCTATCTGGTCCTATCTCGTAGCTATCGTATTCTTTATTAACGCTTTTTATGTGCAGTACGCCGTCGGGGCTCTTTTGTAGCAGCTTCACCATAAAATGGTCGCAGTAATTGACGATATATAGCCCATCGCCTTCAAATTTTGCCGTGACGTCCGCAATCACCCAACTATCCGGATAAAGCATCGGCACCATAGAGTAGCCCTCTACCGGCATGCAGCGGATTCTATTTGTGTTTTTAGGACACACCTTAAAAAGCATCCGAGAGAAAGGTACCAATACATCGGTGTCGTAGATCTCTATGCCGTTTATATCGACGCT
>NZ_CALIBF010000113.1 GCF_938045465.1 uncultured Campylobacter sp.
GCATCTGGCGTATCACGTAAGGCAGATGAACGGGCGGGAGTTTTAGGTATTTAAATTTAAGGGGCGATTAGTATAATCCTACATTATTTTAAAAAAGGAGTTTAAAATGACTTTTATGGAGTCCGTGCAAACTTGCGTCAAGCAAAAATACGCCGCATTTAGCGGGCGAGCATCGAGGTCGGAGTACTGGTGGTTTTTTCTATTTACCGTGCTTGGCGGGATTGTTTTGAGCTTGATAGATGGCGTTTTAGGCACTACGATAGGGTATAATCAAATAATAGCCGGCAAAATCGTCCATCAAGAAATCGGCATTATAGATGCGCTTTTTCAACTAGCTATGCTCGTGCCAGCCATCGCCGTATCGGTCAGGCGACTACATGACACCGATAGAAGCGGCTGGTTTTTTCTGCTTATTTTAACGCCGATCGTGGGTGCTTTTTTCGGAGATATCGGGCTTTTGGTATCATTTGTGGGTTGGATAGTGCTGCTTGTGTTTTTCGTGCAGCGCGGCGATAGCGGGTCCAATCGCTTCGGATACGATCCGCTATGATAAAGCTCTAAAGATTTGCGGAATTTTAGAATTCTAAAATTCCATGCAGATAAAATTCTTTGTATTATCACTTAAAATTCTACGCATAAGCACTTTGCAGCGCTAAATTTCTCTTAAAATAAGCTTCGAAAATTCGCTCTAATTGATTGCCATTATCTGTAACTTAGAATTTTTATATTATAATGGCGCTCAAAATTTTATTTTAGAAAGGATGAAAATGAAAGAAAAAATCGAGGCGCTGTTTGCGCAAAACCCTAAAATTTCGATCGCGCAGATTTGCAAGGAGCTCGGCGCCAAGGAGATCGACGTACTGCTAAACCTGCCCGAGCGCTTCGGAAAGAGCGCCGGCGGCGATAAATTCGGCGAGGTCATTAGGGAGCTTGAGAGTTGGGGCGAGGTGCTTTTCGTAAAAAATACGCCGAGCTTCATCATCGAGTTTAAAACCAAGATCCCAAGCGGCAAGAGCGCGCAGGGATATTATAATTTCGGCATGGGCGCAAACGGCGATGAGGCGCATGGGCTGGGTATTTTGGGGGGTCATCTAAAGACGGATGAGATCGATAAGATCATCCTCGTGACGCAGACTTTCATGGGGATGCTCTCGAAATTCGTGGGCTTTTACGACAAAGCGGGCGAGAATATCTTTAAAATTTACGTCTCGCGCGATGAGAAAGGACAGCTTCTAGCCGAGCAAGACGCGAAATTTGAAGCGCTAAAAGCCGCGATTTAGCGCTCGCGCAAAGCTCGTTTTGCGCGGCTTGCGTAAAATTTGTCCTTGCGCGGGTATTTGGGCTTGATCTCGCCCTTTACGCGCGAGATCAAATCCGTAAAATTCTACTGCGAAATAACACTGCGCGCCTCTATGCGCTCGCGCAAGACCCGCCTTGCGCGGCTCGCTCATCGCTTGCTTAACGGCGCTTTGAAATTCTACGGGGCGCCAACCAAGGCGCTTTAAGCTAGCCAATAAGCTTTCAGGCAAAATTTTAAACTATCGTTGATGATGAAATTCCAAACTCGCCTCGTCGCTATTTGCGTCTTAAAGGCGTTTGGAATTTCACTAGCCCGGCTCACGCCTACTTTATCTGAAGCGGAATTTTGCCGCTTCAGATAGATATTCTTTTAAATTTTATTTCAACAATTTACTACTAAATTTTCAAAAATTTTATTTATATTGTCTTTGTACTGCGCATCGTCAAACTCTAAATTATTATTCGTAATTTTCCGCCCGGTAATATCTCCAAGCTCCATAAGATACCGCTTGAGCTTTTCTAAAAATTTATCTGCATTTGCCTTTTTGTCGGAGCTCCACTCGTCTGAGCTAAAATGAATATACGCGATAATTTTTTTGCTTTTAAGATAATATTTCGGTTGATAAATTCCCGATTTCGGAAAATATCTCGATACTTCTCCGCTCAAACAAAGGCAAATATCGATCTTTTGCAGCGAGTGCATTTCAAAATCGCTAAAAACCCTTTTAATCTCTTGCCTTACCGCTCTTATAATATCCGGCATATAGATCGGCACATCATCCGCCCCGCCGATAACGGCATTTATGTTAAATTTCACACGGCACCTCGTCCTTAAATTATAAAGTGATATTATTCAAAATTTTGGCTCATTATATCATCTTCATAATATTTATTGGGTGCTGGAGCTACGGAGTTTTGAAATCGACATATTTTTTATCAAAACAGACCCGAATAAAGATAAATTTTATAAAATCTACCATTTTAATTTCATATCTCAAAAACTTTCCGTCGCTACGCAAGGAGCGTCAAATTTTAAAATTGAAATTTTATACGTTAAGCTTAAAGCTTATAAAACTCCGATATTTAGGGCAATGTAGACCTGAAATTTTATCTTTTACTGCTATAATTCTCTCAGAAATTTAAATCTTAAGATTAAAAAGTATTCTTAAGAATTTTATAAGACGGAGGAGATCTTGAATAGATTGATCTTAAAGATTTACGCGTGGCAAAATACCGCTACGCCGTGGTTTTGGCTCTTTGTAATAAGCGCAGGCTATCTTGCGGTATCGCATTTTTTCTTTCAGCGCTGCCTTTTTATGTCGCCTACGCAGATGAGCACCCTCGTGCGTCTGGGCTTTGCCGTAGCGGGCGTGGGCGCGCTTATCGGCTTGCTGCTGCCGTTTGGCTTCATAGCAAGGCTCATTGCTTACGTACTCGGCTTTGCAGGCGCGATATACGGCTATTTACAAAGCTCCGCGCCGCACCCCGCCGCAGATATCGCAAATTGCCTCGCAGCGCCTGCATTTCCTTTTGCGGCGCCGCTTGATAGCCTGCTGCCGGAGCTATTTCGCCCCGCAAGCTGCACGGGCACTCCGTCCTTTCCCGCGGGCACTGCGCTTAGCGATGTGCAGAGCTTTTTTAGCGGATTTTACGGCGAGGGGTTTTATCTGGTGCCGAGCATTAAATTTGCAGACGCGGCGCAGTGCGCGCAGGTAGCGTTTGCGGCATTTGCGGCTGTTTTGGCTGTGATGTTTGCGAGCTTTTTATACGGCAGATTTACGAGAAGTTTTTAAAATTTTAAGAAAGGATAAGCATGAAGTTTTTAAATTCTATTGCGGCTGCGGCGGCTCTTGCGGCTGTGATCGCAAGCTACGCTGGCGCCGAGGTTAAGGCGGGCGAGACGCTTTACGGCACGGTGCTAAAGCAGGTAAGCGTAAGCGGCGATTTGTCGCACAAGGACGGCAGGCTGCTGCCCACAAACGCCATAGAGGTTTTGGAGGTTAAGGACGGAGTAGTGAAATTTTCGCTCACCGGCTATCAAAATCCAAAGGCGCCCAATGTTATTTATTTCACGCCTAAAGCGCGCATAATCGCGGTGGCGTTTTCGAAGCAGGCTAAATTTCAAAGCGAGAGCTTGGGCGAAGAGGACGGCTTTAATAAGGTTAAAATAACCGCCTACACCGACGAGGGCGCGCTAAGCGGCGACGTGGATAAAATTTTCGCGGGCGCGAAGGAGAAATTTGAAGCCTCGTGTAGCGTCTGTCACGCTCTGCACCAGCCCGTCAGCTACGAAGCCAACAGATGGCCGGGCTACATCAAATCGATGCTTTCGCGCACGCCTATTAGCAAGGATGAGAGCTGGACGGTGGTGCAGTATCTGCAAAAGCACTCCAAGGACGTAAATTTAAAGGATATGAAATGAAAAGACGAAATTTTTTAAAGCTCGGCGCGGCGGTCTCGGCGCTTCCGCTCATTCCAAGCTCGATGCTTGCGGCGGATAAGCTTACCGCGCTTAAGAAAAACGGCGAAATTTTAACCGCGGCGCGATGGGGAATTTTAAAAGCGAGCGTCAAAAACGGCAAGATCGTAAAATCTGCGCCGTGGAAGATCACCTCTAAAATTCCAAATACTCTTCAAAATACGATGGCGGATCTCGTTTATAACACGCGCATCAAAGCGCCGATGGTGCGAAAATCCTACCTCGCCGATCCCGATAATCCAAAGCCTGAGCTTCGCGGGCTTGACGAATGGGTCGAGGTAAAATATGAAGACGCGATCAAGCTCGTCGCGCGCGAGCTTAAAAAGACGCGCGAGCAAAAGGGCGCAGACTCGGTATTTGCGGGAAGCTACGGCTGGCAGAGCACGGGCAACATGCATGTCTCAAGGACGCTGCTTCATAGATTTATGAACTTAAGCGGCGGCTTTACGGGCGTCACGGGAGATTATTCTACGGGAGCGGCGCAGGTCATAATGCCGCACGTAACGGGCTCAAATCAGGTCTATGAGCAGCAAACCTCTTGGCCGGTGGTGCTTGAAAACTCCAAAGTCGTGGTCTTTTGGGGATTAAATCCGATCTCTACGCTTCGCGTGGCGTGGACGAGCTCGGACGAGCAGGGATTTAAGTATTTCGAGCAGCTAAAAAACAGCGATAAAGAGATCATCATCATCGATCCGATCAAAACCGTAAGCGGCAAGTATTTCGAGGGCAAGGCGCGATGGATTACCCCTCGCCCGAACACCGACGTAGCGATGATGCTAGGTATGGCGCAGCACCTATACTCGCAGGGCAAGTACGATAAGGAATTTTTACAAAACTACACCGTGGGCTTTGAAAAATTCGTGCCGTACCTCACGGGGCAGAGCGACGGCGTGGCTAAGACGCCGGAGTGGGCTAGTGAAATTTGCGGCATTAGCGCGGACGTGATCAAAGAGCTCGCGATAAAATTTTACGAAAACCGCACGATGATAATGGCGGGTTGGGGTATCCAGCGCGCTCATCACGGCGAGCAGGCGCACTGGATGATCGTAACTTTGTGCGCGATGCTAGGACAGATCGGACTTGCCGGAGGGGGCTTTGGCTTTAGCTACCACTACGCTAACGGCGGCGCGCCTACCTGCGCGGGCGGCGTGATCGGCGGAATGAACGCGGCAAGCGTCGGCGTCGTTAAGGACGGCAAATTTTTAGGGCTTGCGCAGGATCAGAAGCAAGGCGGCGAAGCTACTCAAGCGTGGCTGGTAAATACGGCGAAGGTTGCCTTTCCTCTAGCTCGCATCGCGGACGCACTACTAAATCCGGGCAAGACGATTGACGCAAACGGCGCAAAGATCACCTATCCGCAGATCGACTTCATCTACTGGGTCGGCGGAAATCCTATCGTGCACCATCAAGACACCAACACCAACATCAAGGCTTGGCGCAAGCCGCGCACCATCGTAGTGAATGAAATTTACTGGACGCCGACTGCGAAGATGGCGGACATCGTGTTCCCGACCACGACGCAGTATGAGCGCAACGACATTACGATGAGCGGGGACTACTCCAATATGCATATAATCCCGATGAAGCAGGTCGTCGCCAAGCAGCACGGCGCGAAGGACGATTATCAAATTTTTACGGACCTTTGCAAGGCTTACGCAGACGGGCTTGCCGAGGTTTATACGGACGGCGGCAAAACGGAGATGGACTGGATCAAGGAATTTTACGAAGGGGCGGCAAGCGCCGTGAACGCAAACACCGCTTTAGGCATGCAGATGCCGAGCTTTGAGCAGTGGTGGGAGAAAAACGAGCCGACGGAATTTTACGAAACGCCTGAGAGTGCTGCGTATGTGAGCTTTGAGGATTTTAGAAACGATCCCGTTTTGGAGGCTTTGGGAACGCCTAGCGGGCTGATTGAAATTTACTCCGATACGATTGCTGCGATGAACTACAAAGACTGCGGCGCGCATCCGATGTGGTTCGAGCCCGTCGAGTGGCTCGGGATGAAGGATAAGCCTGCGAAATTTCACCTGCTCAGCCTGCATCCGCTTGACCGCTTGCATTCGCAGCAGAGCAACACCTCAAATCGCAAGAGATACGCCGTCGCGGATCGCGAGCCGGTACTGATCAATACCGAGGACGCTAAGGAGCTCGGTATCAAGCAGGGCGATCTGGTGCGCGTGTATAACGCTCGCGGCGAAATTTTGGCGGGAGCCAACGTAAGCGGCGACATAATGCGCGGCGTGGTGCAGATCTTTGAAGGCGCGTGGTACGATCCTAACGCCGAGGGGCTTTGCAAAAATGGAAATCCGAACGTACTTACGATCGATCTTCCTACGAGCGAGCTTGCCAACGGCAACATCGCGCACACGGCGTTAGTAAATATCGAGCTTTATAAACACAAGGCGGGCGAGGATATCAAACTAACCGCATTTATGCCGCCTAAAGGGGCGAAGTAAGGATTGTGAAGCGGTTCGGGCTTTAGAGCGGCTTTTTATGCCCCGAACCGCACCCGCTTTGGATTTGCTACGACAGCGGGTTGGATCGATTGGCTTGCCGCAGCTTTACGGCTGTGATGGGCTGAGGTTAAATTCTGAATTGCCCAAAGCTTTTCTACCTTGGCGACGGGCTGAGTGAATTTTACCTGCCATAGCTTTGTGAATGCGGCAAGCCAGAGGAGCGGCGAGCGGTATTCGTCTCGCTGCCCCACTCCGCCCTATTTACTCGTGAAATTAAACGGCTTGCCGTTTGAACTAGAATTTCAATCCAAACTAAAAAACCGCCTAAGCTTCCATTTAAAATTTTTCTTCGGAATTTGTGTATCACTAAAATCGTCGCTCCAAATTTCGTTTTTATCGGTGAAATAGCCGCTATTTTGAGCCTGCGGTATAAAGTCGGTCCGATCTTCTATTTTTACGTTTAGCGCCTTGAAATATTGCAGCAGCTCATAATACTCTTTTGTAGATACGGCATTTATTAAAAAGTAATTTCTGTTGTTAAATTTAACGACAAAATTTCTTTTTAACAGCCAAAGGGGCTCCGAGCTCTTTTTGAGCTTGTAAATTTTATACGGCAGAGCAAATATTAAATATAGCATTAGATGCTTTATATAAAGAGCAAGTTTGCCTATATGAACGCCTATGCTTGAATATCTATATAACTCATACGAGCTTAAATAATGGAACCTGCCGTAAGAGTTTTCTAGTTCGCATACTACGCAGAAATGAACGCTAGATATATTTGCGGACGGATCGGGGGCTATTTTGGTTTCGGAAATTATGCTATCTTTCATATCTATATTTTCGACGTAGCGGATCAGGCTGTTTGAAAAATAAAAATAGCTCGGATTTTTAGAAAAATTTTGCTCCGCCGAAATTCTTAGCCGTATGAAAGAATATGTCACAAAAATTAAAGAAATGATACCGAAAGCGCTAAATTTTCCCGTAGTGCCAGTCATAATCAGATCATAAGCTAAAAGCGAAAAACCCAATATGCAAGTAAATATACTCCAGGAAAATACATGATAGACGGTGTAATCGTTTATGATCAATGGCTCTTTGTCGTAGTCTCTCATAAATCCCCTATTTTGTAAAATTTTGGCACATTATAACGCTTTATTCTCATAACGTATTAAAATTTAAAGTCATTTTGACCATTTAAATTTTTAAGTTCGTTATTAGGTAGAATTTTAAAATTCTACCCTACTTCACCTTCTTTGCCGTATTTTGCCAGTCGTTGCATTTACATAAATGCAACGCGATGAGTTTAAAACGAAATATGCATACTAAGCGCGATTATGCATAAAAGTAGCGCCAGCGGGACATAGACAAAGCGCCCGATATCATACCAGAGCTTGCCGCGAGCCCTCTCTGCGCCCAGATTGATCTCATCTAAAATTTCATTCCGCCTAATCACCCAAAACCACGATATCGCTCCGATTACAGCTCCGATCGGAATGATATAAATCGATACGAAATCCATCCACGGACCCCATGAGCTTATCGCTTCCATACCAAGGCCCGCACCCAGGCAGATCGCGCACAATAGCGCAAGCGTGAATGCGCGGCTTAGCCTTGGAAACTTATGCATTAGCGATTCGGCGACTACTTCGAACATATTTTGAAGCGATGAAATTCCACCAAAAATCACGGCGGTAAATAAAATCACTGCAAAAATTCTACCACCTGCCATATCTTGTAAAATTTTAGGCAGAGTTACGAAAAGTAGCTTAGGACCCGCCGCAGGATCCATTCCGTAAGCAAATACTGCAGGGATCATTACTAGCGCAGCTACCATAGCGGCTAGCGTGTCAAATAGCGCGGTATTTTTCGCCGCAGATACGATGTCTTCGTCCTTGGATAGATACGCGCCATAGACGATCATCCCTGAGCCCGTAATCGATAGCGAGAAAAACGCCTGTCCCATCGCAGAAATCCAAACCATCGGATCTGCTAGCTTAGTAAAATCAGCGCCAAAAAGAAAGGCATATCCGCCCGCAGCGCCTTGCAGCGTCGCGACCCTAATTGCCAAAATTGCAAATAGCACGAAAAATAACGGCATCATAATTTTATTCGTTTTTTCGATACTTTTGGCGCCGAAAAACAGCGTCAGCAACGTGCCTGCAACGATTATGCAGTGATAAGGCACCACGGAGTAGGACGTCAGGGCAAAAGAGTTAAACCACGTATCGGTATTTTCGCTCATTAGCGAGCCGTCTATGGCTTGAACTAGCGCTTTTAGAACGTAGGCGATGATGACGGCATAGCCCACTGCGATACACATCGAACCGGCAAGTGGTAGCCAGCCAATAACCTTACCGATAGCGCCCAGTCCGCGGCTTTTCCACGCGTATTCGTATGAGCCTAGCGTGCCTGTTTTGGCGCGGCGACCGATCGCGTATTCGGCGCTTAGGCCTACGTATGAAAACAGCGTTACAAAAAAAACGTAAATTAGCAAAAATGCGCCGCCGCCGTTCGTGCCGAGTTTATAAGGGAAGCCCCAGACATTTGCCATACCTACGGCGGAGCCCACGCAAGCGATGATAAAAGCCCAACGCGATGAGAATTTGTGTTTTGTCATAAAGCCATCCGTGCGAAAAATTTTCGTTATGGTAGCAAAAAGGAATTTAAGATTTATTTATGCGGAATTTTAAGGCGTGCCGACTTGATTACTGAGGAATTTTTAGAATTTAAAGCCGCGAAGTTTTAAAGCAAGATTGGTGAAATTTTATGATCAAAATCGATAGAGTTAATTCTGCGATACTGCGCGGTAAAATTTTATCTTTATAATTTTAGAAAATTTTGCGCTTAGGCTTTGGCTTTAAAATTCGCTTGGTCTGGGCTTGTAGTGGGGCTTGCTATTTAAATTAGGCGAGAAATTTAGATCAATTAGAATTTTAAAATTCCGCGAAATTTTAAAATTTACGATCTCGCAAAATTTAAAAATAGGCTCATCAAGAAATTCTATCTAGCGTCGCTCTGGCAGAATTTTCGCGGTAGAATTTCGCCTTTTGTTTGTAATATGAAGAGGACTTATAAATAGCACTTTTATGGCGCTCTACAAGGCGAGTGGCATTCCTGTGCCCGCTATTAGGGCATCTATACGGGAGCGGCGAATAAATTTTCACCCTAGATGGGAATTGAGAGCGTCGCAAGCGGCAGCGCGCTTGAAATTCCCGGCGCGCAGCATCATAGAGCGAATTTTATTAACTCACACTTTGGCTTAGTTATTTTTCTCCGCTTCTTCGTTTTCTTGCGGTTGCGCGACTGCTTTTTTGATCGCTTTTACGAGCGAAACTCTTGTGCCATCCATTCGCAGTACTTCGTAATCGCAGTTTTCATCGCTTATTTTATCGCCGATTTCAGGTAGGCTGCCGAAGAGATTAAAGACGTAGCCGCCGATCGTTAGCTGCTCGGTCTCTTCGTCGAAGTCAATGCCCATAACCTCCTCGACGCCTTCGATCTCGAAACGCCCTCTAAACTCAAAGGTGTTCTCGTCGATACGTTTGAAATTTTGCGCATTCGCGTCGTGCTCGTCGTTGATGTCGCCAAAAATTTCTTCTATTATATCTTCCATCGTCAAAAATCCCGCCGTGCCGCCGTATTCGTCGATGACGAGCGCGGCAAAAATGCGCTGCTTATTCATCATAGGTAAAATTTTAGAGATCGGGCTGTTTTCAGGCACGATAATGAGCTTACGCACGATCTTATCGAAGCTTTTATCTCCCTTTTGTTGGATGATGTCGCGGATGTGGATGAGGCCTAGGACGTTGTCTTTGCTACCGTCGATATATGGGAAGCGCGTAAATTTCGACTGCAATACGGTTGCGTAGTTTTCATCGTAGCTTTTTTGCTTATTTAGGCATATGAGATCGCGCCTCGGCGTCATTATCTCTTTGGCGACCGTGTCGCTGAAATCGACGGCGTTTTTGATGATCTCGGTCTCTAGGCTATCGAGTACACCGCCTTTTAGGCTCTCGCTCGCGATGATTTTGATCTCTTCGTCAGAAAGCGCAAGCTCGCTCTCTTTAGCGGGCTTTACGCCGATGATTTTAAGCGAGACGGCAGCAATGAAGTCAAACGCCTTTATGATCGGAAAAAACATAATCCAAAAAATATGAAGCGGTCTGGAGATAAAAAGCACGATCTTCTCGGTTTTGGCAATAGCGATGGATTTTGGCACTAGCTCGCCGAGCACGACGTGAAACAGCGTAACGAGCGTAAAAGATATGACGAAGGCGATCGTATGCGCCGCCGCTCCGCCGCCTATGCCGATGGATCTTAGTGGCAGCTCGATCAGTCTCGATACCGCGGGCTCACCGATCCAGCCGAGGGCGAGCGAGCTTATCGTAATGCCTAGCTGAGTGGCGCTAAGATAGGTGTCAAGGGAGTTTGAAATTTTAAAAGCGAGCTTTGCGTTTGGAATTTTATCCTTGATAAGCTCTTCGAGGCGAGACTTTCTTACTTTGACGATTGAGAATTCCGAAAGAACAAAAAAAGCATTCATAAAGATGAATACAAAAGCTAAAACTAACATTAAAACCGAACTGTCCGTGTCCAAATTTCTTATCCTTTGAAATTTAAAAATAAATATTTATGATTATATC
>NZ_CALIBF010000114.1 GCF_938045465.1 uncultured Campylobacter sp.
ATGTGTTTTCTGCAAGAATCAAAATAGATGATATTTGAATTGGGTGAAAATGAAATTTTGCTTATGGCAAGAGTTTAAATTTGAAATATGAGAAGCTATCGCGCCAAGATGAGCGCCCTCTTTTATTCGATAACCAGGCGCATTAGATACATATCCTCGCCGTCGATCACGCTGATTTCGGAGCTTTTGCAGCGCGGGCAAGAAAAGTCGTTCTGCGTCAAATCCCCGCTAAAACCGCAGTTTTTACATTTTACGACGATTTCTTGGGTATGGATGATGAGATCCGCATTTTCGCAGACGGTGCCTACGCGAAAGACTTCGTAGCAGTTTTGCAAATAATGCGCTTCCACGCCGCTTAGCCGCCCCATTTTTACGTGCAGTTCCCTTATCTGCGGACTTTTTGCGATAGGTGTATCACAAAGCGTCTGCGGATTTGCATCCAAATTTTTATAAAAATCACCGTTTTTGCTGTTCGAGTCCGTATCCGCAACGCCCGTATTTTCGGTATTCTCGGTGCCTATGTCGGTATTTGCGAAATCCGTATTTTCATTGGCGGTATTGGCGATGTTACAGCGATTTTTATCGCCTTGCTGCGCCGCGCCTTTTTTCTTTGCTATTTCGGCGTTTAGCGCCTTTTCGCATAGCGCCACAAGATCCGCTACGATCGATAGTTCATGCATTTTTACCTCTAAATTTTACGATCTCGCCGTATTTTGTGCGAAATTTTGTTGTAAATTTAAAAATACGCCTAAAATTTAGGCATAAATTTGTGTGTAAATTTAACAAATCCTCGGCAGCAGCTCGCCTTTTGGAAGCTCCAAAAATCGCTGCGAGCCGTAGGCATTTTGCAAAATCACTCGCCCTTTTGCCGCATGCGAAGTTTGAAATTGCCCCGCCCTATTTTCTGACGCCGCATCCGTATCGCTTGTGCCCGTAAATTCGTCCTGCGCGCTAAGTCCAGGCGTTAAAGCGCCCTTAAATTCGCCTTTATCGTACCCTATTTCGCGTACCTCGCCGATGATTGCGGCGTTTGCGTCAAATTCGCGCAGTATCTCAAGCGCCCTATCCGCCTCGGCATCATCTTCTACGATCGCTACGAACGTGCCTTCGTTTGCAAGCTCATAAGGCTCGAAGCCCAGCAGTTCGCACACGCCCACCACTTCGTCGCTGATTTTGATATCCTCTTCGCGCACTAAAAATTCAAGCCCGCTGGAGCTTGCGAATTCGTTCAAAACCGCGCTAAGCCCGCCGCGCGTCGCATCTCGCATCGCTTGGATCTTCACGCCTTGCGAGATCAGCTTTTCTACCGCAGCGCAAAGCGGTTTGCAGTCGCTTTGTAGCTCGCTGCTTAGCGCGATTTCGTCGCGCGCCGCGAGTATCACTGCCCCGTGTCGCCCGATGTCGCCGCTAAGCAGGATTTTTGCACCCGCTTTGATGTTTTGCACGCGCGCAGGTCGCAAAACACGGCCGATGCCGCTAGTGTTGATGAAAATTTTATCGCATTTGCCGCGCGGCACGACCTTCGTGTCGCCGCAAACGATGCGAACGCCGCAGCTTCGCGCGGTGCTCGCCATCGAGTCCAGGATGCGTCGCAGCTCGCTTAGGCTAACCCCCTCCTCGATAATGAGCGCGCAGCTTAAAAACAGCGGTTTCGCGCCCACCATCGCAAGGTCGTTGACGGTGCCGCAAACGGCGATCTTGCCGATGTCGCCGCCATTAAAAAACAGAGGCGTGACGACGAAACTATCGGTGCTGAAAGCTAGCTCGCCGCTAGAGCTTGCCGCCGAATTCAAAGCAGAGCTCGGCGCCGCGCGATCAAAACCAGCCCCGGCGTCTAAATTTAAATCGTCTAAATTTAAATTTAGTATCGCACTGTCGTTGTTCGCGCGTAAAATTTCATTATCAAACGCCGCAAAGATCGTCTCGTTGATGAGCCTATTCATCTCCTCGCCGCCGCCGCCGTGGCTTAAAAGTATAGTTTCGTTCAAATTTTTCCTTTTCACTCGGTTTTAAATTTAAAGCCCGTATTCCGCAGCCGAACAAGCCGTGCCGCTACGGCGCGGCGCAAAATTTTAAAGCAAATTTAGCGCAACGTTTTTCTTCGATTAAAATTTTAAAGTACGACTTATTTTTAAAATTTACGCTCTGCGATACCGCGCGCAAAATTTAGCCCGCGTTCTTGACGTCGCCGTATTTATAGTACGCCGCGCACGCCCCTTCGCTTGAGACCATGCACGATCCTATCGGGTTTTGCGGCGTGCAGTGCTTGCCGAAAACCTTGCAATCATACGGGCTTTTTTTGCCGCGTAAAATTTCGCCGCAGATACAGGCCTTGCTCTCGGGAGCGCTCTGTACGCTGCAATCAAACTGCACCCTGGCATCCAGCGCCGCGTACTGCGGGCGCAACTTCATGCCACTTTTTGGAATTTCGCCGAGCCCTCGCCACGGAAAATCGCAAATTTCAAAATATTTATCTATTAAATTTTGCGCTTTTTGGTTGCCGCCCTCTTTTACGACGCGCTCGTATTCGTTGAAAACTTCGTAGGTGCCGGCGTTTTGCTGCTCCACCAAATTTAACACGCCCGCCATTATGTCAAGTGGCTCAAATCCGCTTACGGCGATCGGCTTTTTATAATCGCGCGCGATACTTTCGTAGGCCTTCGCGCCGGTGATCACGCTTACGTGGCTAGGCCCTAAAAACGCGTCTATTTGCACGTTCGCATCGTCCAAGATCGCTCGCACAGGCGCGGGCACCGTAACGTGGTTGATGTGAAAAAAGAGATTTTTTAGCCCCAAGCTTAGCGCTTTATCGATAAGCACGGCGCTCATCGGCGTCGTCGTCTCAAAGCCGATCGCAAAAAATATCACCGTTTTTTGCGGATTTTCCTGCGCGATCTTTATGCAATCAAGCGGACTATAAAGCGCTCTGATGTCGTGCCCCTCGCTGCGCAGCTTCTGTAAGCTTGTGTGAGAGCCCGGTACGCGCAGCATGTCTGCTAGAGTGCAAAAAATACTCTGCGGCATCGCGGCGAGCTTGATCGCCTCGTCGATGCGACTGCGCGGCATCACACACACCGGACAGCCGGGGCCGTGGATAAATTTTATATTGTCGCCGACCAGGCTAGGAAGGCCGAATTTCATGATCGAGTGCGTATGTCCGCCGCAAATCTCCATGATGTTTAGCGGCCTTTTGCTTTTGGAAATTATCAGCTTGCTAAGCGCTAAAATCAGCTCCTTATCCCTAAAATCCTTGATTAGATCCATTATTTACCTTAAATTTTACGGGTTTGCAAGCCGTTTTAATTCTCTGCGCCGGCTCTCGGCTCTATGCTTTGATATACGGAGCTCTCTTCCGCTCTCATCTGCTTTGCGATCTGCTCGTAAATTTCGATACTCTCCTTCGCTCGCTGCGTATCGATCTTCTCCATCGCAAAACCAACGTGGATCAGCACGTACTCCCCGACCGCCGCGGGCTCAGGGAGCAGATCCAAGCTCACGCCGCGGCGCACGCCCAGAGTCTCCACCGTCGCGAAATTATTTTCGTCGATCGAGATGATTTTTGAAGGGATTGAAAGGCACATTAACGAAATTCCTTCTTGTATTGTAGGAATTTCAGCCATTTCTCCACACCCTCGCCGCTTTTGCTATCAAGAGCGATGACGTCGGCTTTCGGATTGAGTTTGTGCACTTCGCGCACCACCTCCTCCATATCGAAGTCAAAATGCGGTAGCAGCGCTGTTTTGGTGATTACGACGCAGTCTGCGCGGCGAAATATCACCGGGTATTTTGCGATTTTGTCGCTGCCCTCGGGCACGCTTAGAAGCACTACGTTCAGGTGCGCGCCTACGTCAAATGCCGCAGGGCAGACGAGGTTTCCGACGTTTTCTATGAAAACCAGATCCAAATTTTTAGTATCGATATGATGAAGCCCCTCGTGAACCATAAAGGCATCCAGATGGCAGGTCTCGCCGGTGCTGATCTGATGGGCCTGCGCGCCCACTTTTATGATGCGATTGGCGTCGCGGTTGGTTTCCAGATCGCCCTCAATGACGCCGATTTTAAATTTGCCGCTTTTGATAGTGGCCTCAAGTAGCGTCGTTTTACCGCTACCGGGGCTACTCATCAAATTTAAACATAAAATTTTATCCTCGTCAAAATGAGCTCTGTTGTGAGCGGCCTCCTCGTCGTTGGCGCTTAAAATTTTACTCATCACCTCGATCGTCTTGGCGTCATTAATAGCGACATTTGCGTGGACGTGATCGTGCGCGTCGTGCTCGTGATCGATCCCCGCCTCGTGCATATGAGCGTGGGAGTGGACGGTGCCGTCCGCGTGGGTATGGAGATGCTCGTGCGAATGAGCGTTATGAGTGTGTCCTACTGAACAGCCGCAATCTTTACACATTTTTTATCCTTGGAAAATAAATTTTGCGCGTAAAATACCACGTTTTTGCTTTAAACGGCGTAAATTTGATAAATTTTATATCGAAGTGCGAAATTTTATAAAATTTAATGAGGCTTGAAATTTACGCGCTTTAGTTTTATCTAAATTTCATGCGTTGTTTACGAGGGCTCGACGCAAATTTAAAGCTAGCAAGCAAAGACGCTGCTTCTAAATTTTATCGCCTGCTCGCAGACTGCAAGTCGCACGGCGTAAATTTAGGGCTTGCGCGGCTGTGCAGCGGCTCAAAACAATAAAAAGTCGCCGTAGATAGGAGCGCGAAATTTAGGGCTTGCGAGCGGATTTTATCTGGCGCTCTACAATCTCGCGCGTGCTCTCCGGCGTGCCAAACATCATCAATGCGGCGGTCGTGCTCATATCCATTTTACGCTAGCTCGGCTTTGCAAATGCGGCACGAAAGCGGCACCTATAAAATTTAGTCGCGAGCTGCTGCGCCGGTTTCGTGCCTGTGTGTAAATTTAAACCCGCAGCAAGAATGCTTTTTGATTAAAATTTATAAAATTTGCGCTTTCGTTTGCCGCGTAAATTTAAACAAATTTTATTTGCACGCCTTGCGCAGCTACCCCACCCGAATTCGCTACTCGATCGAGAATCGCGCTGCACAACTCGCAAAAGTCGCGCAGCCGCTGCGTTTAAATTTAAAAGCACGTAAAATTTCGCGCGACGCGCTGTTTTCAAAAACGTGCAAAAGCCCTACGCTTCGGTGATGACCGCCTTTACGAGCTTGGAAAATTTTACCCCTTTTAGCGCGCCGATTTTGGCGCTGAGCCACTCAATCTTTGAAATTTTATCCCGCATCGTGATCTCCTCGAAGCAGTGGCGCTCGTCGATGTGGAAGTGGCTGGTGCTGACGATGGTGACGTTTGCGTGGTGCTCGATTTCTACGAGCTGCTCGATCAGATCGCTTTGGTGATGATCATACGCGATGCAAAGTACGCCCACGCAGTCATCCTCGCCATCTCCGTGAAGTACACCCTCGACCATCTTTTCGCGTATGAGATCGCGGATAAACTCGCTGCGGCTTAGGTATTGCTTGGCGCGCACCATCTCATCGAGATCCTCAAAAAGCTTCGTCGGCAGCGAAATGCTAAATCTTACGGCACCCTCTTTTTCCTCTTTTTTCATAGCTCCCCTCATTTCGCGTATTTTGAACGTAATTTTACCGAAATTCCGCTCAAATAGTAAGAATTTCGCGCTAATTTGGCTTATTTTTTAAAATTTAAAGCTCCAAGGCACCGCGCTTATTTTGAAATTTTGCTCGCGATTTCGCGTTGTATTTTAGTGCTAGCGCGATGAAATTTACCGGTGCTACGTTATTTTAATTCTACCGCGAGCTTGCGTTCAAATTTTAAGAGTCGGGCGCTAAATAGCGTCTTAGCTTGGGATCTGCGCAGTATCTAGCCATGCGCCGCGGTAGAATTTTACATCGATTGCCATAGCAGTGCGCCGTAATGCTATGGCAGACAACGGCGCGCCGTTAAATTTTAAAATTTTAACGTTTCGGCTACGACATATGAAGACGGCAAGGCATAAATTTGTTCGCTGATTTTGCGATTTTAGAAAAGCTAGCCTCGGTGGATTTTATCGCCCGTAGCGTTAGAATTTACGCAAAGAGCAGGCAGGGCGCAGAGCCATCAAATTTAGCGGCGAGATGAAACTAATAAATTTTACAAAGAGCGAGCTTAACGGCTATAATTGCGTTTTTTTGTGGACAAGTTTAGCGCGAAATTTCGCTTAAATATGCCGCGAGCTGCCCGTATGCGATGCCGCTGTCGTTGCAAGGAATGGCGCGATTTAGATGAAATTTTATCCCTCGCGCGCGCAGCTTTTCGCACGTAAGATTTAGAAGCGTCGCGTTTTGAAAGACCCCGCCGCTTAGCGCGACCTCGAGCCCCGCGCCCTCGGCGAAATCGGTGATGAAATTTGCGATGGCATTTATAAATTTCGTCGCGGCCAAGCGCGGCTCATCGCGCAAAGCTTGCAAAAATGCGTCTTTGTAATCGATCACGTAGCATTCGCCCTCAAGGCTCGGCGCGCAAGCTCTATTTTGCGGGGATTGATCGGCGTTAGAAGCGTCTTTGCTTTCAAGATTTATTAAATTCAGGGCGAATGCTTGGTTTATAGAATTTGCGGCGGAACTTTCATTCTTTTTATCGCTGCTTTCGGCGATGTTTTGGGCCGCTAGTCTAAGCTCATTTTTACTCGCCGTATCATCCGCAAGCTCTTTAAAATCGCCTTGCAACGCGCAGCCATCTTTCACGCCGCTATGATTTTGCGCATTTAAACCGCCCTGCCCCGCTTCGCGCGCCAAATCATCGGCGCTTCGTTGCTGTGAAGCGAAATGCGGCACGTTTTGGATAAAATTTTCGCTCGCTTTTTGCAGCCTAAATTTGTAGCTCTGCTCGCAACCGTCGATATATAGGTTCTCAAGTCGCATGCCCGCTTCGCCGTCGAAGCTGACGGCTCGTAGATCGCAAATGACCGCAGCAAACGCGTCAAACAGCCGCCCTAGCGAGCTTGAGCGGACGGCACGCGGCGAGATTTTTTCTAAATTTGCTACTTCGCTCGCATTAAATTTTGCCAAAAACTCGCGCGCAGCGTCCTTTGCATTAAATTTAAACACGAGAGCAAGCGCAAGCTTGTAGATGTTTTTGATCGCATTCTCGCCGCCGATAAGCGCGATCTCGTCGAATTTAGCCACGCGACGATAGCCGTGCGGGTCAAACACCATCACCTCGCCCCCCCAGATCGTGCCGTCCTTGCCGTAGCCGGTGCCGTCGAAGCAGAAGCCGAGGTATTTTTTGCCGCTAAAAAGTAGATCGTTTTGCGCCAGATTCGACACCAGATGCGCAAAATGGTGCTGATAGCGAACCACGGGGTATCCGCGTTGCTCGAAAAATCGCGTGTGCGAAAACTGCGGATGCAGATCCGCGATGACGGCGTCGAACTTCAGCTCGTAGGCGCGCACGAACATATCAAAAAGCGCGAAAAATCGCTCATTCGTGGCGACGTTTTTAAGATCGCCGATGTAGGGCGAGATGAAAATTTGCCCGTCTTTGTAGATCGCAAACTCATTTTTCAGCTCCGCTCCGAGCGCCAGGAAAGTGCCTTTGGTGCGGAATTTGCTAGGGAAAATTTTTGGATTCATTCCGCGAGATGTTCGCAAAAACAGCGCGCGATCTAAAGCGTCCGCTTCGGCGGAAAGATTTGTGTAGCTCGCCAAATTCGCGGTACTGGCACTTGCCGGTTTTGCGAAATTTGCGGAGCTTGTGGAATTTACTTCGTTTGCTAAATTTGCGAGATCTGCGGCGCAGGCGGATTTCGTTTCGCAAACAGGTTTCGCTTCGGCGGCGGAATTTGCGTCATTTTGGTTTTTTTGAGGCGCCGAATTTATGGCGTCGGAGTTGTTTTCGGAAATGAAATCTGCGGCGTCGTAACTTGTATCCGTATCGGAAAGTCTTTGCGAGCTCTCAAAATTTAGCCCGTCCGTGGAATTTTCCTTAAAATTTTGCGGCGCGATAAGGGTTTGTGTGGTTGCGGAATTCTGCGTTAGAATGGAATTTTGCGCAGAGTTTTCCGTCTGAGTGCAGATCGGAAGCGACGCGAAAATTTTGCTCGAATTGCAAGCCGTTTTTGAATCAGGCGCTAAAGTTCGCGCTTCAAATAGCGGTAAAAAGGCAATACTATCGTCGCTCGGCGTTAAAATTTCGCGATCATTATCCAGATAAAACGAAATTACGCAGCCCAGCTTCGCACGCAGCTCCTCGGCGTTAAAAATAATGGGCTCGCCACTAATGTTGGCGCTTGTGGCGACGATCGGGCGATCAAAATATTCAAAAAGCAGTAGATGCACGCCGGTATTGGCTAGGAAAATGCCGATTTTATTAAGGTTTGGCGCCACGCTTGGAGCGATAAAAATCGCACCCGCCCTAAAAATCACCGAAAAGCTCGCAGGTAAACGCACGAAATCGCCCATGTTATCGGGATATGCACCACGCACATCCATCGTGCATGTTTGCACGGAGCAAGAGCGTTGCAAACTTATCGTCTGTTGCGGACTGGGCTCGCA
Source organism: uncultured Campylobacter sp. (assembly GCF_938045465.1). Lineage (GTDB taxonomy): Bacteria > Campylobacterota > Campylobacteria > Campylobacterales > Campylobacteraceae > Campylobacter_B. Next base: position 8,529 of record NZ_CALIBF010000114.1, read on the forward strand.
CGTCGCACGCTGCAAGCCTACTCCATCCTCAGCATGTCGCAAGCTCTGAATATTCGCCGAATTTTGCGAAATAGACTCGTCCGGCGCAAGCCGAGAATCAGGCTCATTCGCCGCGCATCGCGAGTCTTGGCTATCTGCTGCGGACTGTAAATTTAATTTGTTAGTCGTATATCGCAGCTCCGCCTCGCCTTCTGCTTGCGGCGAGTTCAAATTTTTAGCCGCGCACTGCGAACCAGACCCATTCGATCCGCGTCCTAGCTCGTTTTCTGCGCTCCGCGAGCTAGATTTGTCTGCAACCGACGCATCGCAGGCGAAACTACGTCGCGCCGTTTTGCTAAAAATTTGCGCACTATGCAACCCGCCCTGCTCCGCGCAAACTCCAATATTTTG
>NZ_CALIBF010000115.1 GCF_938045465.1 uncultured Campylobacter sp.
CATCGCCGCGGGCACACTTGTGGCGAACCGAAAGTAGCGCGCGATGAAGCAGAAGCTTTACTCCGCGTTTTGGCTGAAACATCTGGGCGTTTATTATATGCTCGTAGCGAGCTTCTATTTTGCGCTAAACGGCGCGCTAGCCAAAGTCATGGCGGAGCGGATGAGTAGCGCCGAGATCGTGTTTTTCCGCAACGTCGTAGGCATCGGCATCGTGCTGTTTTCGCTACGGCGGGTAAAAAACCTGGGGCCGGGCGGCAAGCCGTGGCTGCTCGCGTTTCGCGGCTTTATCGGCAGCTGCGGGATCTTAGCGACCTTCTACAATATCGCCCACATCGATCTTGGCACCGCTTTTACCTTCCAAAAGACGGCGCCCATTTTCACCGCGCTATTTTCGGCATTTTTCTTAGGCGAAAAGCTAAGCTCCAAGGGTTGGTTTGCGATACTGCTCGGCTTTGGCGGAATTTTACTCGTCGTGCGCCCGCACATCGGCATCAGCGTAACCGATGCAGTGGGAATCTTCGGCGGCATGTGCGCGGGGCTTGCATACACGAGCGTGCGCGAGCTTCGCAAACACTACGCCACCAACCTCATCGTGCTGGTTTTCGTCTCGTCCGCTACCTTTCTAAGCGCGATGATGATGGCTGCGGGCTGGGCGCTTGAAGGTAGCGAGGTTAAAATTTTAGGACTTTTCAGCGGCGCGGATTTAGCGAAGCTCGCTTATTTCAACCCGCCAAGCCTTTTTGGCTGGGTGCTAGTGGCGCTTCTGGGCGTCAGCGGGATCTACTTTCAAATTTACATGACACGCGCCTACGCCGCTTCGCGCAAAGCTGGCATCGTCGCTGCGATCAGCTACAGCGATATCCTCTTTAGCATGGCGCTAGGAATTATGCTAGGCGATCATCTGCCCGGTCCGATCGTGCTAGCAGGCATTGCAGTAGTGATTTTAAGCGGAATTCTAATCGCCCGCGAGCGCTAAATTTAAATCTAAATTTAAAACCAATTCAAACGCGCCGAGGGGCTAAATTTAATCTGCGCCGCTCGCCTGCGCTAAATTTCAGCGATATAAAAGTCTTAAAAAGCTAAGATTGCGCTAAAGTTCTACGGTGTAGAAATATTTTTCGACGGATTTAAAATTTTATGCATTTTATCGGTATCGACATCGGCTCTACCTCGTCAAAGGTCGCCGTTATGGACGAACGCGGCGAATTTTGCGAGCTATTTTTGCTGCCAAGCGGCTTTAGCGCGGTCAAGGTCGCGCGCCAGATCAAGCAAGCCTTAGAGCAAAAAGGCTACGCAGAGGGCTTCGTGACGGCTACGGGCTACGGGCGCGTCAGCGTGGACTACGCGCAGCTTAGCATGAGCGAAATTTTATGCCACGGACTTGGGGCGCACTTTTTGTTTGAGCCCGACTGCACCGTCATCGACGTGGGCGGGCAGGACACCAAGGCTATCAAAATAGAAGGTGGCAAGCCTACGGACTTCATCATGAACGACAAATGCTCGGCGGGCACGGGTAAATTTTTAGAGATCAGTGCGGGCCGCTTGGGGCTTGATCTTAGCGAAATTTACAAAACCGCCCGCAAAAATCCCGCGATCAAACTAAGCTCGACCTGCACGGTATTTGCCGAGAGCGAGATCGTCTCGCTAAGCGCAAACGGAGCCGAAACGAGCGAGATCGCCTACGCCATCGTGGACTCCTCGGCGCACAAGGTCGCCTCTCTCATCAAACGGCTGGAAAATCAAATTTACTTTTTAAGCGGCGGGCTTAGCAACGTGCCGCTCTTTAAACAGCTTCTAGGCGAGCATCTGGGGGCTGAAATTTTTACTCACGAAAACGCAATCTACTGCGGCGCAATGGGTGCTTCGCTTATCGGCGCACGCAAAGCAAATGAAATTTCAAAGGAGACGAGATGAAGATGGATTTTGACGCGCTTAAAAAGCGCAACGCAATGGCTCTGTACGATCTAAAAGAGCAAGGCAAACACGTAGTGGGAATGTTTTGCACCTATTCGCCAAAGGAGCTCATTTACGCTGCAGGCGCCGTGCCGGTTGGGCTTTGTGCCTATGACGAGAGCCCGATAGACGCCGCTCACGCCGAGCTTCCGCGCAATCTTTGCCCGCTAATAAAGGCAAGCTACGGCTACGCAGTTACCAAAAAATGCCCCTACATGAACGCCAGCGACCTCGTCATAGGCGAGACGACCTGCGACGGCAAGAAAAAAATGTATGAGCTGCTGGCAAAACATAAGGACGTCCACGTGCTGCAACTACCGAATATGAGAGACGGCAAGAGTTTGGAGCTTTTTACCGACGAGCTTAGAGAATTTCGCAAAGTTTTAGAGCGAAAATTTGATACGAAAATCACCGATGAAGCGCTGCTCGATGCGGTGCAAATTTACAACGAAGAGCGCGATGTGATGCTGGAGCTTTTAGAGCTTGGCAAACTAAATCCGATGCCGGTAGCGGGCAGCGAAATTCATCAAATTTCATTTGCGAGCGACTTTATATACGACAAGCAGGAGAAGCTTAAAATGATACGCGCCTACATAGCCGCCGCGAAGGAGATGACGCCGCCGAAAACTCGCAAAAAGCGGATCATCATCACCGGCTGTCCAAGCGGAGGCGTGTATGAGAAGGTTATCAAGCAGATCGAAGATCTTGGCGCGGATGTAGTGGCCTTTGAAAACTGCTCCGGCACCAAAGGCTATCAAAACCAAGTGCAAACAAAGGGCGATTTGGTTGCAAATATCGCCGAGCGCTATCTCAAAATCCCCTGTTCGGTGATGTATCAAAACGACGCACGCTCGGATATTATCAAGGAATTTATCCATGAGTATCAAGCACACGGCGTCATCGACGTCGTGCTAATCGGCTGCCACACCTACGCGATCGAGACGAACAAGATCAAAGAAGCCAGCCGTGAAGCTGGAGCAAACTATATGTCGCTGGAGACTGATTATTCAAAACAAGACGTCGGGCAAATTCGCACGCGTCTAGAGGCGTTTATAGAACTGCTTTAAGCTGGGTCGCTCGAAATTTTAAAATGAAGAATTTTCTAAATTTAAAAACAAACCAAAGAAAGGAGAGGTTGCATGAAATTTAAGGAGATAGACGAATCTCGTCGCGGCTTTTTAAAAGGAGCTTTGGCGGCTGCCGCCATCGCCGGACCGGAAGCGATGCTCGCTGGCTATACGCCGTTTAAGCCCGATTCGCTGCAGGTTTGGTCGTGCGGAGGACTGTCCGAAGCATTTAACGAGCTAAACGCCATTTATGAGTCAAGGACGGGGCATAATATCCAGTACACTGGCGCCTTTGCGGGCGCGCTCGGAAAGTCGCTGCTAGCCTTGCAGGGCAAGACGGAGGTTTTTGGCGCTCGCGTTTTGGAGCTGTCTCAAAAACTGCGCAAAGCAGGCCTTAGCCTTCGCTTTAGACCGCTATGTTTTACCGACTACGTTTTAGTAGTGCCAAAGGGCAATCCCGCGGGCGTTCGCGATCTGAAGGATCTAGCAGAGCCCGGCGTAAGGGTGATGCTGCCGCTAAGGGCATCGCCTCCGGGTAGCGGACCGGTAAAGGGAATTTTGAAAAATTCAGGTCTTACCGAGCCTGTTATGAAAAATATGATCGCCAACGGTTCATGCGTCATCCAGATGATGTGCGATCTGGTAGATGGCAAGGGCGATGCGTCCATAATCGAAAAGCGCCTAACGACGCACGATAGGTTTAAAGACAAGATCGAATATATGCCTATCGACGAGAAACTCATTCCGCCCGGGCCGCTTACATTTACGCTAAATATCATGAAGTACGTAAAGGACGAGAAGCTAGCCAATGATTTTGCGGACTTCGTCTGCTCCGTGGAGGGGCAGGAAATTTTCGAGCGACACGGCTTTACCTCCATCCATTCGGCGCGTGGGCTCGAACTCATAGAAAGGTTTGGTGTAAAAGATGTTTAGTATAGTAAATATGGCAAAGATGAAAAAAGTCTCTAGGCTAACTAAAATTCGTCGATTGGTGCAGCTGATTTTTATCGGTGCGATCGGGCAATGGGCATATTACGGGATTTTTAGATGCCCTTTTATCGTGCCTTTCGTAAACTGCCAATCCTGTCCGATCGTTACGTGCTGGGGGCGGATCGCGACCGTCTTTTTCGGCTTTTGGCTATTTATCCCCGTGCTGGTTATTTTCCTTGGGCGCGCGTTTTGCGGCTGGCTTTGCCCGGGCGGATTCGCAAATCAAATGCTCGGCAAATTTGCCGCTTTTAAGCTTAAGCTAAAAAATAACAGGAAGCTGCGATATGCGCAGATAGGCATGGTTCTAGCCGTTTTGCTTAGCGCGGGCGTGTATTTTATCTACGGCAATCCTCGCGTTATGATCCCCATACGCACCAGCGACGAGTACCTAAACGCCGTTATCATGTCCTTTAAATTTTCCGACTGGTACTGGGCGGTTCGCACTGCCGTAGTCGTGGCCCTCATCGCCGCATCCTTGATCGTCGCAAATTTATGGTGCCGCTTCGCCTGTCCTAGCGGCGGCATAATGGAGCTGCTGCGTAAAATTTCAATATTTCGCGTTTATAAAACAGACGCCTGCGACAACTGCAACGCCTGTTTGCGCAAATGCGAAATGGGCACTAGACCGGACGAGATGAACTGCACGAACTGCGGCGACTGTATGGACGTTTGCCATGCGGATGCCATCAAATTCGGAAGGAAAAAAGATTGATGAATTTTTTCGCCAAACCCTCCTTCGACAACCACCCCTGCTTTAGCAAAAAAGCGTCCGCCGCCTACGGGCGCGTGCACCTTCCCGTAGCGCCGCATTGCAATATCCAATGCAATTTTTGCAACCGCATCTACGACTGCGCAAACGAAAATCGACCCGGCGTAACGGGGAGGATGCAAAGCCCTGATGAAGCCGCGCTATACGTGGAAAATCTATTTAAATTTAGACAGGATATCTCGGTCATCGGTATCGCAGGACCCGGGGATCCTATGTGCGATGCCGACAAGACCCTAGCGACTTTTGAAAAATGCAAAGCCCGCTTCCCTCACGCCCTACTTTGCCTATCCACAAACGGCCTATCTTTGCCCGAGCATGTGGACGATATCGTGCGGATCGGCGTGAGCCACGTGACGGTGACCGTTAATGCCGTAACGCCCGAAGTGGGCGGCAAAATTTATGCGTGGGTGCGCCACGGAAACAAAATTTATCACGGCGAAGAGGGTGCTAGAATTCTTGGGGAGCGCCAAGAGGAAGGGATTCGCAAGCTAAAAGAAGCCCGTATGATCGTAAAGATCAATACGGTCGTAATCCCCGGCGTCAATATGGATCACGTCCCCCAAATCGCAAAAAAAGCCAAAGAGTGGCAGGTCGATATCATGAACTGCATGGCGATGATCCCCGTGCAGGGCACCCCTTTTGCAAATATCAAATCGCCCTCGAATGAAGAAATTCGCAGCATGCGAAAGCTCATCGGCGGCTCCATTCATCAAATGACTCACTGCAGCAGATGCCGCGCCGACGCGTGCGGCAAGCTTTGCGAGAAATGAAGACCTGCTTTTGCGGGTCTTTTATCCGGCACAGGATACACGCTCTCATAGCGCACAAAATTTATGTAGAGATTTAAATTTAAAATTTGTCTAAATTTAGAACTAGTAAGCAGCCGATAAGCGGCTTTTTAGCGGCGGCGGTTTTTAAAAATTTAAAAACAATTTTTAAATAATATTATTTTGCTTTTATTTAACTTTGGGTATAATTTTCCCAAAATTAGGCATCAAAAAAAACCGTATAACGGTAAAATAAAGGAGACATCATGGAAAACGTTTCAAGACGTGATCTGCTCAAAATGAGCCTAGTTGGCGCGGGTGCTTTAGCGCTCGGCTCCGTAAATGCAAATGCTGCGGTTAACGCTAAAGACGTCAAATTTGACGAAGAGTGGGATGTAGTCATCGTGGGCTCTGGCTTTGCAGGACTTGCAGCTGGTATCACCGCAGCCGAAAAGGGCAACAAAGTCCTAATCCTAGAAAAAATGGGACGTGTAGGTGGTAACTCTGTTATTAACGGCGGAATTTTCGCAGTTCCAAACAGCGACAAACAAAAAGCAGAAGGCATCAAAGATAGCAACGAGCTATTTATCAAAGACTGCCTAAAAGCCGGTCGCGGACTAAACCACGTAGATCTCATCGACACCATCGCTACTCGCGCTCAAGACGCATATAAACTAACTCTAAAATGCGGCGCTAAATACATAGATAAAGTTACTCACGCAGGCGGACACAGCGTACCTAGATCGCTTCAAACCGCTAACGGCTCAGGCTCAGGTATCGTTCAGCCGATGGTAGAATACTTTAAAAACCTACAAGGCTGCGAGCTAAGACAAAGAGCTAAATTTGACGAATTTGTCCTAGGCGAAGACGGCGGCGTAGACGGCGTGATCATCAGAGAGGATTATAAATTTGATCCAAAGAGCCAAAAAGACGACGCCGAAAATACTACCGGAACTAAAAAGACTATAAAAGCTAAAAAAGGCGTAGTGCTAGCTGCAGGCGGATTTTGCCGCGACGTATTCTTTAGGCAGGTTCAAGATCCCTCTATTCTACCTACCACAGATAGCACCAACCACCCAGGAGCTACCGCAGGCGCTATGAAAGAGGCTTTAAGAATCGGCGCAACTCCAGTGCAGCTAAGCTGGATACAGTTTGGTCCATGGGCATGCCCTGATGAAAAAGGCTTTGGCGTAGGCTCTATGTTTAACGTAAACGGAAGCTTCCGCTACGGAATTTCAGTAGATCCAAGAACCGGCAAACGCTATATGAACGAGCTAGCAGACCGCCGCACCCGCTCTCAAGCTATGTTTAAAGTAATTGACGCAAAAGCGGATATCTATCCGATCAACTTCTGCGATAGTGAGGGCGTAAAAAATATGGTCATACCTGAGCACTACACCAAACCGCTGGAATCTGGCGTACTAAAGAAATTTGAAACCCTAGACGAACTAGCGGCTTTTTATAAAATCCCTGCCGCAGAGCTTAAAAAGACCGTCGAGAGATATAATAGCTTCGTTAAATCGGGCAAAGACGAGGACTTTGGCAAACCTATGGATAAAACCACTACAAACGGCGTAGATATCTCTAAACCTCCTTTCTACGCTATGCGCGGTACGCCAAAACTTCACCATACCATGGGCGGTATCGATATCAATACCAAAGCTCAGGTCATCTCTTTACAAACCGAGATGCCTATTCCAAGATTATTTGCAGCAGGCGAGATCACAGGTGGCGTACACGGAGCCAGCCGCTTAGGTAGCGTGGCGATCGCAGATTGTCTAACATTTGGTATGATAGCCGGTGAGAATATTGGCTAATTTGCGGCGTCTTTCGGACGCTTTTTGCGGGTTTCGTTAAAATTTGACTTGATAGGCTATACGCCTTATCTTCGTCAAATTTTAACTTCTTCTGCTTGCAGCTGCGAGCTTGCGAAGCAGAAAACCCAAAAATCGCCTCGAAATACTTGCAAATTTTATTTTATATCGCAGGATGAATTCCTTCTGTGATACTTTTACCTAATAAACTTGAAATTTTATAAATCACCTCTGTCAAAATTTTAAAAATATATGAGCTAAAGTTTTGTCATGCAGGCGAAATTTTGTATCACGTCTTACTAAAATTTAGAATTTTTAATAAAAATTATATATTCCGCACGATATAATCGCGCATCTGCTCGCAGCGCGAGCGATAGCTAAATTTCAAGGAGATGTAATGAAAATATTTAAAGCCCTGCTCGCAACAGCGCTGATCACCGCCACCCTAAGCGCTAAGACGCTCAAAGAGGGCACGCTCGTAATAGCCACGGAGGGGACTTACTCGCCGTATTCTTTCTATGACGAGAAAAATAATCTTACCGGCTTTGATGTCGATATCGCTCGCGCGCTGGCAAAAGAGCTAGGGCTAAAGGCGGAATTTTTAACCGCGCCGTGGGATGCGATGCTCGCGGCATTTGACGCAGGCAAAGCGGACATAGCGATGAATCAAGTAAGCATCACGCAGGAGCGCAAGAAAAAATATAATTTCAGCGAGCCTTATACCGTGGCTTATGCTGCGCTAGTAGTGCGAGCTGATAACGAGGAGATTAAGAGTTTTGCGGATCTTAAAGGCAAAAAAAGCGTCCACTCCGCTACCAGTAACTGGGCAGACATGGCGCGCAGCTATGGCGCCGAGATCGTTACGGCAGACGGATTTAGCAAGGGCGTGGAGCTCATCATAGCTCGTCGCGCAGACGCTACGATCAACGATAACATCACATTTTTTGACTATATGAAGCAGCGCCCGAACGCCCCGCTAAAGATCGCAGCTCAAGGCAATGAGCCGATCTATTCAGCTGTGCTGCTTAAAAAGGATAATGAGCTGACGGCGCAGATAAATTCCGCGCTAAAATCGCTAAAGCAAAAAGGCGTGCTGAAAGAAATTTCACTTAAATATTTTGGCAAAGACATTACGGAGTAAATTTTACGACCGCTTAGTTGAAGCGTGGAATTTTAAACTTGGTTGGGCGGAATTTCGCATTTTAAATTTCGCTCATAAAATTTTGGAGGAATTATGAAAAATTTAATAAAAACTTTGCTTGCGTGCGCACTTTTAATATGCGGCGCAAACTCTAAAACGCTACGCGAAGGTACGCTTAAAGTAGCTACGGAAGGCACCTTTTCGCCATTTTCGTATTATAACGACAAAAATGAGCTCGTAGGATACGACGTAGATGTCGCGCGCGCAGTCGCCGAAAAACTTGGCCTAAAAATAGAATTTCTAACCGCGCCTTGGGATGCGATGCTTGCAGCATTTGATGCAGGCAAAGCAGACGCTGTGTTTAATCAAGTAAGCATCACTGATGAGCGCAAGAAAAAATATGAGTATTCTGTGCCCTACACCGTCGTTTACGGAGCTATCATCGTGCATAAAGATAACAACGACATTAAAAGCTTCGAGGATTTAAAAGGCAAGAAAAATGCAGACTCCGCTACCAGCAACTGGGCGCAAGTCGCTAAAAAATACGGCGCGCAAAACGTAACCGTCGATAGTTTCGCTAAAAGTATGGAGCTACTGATCGCTCGCCGCGTAGATACCGTCGTGCGCGATAATACCGTATTTTACGACTTTTTAAAGCAGCGTCCGGACGCTCCGATTAAGATCGCTGCAAAGCTAAAAGATGTCGATTATAGCGCTGCAATCGTGCAAAAAGGCAATAAAGAGCTCGCAGATCAAATCAGCAAAGCCTTAAACGAACTCAAAGCCGAGGGCAAGCTAAAAGAAATTTCGCTTAAATATTTCGGCAAAGATGTGAGTGAATGAACGAAACAAGCAGAATCCTAGAGCTTGTTAGCAGCTCGCTAGAGCCGATGGCGCTAGCCCTGCTGCAAGTTACGATCCCGCTTACGATAATCTCATTTCTGCTCGGGCTCGTGCTTGCGGTGCTGACGGCGGTCGCACGCATCGCAAATTTTAAAATTTTAAAGCAGCTAAGCGAAATTTATATTTGGATTTTTCGCGGCACTCCGCTTTTGGTGCAGCTTTTTATCGTCTATTTCGGGCTTCCAATCATCGGGATCACGCTTGATGTTTGGGCTGCTGCGATCATTACCTTTAGCCTCAATATCGGCGCTTACGCTTCAGAGGCGGTGCGAGCTGCGATCCTATCAGTGCCAAAGGGGCAATGGGAGGCGGCTACCTCGCTAGGCATGAGCTACGCTCAAATTCTGCGCCGCATCATCGCTCCGCAAGCAGCGCGCATATCACTGCCGCCGCTATCAAATATATTTATTTCTACGCTTAAAGACACTTCGCTCGTAGCCTCGATTACGATGGTCGATATGTTTATGGTCGCTCAACGTATCGCCGCACGGGCATTCGATCCGCTTACGTTATACGTGCTGGCGGCGCTATTTTATCTAGCAGTCTGCACCCTTCTTACGTTCTTACAATCCAAGCTAGAGCGACGATTTTCAAGGTTCGTGTGATGATAAAATTTACGAACTTAACTAAGCGCTTCGGCGATCACGTCGTGCTAAATGGGCTAAGCTTAGAATTTCGCGACGGGCAAACGACAGTGATTTTAGGAAGCTCCGGCTCTGGCAAATCCACGATGCTGCGCTGCATAAATCTGCTCGAAATTCCAAGCGGCGGCGAGCTACAGCTAGGCGAGTTTAAGATAAATTTCGACGCTCAGCATAAAACAAGCGAATATCATCCGTTCCGCGCGCATACGGGCATGGTTTTTCAAAGCTTCAATCTCTTTCCGCACCTCAACGTCTTACAAAACGTCATCGAAGCGCCCGTACACGTGCTAAAGCAGCCACGCGAGCTTGCCGAGGCAAATGCAATGACGCTTCTAAAAAAGGTCGGCATGGCGGATAAAGCTGGCGCGTATCCGGCTCGCCTCTCCGGCGGTCAGAGCCAGCGCGTGGCGATCGCGCGGGCGCTTGCGATGCAGCCTGAATTTTTGCTACTGGATGAGCCTACGAGCGCGCTTGATCCCGAGCTTGAGGCGCAGGTGCTAAAGACTATCGCCGAGCTTGCCGCAGAGGATCGCTCGCTTATCATCGTCACGCACAATATGGGCTTTGCGCGCAAGATCGCAGATAGAATTTTATTCTTAGACGGCGGAGTTATCGCATTCGACGGCGACGCAGAGGAATTCTTCGGTAGCAGCGATGAGCGCATAGCTAAATTTATCGGAGCGATGAGCTTTTAAATCCATTAAATTTTAAGGAGAAAAGATGAAAATAGATACCCTAATCGTAAAGGGCATAGAGGCTAAGTCCAACCCCCACAACGCGGTGATTCCGCCGATATATCTAGCCAGCACCTTCGTGCAAGAAAGCCTGGATGATTTCGGCAAATACGCCTATTCACGCGGCGCAAATCCTACGCGCAACGCCTTCGAGGAACTTTTTGCAAAATTTGAAGGTAGCAAATACGCCTTCGCGCTAGCCTCGGGTATGGCGGCTACGAGCGCTGCGTTTTCGCTGCTTAAAAGCGGCGATCGCGTGCTGCTAAATAACAACGTCTACGGCGGTACCTATCGCTACGTAAGCGGGATTTTTAAAAATCAAGGGATCAATTACGACTTGGTGGATGATCTAAATTTGATCACCGAAATTCCAAGCGACGTTAAAATGGTGTTCATCGAGACGCCATCAAATCCACTTTTGCGAGTAACCGATATTGAGCGCATCAGCGAGCTCGCGCATAAAAACGGTGCGCTTGTGGTTATGGACAATACCTTTTTGACCCCATATTATCAGCGCCCGCTAGAACACGGCGCAGACGTCGTGGTTTATAGCGCGACCAAATACATAGGCGGACATGCCGATCTGATCGCCGGCATCGTTACGGCGAATGACGACGAGCTTGCCGCAAGAATTCAGTTTATGAAAAACACTCTGGGCGCGACGCTATCGCCTACCGACGCGTATTCGCTCATACGTGGGCTTAAAACGCTAAGCGTGCGCTTCGACCGCCAGAGCGAAAATACGCTAAAGATAATAGAATTTTTACGCGACAATCCTGCAGTAGAGGCGGTAAATTTTGCAGGCTCGCACTCTGCGAGCGAAAAAGAGATACAAGATCGCCAAGCTAGCGGCATCGGAGCGGTCATCTCGCTGGTGCTTAAGCCGCAATACGACTATAAAACCTTTGCGCGCAGCCTTGAGCTATTTGATCTAGCCGTGAGCCTGGGCGGCGTAGAGAGCCTGATCTGCCACCCCGCGTCGATGACGCACGAGAGCTATCCGCGCGAGCTGCAAGAGCGCATCGGCATCAGTCAAAATTTGCTGCGCCTAGCCATAGGCATCGAAAACGCGGACGATCTCATAGCAGACCTTGCCGCCGCGCTAGAAAAATCTAAAAAATAGGCGGCGCGAAATTTGCGCAAGCTCGTAAAATTTGCGCGGGCGCGCATAATTCATGCCAAAATTTAGTCCGAAATCCTTATAGCTTCGCTCGTGAGGCTATAAGGGCGTGGTCTTTACGAGCCGGCGCGCAGGGCGGTTTAAAAAGACCCGCCGCCGATTATTTCATCTTACAAAAATCTTTTTTCGCAAAACCTATACCCATTTTCTCGCGAGCTAAATTTTGTATGAATTTTCACTCGTTAAATTTCATGAGGCGCGTGGCTTTGTGTAAAATTTAAATTTAAAAATTCCGCCACTACGTCGTTGAAATGAAATTTTAATTTATACGCACGGCAAAATTTATCCAGATCTCTTGCTAAAACGCATCGTTTAAATTTAATTCGGATAAATCTATCTAACCGCCGTTTGATATTGCTAAGCGGAGAGCTTAAATTTAATCAAAATTTTAAAGGCGGCGGCGATCTGTGCCGCACCACGCCAGCCGCTCGGTCTAAATTTAGCGCAATTAAATTTATCAAACGAACGAATTTAGGCCCCGTCCTGCTCAAAATTTAAAATTCTACGCGCCGTTTAAATTCCGCTTAAATTCTAGCCGCTTTAAATTTAGCGGAGCTACTTCAGCTCGCCCCAGCGCTTGGCGATGTTTAGGCTCGTCTTAAGCGGCACGTTCAGGCTCGCCGCGCTTTGCATTATCTCCTGCGCGCGCTCGCCGAAGCTCTGCGCCAAATCGTCCCGCACCTCGAAGATCAACTCATCGTGGATCTGTAATATCAGCCGCGCCTCGCCATTTAGCAGCGGCGAAATCTCAACCATCGCCTTTTTGATGATGTCGGCGGCGGAGCCTTGAAATTTCGTATTCACCGCCTCGCGCTCGTAGCTCGCATAGACCATGTTGTTGCGCGCGTTTGCGAAGTCGAAGTAGCGCCTGCGCCCAAAAAGCGTGCTTACATAGCCGCCTTCTTTCGCGTCCGATTTTATGCTTTGCAAAAACTCCTTGATCGTGGAAAATGTCGCGAAATAGCGCTCGATATAGCCCTTCGCCTCTGCGCGCGCGATGCCTAGGCTGTCGCTTAGCTTGCCCGCGCCCATGCCGTAGATAAGGCCGAAATTTATACTCTTTGCGATCGTGCGGTGCGCGGGCTGCGCGTCGCCGAAGATGCTGATCGCCGTGCGCGCGTGAATGTCCTCATCCGCCCTAAACGCCGCCAAAAGCGCAGGATCGCGCGAAAAGTGCGCGAGCAGGCGCAGCTCGATCTGCGAGTAATCAAGCGAGATTAGCGAGTAGCCCCCCTCTGCTAGGAAGCAGTCCCGCACGTCCTTCGCAAACGTGCCGCGCGCGGGGATATTTTGCAGGTTCGGATTTTTGCTCGCTAGCCGCCCGGTAGCCGTGCCGGTCTGCAAGAAATTCGATCTGACGCGGTTTTGCGGATCTGCAAGGGCAAGCTGTAGCAGCGGCTCGCAGTAGGTGCTTTGCAGCTTAAACAGCTCGCGGTAGTCTAAAATTTTACCCACCGCAGGATGCAGCGCCGCAAGATCCTTTAGCACGCTTTCATCGGTGCTGTAGCCCGTCTTAGTGCGCTTCGCCGCAGGTAGCCCGAGCCGCTCGAAAAGTACGGCGCCGAGCTGAGCGGGAGAGTTTATATTAAACTGCTCGCCGCAAAGCTCGTAAATTTCATCCGTGAGCGCTCGCAGGGACTTTTCGTTGCGCGCGATTAGGCGCTTTATCATCTCCGCGTCGATCTTGATGCCGCATCTTTGCATCTGCCAAAGCACCCGCACGAACGGAAACTCAAGCTCCTGCGCGAGCTTAAAAAGCGAAGGCTCGAGCAGCTGTTTGAGTTTAAAATACAGTCTCAGCGTCACCCACGCATCCTCGCTTGCATAGATCGTAGCGGCGTCCAGCTCCACGGAGGCGAAGGTCTCGCCCTTTTTAACGACGTCGCCGAAATGCACAGTCTCGTACCCAAGATACCGCGGCGAGATAGAGTCCATCCCCACGGCGTTTGCGGGATCGAGAAGCCACGCTAACACCATCGTATCGGCAAAACGCGCAGGCGGTTCGATATTAAAATTATTTTTCACGATCTCAAAATCGTATTTTAAATTTTGCCCCACTACATAACCGCGAAACAGCGAGCCGATCGCAGCCTTTGCGGCGTCCGAAGAGATTTGAGCAGGAGCGCCCAAATAGCTGTGCGCGAGCGGGACGTAATAGGCGCGCTCCTCGTTAAACGCAAACGAAAAGCCCACGATCTTGGCACTTTTGCTATCGACGCTAGTGGTTTCCGTATCGAAGCTCACTAAGGTCTCGGCGCCCACTCCTTCGCACAGCCTCGCAAGCTCCGCGGCATCGGTAATGCAAATAGGCTCAAATGGCGTTTTAAAAGCACTCTCGCAGCTTTGCCCGCCGCAAGCGGAGCCGCTAGGGGTGGAATTTTGCCCGTCTAGCCCCCCTACGGCAGCGTCCAAGATAGAGCCGCCGCAAGACGACTCTGCGCCGGAGTCTTTGCCGCCCGCGCCCAAAACGGAGCTTTTTGCACTTGCGACTTTGCCCTCGCTCCAAAGATCAAGTCCGTTTTGCTCCTGCAGGCTTAGCGCCGAAAGAAGCCTATTTAGCGCGTAATCTTTTAAAATTTCGCGGATTTTAAAAAGCGGATTTTGTTGCGGAAATTTCGCGTCCTCTAAAGGCGGGATTTCCAGCTCGTCGTAAAGCGTAGCCAGGCGCTTGCTTATGTAGGCGCTCTGCTTACCTTCTATCAGATACTCGCGCTGTTTGTTTTGCGGTAGGCGGTCTAAATTTGAATAGATCCCATCAAGCGAGCCCCATTCGTCTAAAAGTTTCTTCGCCCCCTTATCGCCGATGCCGCGCACACCCGGGATATTATCGGCACTGTCGCCGCAGATCGCTAAAAAATCCACGATCTGCTCGGGATAGACGCCGTAGCGCTGCAAGCACTCCTCTCTGCCGTAAAGCATCTTTTTGCCGTGGCTGTAAATTTTAACGTTTTCGCCGATGAGCTGATACAGGTCCTTGTCGGAGGTAACGATGTTGATTTTATGCGTGGCGCCGTACTTTTTAACGACGCTTGCGATGAGATCGTCCGCCTCGTAACCCTCGCGTCCGAGCGAGTAAAGCCCCATCTTTTCGATCATCTCGATGCAGACGGGCAGCTGCTGCAAAAGCGCGGGCGGCGGGGCTTGGCGGTTAGTTTTGTAGTTCGGATCGATATCCGAGCGGAAGGTCTTGCCCTTGCTATCCAGAGCGAAAATTATATAATCACTCTTAAATTCCTTCGAAAGATTTGCGATGAAGCTCGCAAATCCGCTCACCATGCCGCTGGGTTTGCCGTCTTTGGTTTTAAGCCCGCTCATAGCGTAGTAGAGCCTGAAAAAAAAGCCGAACGTATCGATGATCGTGATGGTCTGCATAATGGTCCTCGGATTTAGAATTTTAACGCGTAGTGTATTAAAATTCGGCTAAATTTACAAATTCCGAATAGGACTTGACCTGCCTCATTTCAAAATTTTAAAATTTGCTATATAATCGCGCGAAATTTTAAAAAAGGATCAAGTATGGATTTTTTCACAGACTGGCAGGAGTTCGACGCGGCGGGCGCTACGGTGAAATTTTATAAAAAATCGCAAGGCGGCATAGAATACATCGGCTTTGATTCGCGCAAATGCGTCCCGCCCGAGCCGATGGTAAATGCGCTGGTGGCGCTAAATTTCGTAAAAGACGGCACCAAAAAGGTCGTCATGGTCAATCACAAATTCCCGATGGGACTGATCCCAAAGATCGAGTCTAAATTTGACATAGCACGCGAGGATCTGGACGGCGGCGCGGTCAAGCTCACCATCAGCCTAAAACCGGGCGCAGTCAATGAGGGCTTCGATACCGACGCGAAGTGCCACGGCTAAAGGGCTTTAAAATTTAGATGAATATCACGACCTTTTCGCCGCCGTTTCGCATCGTAGGCGGCTATTTCATCTGCGGCTTTATCTTTTTGCTGCTAAGCGCGGCGAGCTTTTTAAAGGTGGATTTCGGCGCGATCCAGGCGCCGCAGACGGCGAGCTTTTTTCACGTATTTTTGCTGGGATTTGTAATCAGCATAATCATCGGAGCGCTCTATCAGCTTACTTCGGTCATTATACAAAAGGAATTTTTCACCGTCAAATTTGCGTTTTTAAATCTCCTCGCCTACGGCGCGGGCGTGGCGCTGCTAAGCGCGGGATTGCTGCTTTCAAGCATCCCTTTGATGCACGCAGGCGGCGCCGTTTTACTGCTTAGTCTATTTTATTTTACGATCTGCTACGCGCTAAGCTTCATCGGCACGCCCAAATGGAGCTTCCCCGCCGTTGCGCTTGCGATCTCGGCTGCGTTTTTGGCGGTAGGGATCAGCCTTGGCTTCGCGCTCGTGCTAGCGCTTAGCGGCGTGGAGATTTTCGGAGTGTATTTTTCAGAAATTTTATCCTATCACATATACTTCGTGCTGGGCTTCGTGTTTTTCGTCATCGTAGGCGCTGCGTGCGTGCTGCTGCCGATGTTTAGCCTGGCGCACGATCTAAGCTTCGCGCTAGCAAAAGCTTCGCTGGCGCTGTATCTGCTCGCGGGGCCGTTTTTACTAAAAGATTTTGGAATTTTCATCGCCTTTGCCGCGCTTGTGAGCTTTGCGGCTCAGGCGATCTATATCCTAGCCAGGCGGGTGCGAAAAGCGATCGATTATTGGAATTTAAACGTCTACATCTCACTAGCGGCTTTGGGATTTAGCGGCGCATTTTGGCTCGCAGGTCGCGCGGATACGGCGGCGTTTTGGCTGCTATATGGCTTTTTGTTCGCCTTCATCGTCGCGCACCTTTATAAAATCGCGCCCTTTCTCATCTGGTATCACTACGTCTCGCCCTTCGTCGGCAAGCGCAAAATCCCTATGCTTGAGGATATGATAATCAAAAAGATCGCCTACGCAGCCTGCGTGCCGAACGTCTTAGCGCTTGCGTGCGCGAGCTTCGGAGCGCTAACGCCCGCGGTTATCTTGCAAGCGGCAAGCATAATTTTGGTGTTAATCAACATCGTAAATATCTTTAACTACATAAAATTCGGAGAGGAAAAATGAAAGTAACGAAGGAGCAAATTTACGAGGCGCTTCGCGCCGTGGTGGACCCTGAGGTGGGCTTTGACGTCGTGTCGCTGGGGCTCATCTACGACGTAGCGGTTGATGAGGCGAACAACGCCAAAGTCACGATGACGCTATCGACTCAGTCGTGCCCGCTGCATGAGATGATGGTGGAATGGGTGCGCGCGGGTGCCGAGAGCGTGGAGGGCGTCGGCGAAGTGGAGATCGATCTCGTCTTTGAGCCGATGTGGAATATCGATATGGCGGAGGATCACGTCAAAGAAGCGCTCGGTAGATTTTAAACAGCTTTGCCGCACCCCGCAGTTTAAGCTTTGAAATTCTAAAATTAGACTTAAAATTTATACTTAGGGGCTGCTATGAAAAAATTTACCGACGGCAAGAAAGAGATCCTGCTTCAAACGCAAGGGCTTAGTTTGATTTCAAAGACGCTACAAAACGGCAAAGAAAGGCTGAGCTCTAAAGAATTCGCAAATTGCGATGCTCTGCAAAAAGCTTTCGTAAAAAAGCAAGTTGATGCCCTAAAAAAGGGCTTCATCTACGAAAACAAAGAAGCAAAATTCGGCGAGGCAATAGCGCATGCCTATATCGGCGGCGGATACAGCGGAGCGCTTGGATTTGCCGAGTTTGAGGATAAATTTTACGTCTATAAATGTAATTTTGACGAACACGGCTGCGATTATTTAATCGTGTTGGACGGCGAACTAAGAACTCTTGCGCAAATTGAGCTACCAAAAATTTTAGCGTGGAAAATGACCGCCACCAAAAAAGCTTTAGTGCTTGATTTGGACCACGAATTCTTTCTTTTTGATGGAGAGAAATTCAGCAGGCTTTTTGAAGCCTGGGGTATCACAGGAGGAGGCTTTAGCTCTGCTCTAAGCGGCAACGGCGAAATTCTAGCCTGCGGCACAGATGGAATTTTAGCTTTCGGAAGCGACAAGAAGCTAAATTTTAAAACGGATTTTTCGGCAAAAGCAATAGGCTTCGGCAATAAAATTTGCGTAGCCTGTGGGGATGAAGGCGGCAAAAATATCGCTAGGCTCTACCGCCTAAAAGACTTCGTCGAGCTTTGCCGTATCGAATGCGACGTAGGCTATATCCACTCCCTAAACGTGGGGCTTATCAAAAATGACGCGATTTTGGTCGTAAATAACGGCTTTGATGAGCTGTATTTTTGGGACGTCGCAAGCAAAAAGCGTCTAAGCGCACCAAAAAGCTTGCCAAGAAGCGTAATGAGGTTTGCCGCAAACGATCAAATTTTTCTTACGTATTTTTATGGTGGATTTAAAGCATTCAGCTTGGAGGATTTTCGCCTCTTAGGCGAGTTTGAGTGCGAGCACTGCGTCAAAACTGCTGCTATTGAAATCGCAGGCGAGCGCCTTTGCGTCCGCACCGACTACGGATTTTTTAGCGTCTATTCTTTAGCCAAGAATGGAATTAAAATTTAAAAAGCGCTATTGATAGGGATTTATCGCCCGCTTCAAGCTCATAAAATTAAACGAACTCCGCCCGCCTTAAGCTTGCGCGACAAGTAGGGGCGCTATTTAAAGGAATTTTATCGCAAAAATTGCGGGCTTTGAGAGCTTTTTAAGGCTTCCTTTAAGCATTATCAAATTATCCGCGCCGGAGATTTTAAGAGTGG
>NZ_CALIBF010000116.1 GCF_938045465.1 uncultured Campylobacter sp.
CGTGGGCTACGATGAGGGCGGACAGCTTACCGAAGCTGTGCGCAGAAAGCCCTACTCTGTGCTGCTTTTTGATGAGATCGAAAAGGCGCACAAGGACGTTTTTAATATCCTGCTTGGAATTTTAGACGACGGGCGCGCGACCGATAACAAGGGCGTTACGGTTGATTTTAAAAACACGATCATCATCCTAACGAGCAATATCGGCTCGGCTAAGATTATGGAGCTTGACGCCAAAAATACGGACAAGCCGCGCGAGGTAGCACTTGCCGAGCGAGAGGAGGCGGTAAAGAGCGAGCTGAAGAATTATTTCAAGCCCGAATTTATCAACCGTCTAGACGACATCGTGATCTTCAACGCCCTAAGCGAGGACGATCTTATAAAAATCGTGGGCATTATGTTTAAAAGCCTGCAAAAAACGCTCGCAAATCGCGGCATTAACGCAAGCCTAAGCGAAAATGCCAAAAAGCTCATCGCCTCGGCGGGCTTTGATATCGAATACGGCGCAAGGCCGCTACGAAGGGCGCTCTACGATCTGGTGGAGGATAAGATCGCCGATATGATCCTAAGCGACGAGATCAAAACGGGCGATAAAATCGAAATCGGCGCACGTGACGGCGAGATCGAGATAAAGAGGGTGAAGTAAAATTCAGCGGAATTTATCCTGCAGGGTAAATTCCGCGCTTTGGTGGAACAAATTTGACGAGGTAAATCTAATACTTTATTAATATAAATTGGGCGAATAATCTATCTCCTTGGGAATTGAAACATCTCTTGCCAAACGACGAAAATTCTTATCCATTCCAGTAGAATTCCATCCCGTTGGGAATTGAAACAAACCAAACAAGCGAATAAAAAACCGCACAGAATGCGTAGAATTCCATCCTGTTGGGAATTGAAACGCGACGAAGTAAATGCGAGTTCGTTTTATTTTTTGTAGAATTCCATCCCGTTGGGAATTGAAACGGCTATCGTCTATGATGCTTTGATTTATGCTGCGTAGAATTCCATCCCATTGGGAATTGAAACTATCATCAAAGCTCCCTAGCGTCGTGTAGCCTCTGTAGAATTCCATCCCGTTGGGAATTGAAACTAGATGGCATTTAAGCGGCTGTTGTCGATTTTGCGTAGAATTCCATCCCGTTGGGAATTGAAACTCTTGAATGTCTTTCAGTAGATCGAGCCGCGTGATGTAGAATTCCATCCCGTTGGGAATTGAAACCCGCCAAAATCAGGCGCGCGCTGGAGCTTGGAGAGGTAGAATTCCATCCCGTTGGGAATTAAAATGCTCTATTTAAAATTTCATTTTTCCCTCTCACATATTAGCATTCTATAGAATTTATCGAGCCAAATCCTGCCTGATAAAATTTTTGCCAAATAAAAATTCCGGCTTAGATTTTAAAATTTATCGAGCAAGGTTCCGCATCTCAGAGCTTAGAATTTCAAATTTAAGAAACAGTGGCTTTGAGTTGCAGGATTCAAAAGCGTAAGGATTTTAGATCATAAAATTTTGAAAGGTCGGTAGGATTAGAATTTTAAAAATCGAAGTCGATGATCGAAATTCCAAACCTCGAAACTTAAAATTTTAAATCTGAAGCGGGGACAAATTTTAAGATCATTTCAAAATTTACCCCTTTTAAATTTACATATCTCTAGACCTATTCATAAAATTTTGCGTATTAATTTACGCAAAATTTAGCCAAACAAAGATGGCCTCATAAATTTATCCGCATTAAATTTTATCTCTTCTTTTTAGAATAAAAACCGTTACAGACGCGATTATTAGCGATGATAAAGCGCTTATCATCATTATGTTAAAATTAAAATTTGAGCGATCAAACAGATGACCTAACCAAGTAAAACCCGCTCTTGCTAGGATTATCACAGCTAGCGAATAAGTATAAAATAAACTTATAAAAAATGCAGATGCGCCAGATATTTTATCCAGCAAAATAAAAGCCTTTATTTTGGAAAATACGAGGCAGCAGATGATTAGAGGCAAAATCACCGTCGCGCAAAATAGATACAACACCATAGCGCCGAAAATATCGCTTTCGCTATCGCTCGCTTCTTCGTGCCACGTTAGTTCAAAAGCTTTTAAAACGATAGAAAACGGATGCGCGATATCGTAACCGCTATACTCCGCCAAAAAAACCGCGTCTATGCCGGCAAATATAACGCCCAAACAATCTATTGTAAAAAAGAGCAAGGCGATCCAGAATAAAATCCTCACCCCTTTTAGCTCGAAGCATTTTTTAATGAACTCTTTTATCACCCTAGCCCCTAATTTATAGCTTTTAAGATCAATTTGGCTTTTATATCGCGTTTCATTTCGGCGCTTTTAAGACTCTTTGTCGTGATCTCTCATCAAATTTTAAGCTCTTCGTTGCCATCGTCTATCTTGCCCGTTGCGATCGTAAGCTAAAATTTTCATTCTACTTATTCACCTAATTTGATACCGTTAAAATTAGAATTATTTTTTATCCTTATCAAAAAATTTTGAATTGTAGTTAGTTAAAGATATCATCAAGGTTCGCTTATTAAAAGGAACTTTGCCGAATCTATCAACAAGTAATTTATTCTGTTTTACTGATATCATAGTGCCGTTATCATCAAAAATATAGTATTTTTTTATCCTCAAGAAATTTAAGCATTGAAAGATAATTATAAATATAAAGTTTATGATGATAGCCATTGCAAGATTTGTTATATACGTAATTTTATTCATCAAAGTTTTACTATCAAGTTTTGCAGTTTCTCCAAAACATGGAAAGTATGAATACGTTATCTTTGTATGCTCCGTAAGCTGGATTTTTAGAACCTTTAAATTCCCCGCGAAATCCACATAATCGCATTCTATTATTTTCTCAAAAATTCTAATTTGTAAGTCATTTACCAGCATGCCTTTCAGCATTGCAAAATCTCCAAAAATTGTTTTGAAAAATATAAATATGCAAAGAGCTAGCTCGCCTTTTCTAAAACTACTACTAAAGAAACTTTCTATGGGAAAAAGAGATCTAATGGCGAACACTAATGCGAATATCAGGAAAAAAATTCCTACTGTTAATCTGCTTTTTAACAAATAGTCATTTTTTACTATTATCGGCTCCTTATCATAGTCCCTCATAAAATTTCCCCGTTTTTATAAAAAATATTTTAGCGTATTCTACCGCCTTATTCTTATGGTGCATTTAAAATTTAAAATCTGCAAAGAACAGGTAAAATCTAAATTTCAAAGTCTCCGCACTACGCTAAATTTTAAAATTTAAAGCAAGCAAAGCACGGGCAAAATTCTAAAATTCTAAAATTCTAAAATTCTAAAATTCTAAAATTCTAAAATTCTAAAATTC
>NZ_CALIBF010000117.1 GCF_938045465.1 uncultured Campylobacter sp.
GCGCTTCAAATTTTAGGCGCGGCGCTGATACTCGCAGGCATCCTGCTTAGCGAGCTGGGCGGGATTTTAGGCGCGAAGTTTGCTAAAGACCGAGCTTGCGAAAAAGCAGACCGAGGCGACTAGGATTATCGAAGCGCCGCTGGTTAGATTGAGCTTAAAGCTCAAAATAAGCCCCGCTGCGCAGAAAAGCGCCGATAGCGCGCAGCTTATCGCCATCATCGAGCCTAAGCTTTTTGAAATTTTTTCGGCGATGAAGGGCGGGATCGTCATCAGCGAGATTACTAAGATTAGCCCTACGATCTGAATCGATGCGACCACCGCGAGGCTCGCCATTACCACGAGGACGTAGTAAAAGACGCTCGTATTAACTCCTCGCAGCAGGGCGAATTCCTTATCGAAGCTGATCGCTAAAAACTGTCTGTAAAAGCACGCCGTAAGCGCCGCAAATGCCGTGCCGCAAATGCCGATGAAGATTAAATTTTCGTGATTTATCGCTAGGATGGAGCCGAATAAAAAGCTCATCAGATCGGATTTGTATCCAGGCGTGAGATCGGCGAAGATTATCCCTAGCGCCATTCCAAACGCCCATATCGCGCCGATTACGGCGTCGAAGCGCTCGGTGTTTCGCAGCGTAACGTAGGCGATGAGCAGCCCCAAAAACAGCGCAAATACGCTAGCTCCCAGCACGGGCGAGATGCCTAAAAATAGTGCGATGCCGATGCCGCCGTATGCGCCGTGCGCGATGCCGCCTGCTATGAAGCTCATGCGATTTATCACGACTAAAGAGCCCACGACGCCGCAGACTATACTGACTAAAAGCCCGCCGATTAGGGCGTTTCGCATGAAATCGTAAGATAAAATTTCAGCCATTTTCGCCCTCCTTGCAGCAGCATTCGTTAAGCGCGAGATCGACAGCGCAGAAGTGCCCGTGCTCGCGTCGCAGATGATCTAAAAATTCCGCCCTGCCCCCGGGATCGATCTCGTGAGTGTGCGCCGAGCCGTTTGCGACGTAAAGAGCGCGGTTTGCGTAGTTTAGCGCAAGCTGCACGTCGTGGCTGATTAGAATTATGCCGCAGCCGCTCTCATTTAGGGATTTTAAAAGCTCGTAAATTTGAACCTGCCCCATCGTGTCGATGCTCGCTAGCGGCTCATCAAGAAGTAAAATTTTAGCCTTCGCGCACAGCGCCCGCGCGATGTAAACGCGCTGTCTTTGTCCGCCGCTAAGCTCGCTGATGCGGCAGCAGGCTAAGCTCTGCATGCCTACGCGCTCCAAAGCTTGCATGGCTTGCTCGCGCTCGGATTTAGAGTAAAAGCCAAAAATTTTCTTATCTATCAGCCCCATTAAAACGACTTCGAGCACGCTTATGGGAAAGCTTTTGTTTATCGCGATGAACTGCGGTACGTAGCCCATTTGCGCCCTGGCAAGCGCGGGCGATCTGCCTAAAATTTCGATTGTGCCCGAGCTTGGTCGCAGCAGCCCCAAAAGCAGCTTCAAAAGGGTGCTTTTGCCGCCGCCGTTGGGCCCAAAAATTGCTAAAAAATCGCGCAGCTCGTAGCTTAAGCTTATATCTTTTAAAATTTCGCGTTTTTCGTAAGCAAAGTTTAAATTTCTTATCGTCACGTCCGCCATGAACGCCCTTTCGCCTAGATTTTGAAAGCATTTATTATAGCCCAAATTCGGAAAAATTGCCAAATTTTGCTATTATTACAAAAAATTTAAAGGCGAGTGGTGGAGAAAATCGGCGAAAAATCACATAAAAATAGCTGGGATAAAAAGTCCGAAAGTTACGCCAAATTTAGCGGCGAGCTAGGGGATTTTGGCAAGCGGGTGTTTGAGATACTGCGCGGCTGGGGCGTGAGCTTTGCGGGTAAAAGCGTGCTCGACGTAGGCGCCGGCACGGGGGTTTACTCGCTGTATCTCGCGTCGCTGGGCGCCAAGGTCACGGCGATCGATAGCTCGGAGGGGATGCTGCGCGAGCTAAGGCGCAGCGCGGAGGAGTTTGGCATCAGCTTGCAAAACGTATTAAATTTAAGCTTTGCGGAGTTTTGCGAGCGGCTGAGCCGCGATGGTTTTGCAAATGCGGCGGATGAAAATTTTAAAATTTATCCACGCTCGCAGAGCGAAATTTCAAACGCGCAAGCTCAAGAAGCCCGGGCTTTAAATTTAAAAGACGCTATGAGCAAAAGCCGCGAGAGCGAAAATTTTAAAATTCCCGCAGTTTTTGACATCGCGTTTCTTACGATGAGCCCCGCGCTAAAAAGCACGGAGGATTTTGAGGCGTTTTTGGCTTTGGGCGAGCGCAAAATTTATCTAAACTGGGCGAGCGAGCGCAATTCATCAATGCTAGCGCCGCTGTTCGAGCGTTTCGGCACAGAGCACAAAAGACTTGCTACCGCCGCCGAAAAGTTCGAGGCGCTGCTTGGCGCGCGCGACATCAAATTTAAAAGCGAAATTTTAACTGAGAAGCGCGAGCAAAAACGCAGTCTGCAAGAAGCGGTGAAAAACGCCGCGTGGCACCTACATATGGACGGCGCGAAGGCCAGTGAGCGCGAGATCGAGGAGATTTTGAAAAAGCAGGCTAAAGGCGGGATGATAAGCGATGAGATCGAAGCGAGTTTTAAGCTGTTTTATATTTAGCCTGGCGCCGCTTTTGGGGCTTTGCGGCAATCTTTTTACGCCGCTTGAGATGCCTAAATATGACCCGCAAAAAGCGCAGTTGGGAGCAAAAATTTTTTCGGACGTGAGATTTAGCCGCAAAGGCCGCTCCTGCGAGAGCTGCCATAACTTCTATCTAAACGACTCGGGCGCTTCGGTGCGCGACGGACGCGTGCCTACGCTAATAAATTCTTATTATTTTGACCGCTACTTGGGCGATTATAATTTCGCGGGCTTTGAAGCGCGGATCGCGGCGTCAGTTTTTAGCGAGAATGAACTGGACGCGAGCGAAGATAGAATTTTAGAGCTTATCAGGAAGAATTTAGCCTACAAGCAGGCTTTTAAAAGTGCTTACGGCGAGGCGAATACGGAAAACTTCATTGATGCGCTGAAGGAATTTTTAAAGTCCAAAACGGCGATAAATTCCAAATTTGACCGATTTTTGCGCGGCGAGGTTAAGCTAAATGATGCCGAATATAACGGATATGTGCTTTTTGTACGGCTGTGCTCGGTATGTCACAACGGCGTTAGCCTAGGCACCGGCAGCTTTACTAAAATTCGCCCGAGCGCGGAAGAGGAGGATGCGCCTAAGCATAGGCTCACTTCCGATGGATTTGAGCTGCGCCGCGTGCCTAGCTTGCGCAATATCACGCAAACTGCGCCTTACGTAAACGGGCAGACGGATTTGCGTCTTGCGGTGCGGCAGATCGCAAAGGATCTGCTAAAATACGATCTTAACGATGGGGAGCTTGATGCTTTGATGAGCTTTTTGGCTACACTTAAGGGCGATATGACGGAGGCGCAGGATGAAAGATAAGATAATGTGGGCTTTGATGGTGGGGATTATGATATTAGGCATAATCATCGCCGGGAATTATTTCTCGTCGCTAAGAGATGTAGCGAGATTTAGCACGATTTCGCGCGAGCTAGCTTTGATCGATAACGCCGATAACCGCTTAAATATATTATTTGATGCAAAGATCGCAAGAAGGGACTTTTCGATTGCAAATGCCGATATGCGCGGCATCTATCAGGTGCTGCAAGCTCTACAAAAAGACAAAATCATCGATAAAATCGGACTTAGCAGCGATGTGCGCGCGATCGGAAGCGCTTTTGGCGATAAGATTTCACTTTTGGACGAGCTTGGGGCTTTAAATTCGCAGAATTTAATCCTTTTTCAAAGTCTGCAGCAAAAATTTCTATCCAGTGGCGCAAATGCGCAAAGAGCAAATCTCTACTCTCAAATTTTAGGACTTAACTATAAAAATCGCTCCGAGATCTCTGCTTTAAAAAGCGCGTTAGAAAGCGCAGATGCGTCAAGCCCCGACGAAGCTGCGTTTATAGGAATCGCGCGGCAAATTTTAAGGAATTTCGAGCGTCAAAATATCATCGTAAGCGATAATCTCTCGTTGCTCAACGAGCGTTTCGCAAGCCTGCGCGAGCGATTTTCTTACGCTAGCGAGGAATTTTACGGCTCGTTTATGCAAATGACGATGCTTTACACGGCGGTGTTTTTGTCGTTTTTACTGCTTACTTACATCATAAATTCCAATGCTTTGCGTAGTAAACGCGCCCTCGCGCCCTATCGCGTCCTATGCGAGGAGGCAGGCGAAGCGATAGTTTTGGCAGATCATAGCTTTAAAATTTTATACGCCAATAAAAGCGCGCTTAGCTTAAGCGGCTACGAACAAAGCGAGCTGGAAGGAAGCGATCTTGGAGTTTTGATGCCCAAAGATAAAGGGATCGAACTTCCTGCGATGGTAAATAAAAGCGCCAAAGACATGCGCCTGCTCCGTAAAAATGGCGAACTAGCCGATGTGAGCCTAAGACTAGCAAATGTCGCGGCTGCGTCCAAGCCGCCGCTATATGCGCTTTACGCTCATGACATCGGCGAGCGCGAGATTATGAAACTAGCTCTTGCGAGCGCAAAGGAGAGCTTAAACAATCAAGTCTATATCGATCATCTTACGGGCCAGGGCAACGAAGCAGCGCTATACGAGCTAATAAACGCCGAAAAAACGGGCGTAGCGATCTACATCACTATCGTAAATTTTGCGAATTTACGGCTTTTTTACAAGGCGGAGACGACGAATGAAATTCTGCGCTCCTTTGCGCGCACGCTTGCGATGTGTATCGAATCGCACGAGATCAAAGCCAGTATCTTTCGCATCCAATCGGATGAGTTTTGCCTATTTTACGAGGGACTAAATGTCGCGCGCGACGTGGAGATCATAAATAAATACTTCACCGACAAGGTTTTTAATCTCCATACGACCGAGGGCTTTGCCTCCGCGCCTTTAAATATCACGATGGGTGTAAGCGAGCGTGCAGATGTAGCGGGCGGCGCAAATAGGGTCTTTCAGGCGGTTATGGCGATGTATGAGGCGCAGAGCAAAAACGAGCACGTGGGCTTTTATTCGCGTCCAAATGCGATTGAGGAAAAATATCTTCAAAACCAGATTATGATCAACACCATTCAAAATGCGATCAAGAAAAATCAAGTCTTTGTGCTTGTTCAGCCCATATTTGATATCACCCACCGCGATCCTAGTGGTAACACCTACGGCACCGAGGGCGGTGATTATGTCCCGTTAGTATATGAAATTCTAATCCGCCTAATCGACCGCTCGGGCAAGACGCGCTGCCCGGGTGAGTTTATCGACATCGCAAAGCAAACCTCTCTCTACATCCCGCTAACTCAGGTCGTAATAAACGAAGCCTTTCGCTTGCTAGACCGCTTCGCAGGGACTTGCTTTAGCATAAATCTTTCATATTTTGACATCGCAAACGAAGGTATCAAGGAACTTTTAGAGCGCAAGCTCGCATCCAGCCCAAACGCTTCAAATTTATTTATTGAAATTTTAGAAAGCGAGGAATTTGACGATTACGAGAGCCTGCGCAGCTTCATAGCCGTAGCCAAAAACTACGGCTGCAAGGTCGCGATAGACGATTTTGGCAGCGGATACTCCAACTACTATAGAATTTTAACGCTCGACGTGGATTACATAAAGATCGACGGAGCGCTCATCAAAAACATCGCAAACGACAAAAACTCGCGCGCTATCGTCGAAACTATCGCTAACTTCGCGCGCAAGCAGGGCTACGAGCTCATCGCCGAATACGTAGAAAACCACGAAATTTCAATCATCTTAGAAGAGATGGGGATTAAATATATGCAGGGCTACTTCTACAGCAAGCCGATGGAGCCTTCGAGGATAAAATTCTAATCTCATCTCGCCGCGACTTTATAGCCCGCCTCTTTAAATTTATAGCCCAAAGACCGCTTTCGTAAGGCGAGAAATTCTGATTTAGCAAGATGCTGTTTTAATACGGAATTTATCTTGACAAATACTACGCGGTTTTATCGCGAACTTATGGCGCGCCTTGTAGCTAAGATTGCCGTAAAAGCTTACGCATGGCAAATGAAGTGAGAGCTAAATTTAAAATTTGATAGCAGATTTATGGATGAAATTTTGCGAAGTTCAAAATTTTAAAATTCCAAGCCGTAGAATTTTAAAATTTGAAATGCGCGAGCTGCAAATTTAAGGCTAAATTTTAAAATTCCGTAGCGATAAAATTTTAAATTCCGCGCCTTAAACCCGCCTGCAAATTTTAAAATTTTATGGCGCAAATTTCGATCTATTCGTTTTATAACATTTCGCGCGAGCTTTATAAAATAAAAATTTTAACGAGCTTTGCTCTAATTAGCGATAGAGCTTTCAAATGCAGGCGGAATTTTTAAGTGCAAACTTTCTTGCTTTCAGCGAGAATGAGCTTAAATTTTAGGCTTTAGCGCATTAGCTCAAGCAAATTCGCTCTAAGCCTTCATACTCCCCGTATCTTTAAATCTTTGATGCCACGACAGCGCCTCGCTTAAGATGTGTGGAGTATGCCCCGCACAGGGCTGCGCACATGCCCGCTCGAAATAATCTCTCAGCGCGTCTTGGTAAGCGGGATGCGCGATGCTTATCATCGCGCGAGCCCGCTCACGAGGGCATTTACCGCGCAGATCGGCGATGCCGTATTCGGTGATGATGACTTGAGTGTCGTGCTCGGTATGATCAACGTGACTCACGAACGGCACGATAGCGCTGATCGCGCCGCCTTTAGCTAGCGACGGGCTAAGAAATAGCGACAAATATCCGTTGCGAGCGAAGTCACCGCTACCGCCGATGCCGTTTTTCATCTGCGAACCCATGACGTTAGTGGAGTTTACGTTGCCGTAGATATCTGCCTCGAGCATGCCATTCATCGACACGACGCCAAGCCTTCTGATAAGCGCTGGCGAGTTGGAGACGTCTTGTGAGCGCAGTATGATGTGCTTGCGGTAGAAATCGATGTTTTTTTGAAATTCCTCGACACCTGCGGGGCTAAGCGATAGCGCTGTGGCACTTGCAGTGCCTACGACGCCTCTTTTGATGAGATCTAGCATGCCGTCTTGGATCACCTCGGAGTAGCACTGCAGCCCTTGGTAGCCAGCATTTTGTAGTGAGCTAAGCACGGCGTTAGCGACGTTGCCGATGCCCGATTGTAGCGGCAGTAGCTTCTTTGCGGGAAGTCTGCCGCAAGCTTCCTCGTTTTTTAGAAATTTTACGACATTGCACCCAATCGCGCTTGAAATTTCATCCACGGCGGTAAAATTATTGACGCGATCATGCGTCCTAGCCTCTATGACAGCGACTACTTTGGCAGGATCTACATGCATATAGGGACTGCCTACGCGATCGCCTACGTGCTTGATCGGCAGATCCTCAGCATGCGGCGGCAGGCGCAGATCCGTAACGTCGTGAATGCCCTCCAGCTCAAGCGGCTGATAGTAATTCACTTCTAAAATCACGCGATCGGCGATATCGAGCCAGGCCTGGTTGTTGCCTAGCGACGTGGACGGCACGAGCTCACCACTTTCTTTAATCGCCACTACTTCGATCACGGCAAAGTTTAGATGCGGAAAAAAGCCGGCCTTAAGCTGAGCAGCAAGGCTTGATAGATGCACGTCCGCGTATCGCACGGCGCCGCTATTTATCGCACGGCGCATATCGGCATCCGTAAAAAACGGCGCGCGAAAGCTCACGGCACCTGCTTTTGCCAAAACTCCGTCTAAAAGCGGATCGGTCGATGCGCCTGTAAAAATTTCGATTTGATAGGGCTCGCCTTTTTCGTGCAGCGCTGTCGCTCGTTGCGCTAGAGCTTGTGGCAGCGCTAGCGCGCAGCCCGCCCCAACAAAGCCGCTAAAGCCCACCGATGCGCCATTTGGGATCAGTTCGCAGGCTTTCTCGGCGCTCATAATTTTTGATTTTAGATATTCGTTTTGCACGCGTGAGTTCATTTTCCATCCTAGCCGTGATTTGGGCGAAATTATAATATTTTTGCGCTAAATTTCAAAATCTAAAATTTGGTGCGCGAGCTAAGCTATAAAATAAAATATGAGGCGCGATCGGTTGGGATACGCCGCAAACGCTTCCGATCAGGCTTTTTTTACTTCGGCGGTTTGCAATACCCGCTTGCGCGAGCGCTCGGTAAATAGGGTTTTAAGTGTGATTGAAGCTTAGTTGATAGTCTCGCTGCGATACTGCAAACACTCGCCTTGCGCTTTGCATCGCAACCTTTTAAGTTTAGTCTACACTCATATGTACGGAGAGCTTTGTGCGGGCAATGTTTTGCTATGTTGCCCGCAGCAATCTTATTCGATGAGACTTTTTATAGAATTATATGAACGGCAGGCAAATTGCACAACCTGTGCAGATTTCTCATTTTTAGCGAGAGGATCCGCCTTACCGAGTTCGCACGCTTTTTTATAGTATCTTGCCGCCTCCAGTTTATCTTTATCTTCTGCATACGCGGCGTATGCCGCGCAAGCACTCCATTGGTCGTCGGCACCGTTGCAAGCTTTCTTGTAAAAATAGGATGCTTTTTTGTTGTCCTTTTCTGTACCGAAATCGCCCGAATGATAGATCCCTCCTAGTATTGTGCAACCCAATGCAAGTCCTTTATCACATGCTTTTGTGTAGAATCCAATCACCTTTTTATCATCTTTTTCTATGCCGTTTTCCTCATATTCGCCCGTATAATAAGTTGCCGACATATAACAAGATAAACCATAGTTGCCCTCACACGCCTTTTTAAATAATTCAAGCGCTTTTTTATGATCTTGTTTAACATTTCCTCCTAAGTGGTATTGATAAGCAAGCGATGTGCAACCGCGTACCGATCCTCCATCGCACGACTTTTTTATTAACTCAAACCCTTTTTTGCTGTTTTTTTCCACACCCTTTCCGTCGCCGTATAATATCCCTAGCTTTTGGCAGGCGTCGTATTGATTGCAATCGCAACATTTTTCGTAAAATTTAGCAGCATTGGCATAATCTTTATCGATCTCCGAAAATATGTCCCCCGGTAGAGTGCTCGTACACTCTTCGCAATCTTGCTTCGCCGTCTGCGTAAATGCAAAAGTCCATAATAAGGTCAAAACCAAAACAATCTTTCTCATTTTTTCTCCTTATAAAAATTTATTTCTTCACATTAAAAAAGTCATCTGGATGTTCGAGCGCCGATAAACAAAATTGTTTCTTAAGCTCGTCGGACATTTGCAAGCCTGCCTCTAGCTTCATCAATATATACGTTCTTCTTAGCTCGTTATTTTCTTGCTTTAGTTTTTCTGTTGTGAGCCTAACTAGCCTATCGCAGCTATTAAAACCCGTTTGTGAGTAGCCTTCTTTACTGCCCGATTTATTATTTATTGCTTCCCATATTACGATAATACAAAAGATAATAAAGACATTTTTTAAAAAATTAAACATATAGCCTCTTTGGTTAAGATTTTTTAGCATAATTCTACCCCCCCCCCCCC
>NZ_CALIBF010000118.1 GCF_938045465.1 uncultured Campylobacter sp.
ACACCTCTATAACCACATCCTTATACTTTTCATAAAGCTTCGGCTTTAAAATTTTATCACGATACTCTTTGCCCGCCTTAGTCATACACATCCAGTGGCTAAATCTGCTCCATGTGTTAGGGTCTTTCCAAGTTATCTCTGCTTGGGGAGTTATTTTGTCCTCCTCTAAAAATTTATATCCAAAAAAGAAATTATCTCTAAAATAGATCCACTTCTCATAAAGCGACATACCCAGATCGATCTTGGATAAATTCGTATCGAAGTCAGCCCATTTCTTTCTTAAATTTCCGCGCTCTATGCCGAAGTCTATCATACCCCCTAAAAATAGTTGACCCATTACTCCGAAGTATTCTCCCGCGTATGTCGGATAGGCTGAAATTTCAGGATTATCTTCGTCTGCTAGCTTATAGTCGCTTTGGATAATCCCATATAGTTCAAACCATTCGTACCAATCAAAGATTTCATATTCAAGGTAATCCAAAATATCTTTTTTCCTGGTACCCGGAATTTTAGCTAATATGCGAACAAACGAATCCATCCAGCAATCAAATCCTAAAGCCTTATAAAGTTCTTCATCTTTGTTAAAAACCCAGCCGTATAGTTCATTCGGTTTTAAAATTTTAAATTTCATAGTATCTCCTTTTTAAATTTAATCGGTTGCCGATAGAATTTACCTCATCGATCCGTTTGGTTGATCTCATATAAACTCGTTAATATAAAAATTATTTGATTCCGAGAGTTTAGGCATACTTTTTATTATTTCATCTAAATCGACGCTCTTTATTTCGGCGCAATTTTTTACATCGCCGCAGATGCCGATAAAATAAGATCGCCTCTATTTTTGCCTATAAATTTACCCTTTGCGTAATAGCCGCCTTCAAATCTTTCATAGGCTATATAATATAATATTTGCTTTAAAATTTCACTTTGATCCAGCTTGAAGTAGGTGCAGAATTTCGCGCCCTGTATATCTTGCGATATGTTGGTGGCGCCTACGGAGCTTTTTTCATATTTTTTAAGATCTATTTTTCGGATATTGTTTTCATCTCCTTCGCCGATTGCTCCAAGCATGCGAAAATCCCTGTCTATCTCGCCGTAAATATCAAAAAACAGATAGCTGCCCTTAAAGCTTTTATAGGCGAATTCCTTTACGGCATCCTTAACAATTTCGATATTTGCAAGCGTAACTTCGGTCTTTTTGCAAGATTCGTTTTTTATCTCGACTTCGATCATTTAAGCTCCTTTATTTGTCTTGCTTAATTTAAATTTTTCCAATCCTCTTTCTTTACGCCGAATTCAAATTCAGCCTGCTTAAACGCACCCTCTATGCTTTCATGATAGGTATCGGTTTGCTCTTTTCCCGATTCGTCGAGATAGAACAGATAAAATCCGCTATCGCCGTCGTATTGAACGATGCTTAAAGCAAACGGCTGCGGCAAAATTTTATTGCCGTCGTAATGAGTAGTATTTCCGGTAGCTACGAAGCTCTTTTTACTATCTTTCAGATAAATTTTATATAGCTCTTTCATAATGCTTTCGCTAAATTTTAATCGCGTATTAAAAATTTCTTTTCCAAGCCATCTTTATTTACGGTGATTATCTTCGAGTTCGGAATATTTAAAAATTTTATAGCTTTTTCGTCCAGCTCTGACAATGGCTCCTCGTGATTATATTTGGTTTTAAAGTAATATAAGAAAAGATCGGCCGTTCGATTTTCATCCATAAGTTGCATTATACACTCATCGTTTGGACGACCGCTATCATATCGGTTTATCATCATAAACGCCTCGCAGCTTTTATGAAACGGGAAGCGGCCGAAGTTAAAAAGATTGCCGACGAGCTCAAATACAAGGACAAAAAACAGAAATAAAATGAATAGCTTGATTATTCTGCGTTTCATTGCGGCGTTTCCTAAATTTTGAAATCAAAAATTCGTTTGTGTTTTAAATGCCAGACGGTATTTGCGCTCAAGTCGCGGATGCGCCTAAGCGCTAGTAGCGGCGGTCGGGCGCAAAATTTACGACGCTATCTCGCTTTTTGCCGCGCTAGCTGCTGCGGATTCGCTTTCGTCCATGATAATGAGCTGTCTAGCGCGCTTAATCTTGGCATCGTCGCGAAACGCCGCGCGCACCTTGTCCATGCCGGTGTAAAATTCCTTCATCAAAACAAGGCACAAATACGCGCCGAATTCCGTCGTGCGGATGATCTCGCCCTCGATCCGCACGGCTCCTGCAAGCCTTAGCAGGCTAAGCTCTCTGCCCAGTTCGCGACGCAAATTTAGATCGTTTGCGGCGTTAAATTTAGCGATATCGATCTCGCCGTTAAAAAGCTCGGTCAAAAAGAGGTATTTCGCGCGCTCGGATCTGCTAAAATCGCAAGTGGCGATGACGGTGCTTTCGTTTTTGCGCACCCTGCTTGCGTATTCTTCGAGGTTGAACGCATTTACGAGCAGCCTGCCGCCTAAAAAGCTAAACGCGCCGCTTCCGATGCCCACGTATTCGTGGTTTGTGCCTACATACTCGTCGTTGATGTTTGATTTTTCGCGAGCGAAAGCCCATGCGTTGCTGCGGTGCCAGCTAGAAAATTCCTTGCAGATGATGGAGTAAAACTCCTCCTCGCGGTCTATGTTGCTAACGCCGAGGCTCCGCGCTATTTGATCGCGCATTAAAGGCGATTTCATCAGCGGATACAGCGTGATCTGTTCGGGTTTCACCGCCTTTGCCGCTTCGATGTCGCGAAGTAAAATTTCGCGCGTTTGAAACGGAAAGTTAAAGATCAGATCCAGGCTTAAAATCGGTAAAATTCCGACTGCACGGGATAGCTTTTCTTGCAAAATTTCGCCCGAGCCGAATTTGTCGTAGCGCGAAGCTTTGCGTAAAATATCGTCATCAAAGCTCTGAACCCCCACGCTTAGGCGGTCTATTAGCCCGCGAAATCGCAGCAAGCTCTCAGGCTCGATGTGGTTGGGATCGCTCTCACACGAAACCTCTTTGATGCTAAAAAGCGACTTGGCAAGCTCCAGCGTGCGCGCCAGCTCATCCTCGTCTATAAGCGTCGTGCCGCCACCGACGTAAAGCGTCTCAAAGTCGTAGCCCGCGTCTTTCGTGCGCTGCATCTCTACGCGTAGCGCGCCGAAATACGCCTTGCACGCGCCGCGCTCGTAGGCGTATTTGTGAAAGGAGCAGTACGGACAAAACGTGTGGCAGAAGGGCACGTGCATGTAGAGCATATATTTTTTATCGGGGTTTGGAATTTTAGCGATATTTTCCTGCGTGATGTCGATCCTGAGGGAGTTGTAGAGGGATTTTTGCATGGTGTCGGCGGCATATTTTTTGGCGAAGCTATGCACCATTTGACTGATAAAATTCATAAAACTTTAACCTTTTTTAAACTTAAAAACTAATTTTTGAAGTTTATCGAAAACTAACTTATAAATTTATCAATAATTTAATAAAAAGCGCAGTGCCGCCATATATATTAGCGTAGGAAGCGCTATTGTAACGAGCGAATTGCGAAATTTAGCATGCACGACAAACGCCATAATTAGGCAAAATAGCAGCGCCGCCGTTTGCAGCACGTCCGTGCTAAAAGCCCGCTCGCCCGAAAAGCTAGGCAGCATCGTATTAAGCGCGTAGATCGTCAAAACGACCATTATCAAAAGGCCCGAGTTTTTCTGCAGATACGATAAGCTTGGACTCGCGGTCTTTTTCTTAAAAAGCAGCAGCGGCAAAAATCGCGTCAAAATCGTAGCGAGCGAGGCCAGAAAGATATAGGGCAAAATTTCCACTACCTGCTCCTTTTTAAGAATTTTCGCAGCCTGCGTCCCGCGTACGAAGGTCGCTCGAAGTATTTACGAAAGAGCAGCAATACCGCAGTGCCAAAAATCAGAGTGCCGAATAAAAAGTATTTTGCAGGAAAGATAAAAAGCCCCACAAACGCGCAGCCAAAGCCCAGAAATAGCACTTTGTACTGCGGATTTGCTTTGAAAACCTCATAGGTTAGCATCGCAAAAAGCGCCGTCAGGCTAAACTCTACTCCGCTAAAATCAAGCTTCAAGCTTGCTCCCAAAACAGCCCCTGCAACGACGCCCGCAACCCAGTAGCATTGATTTAAAACAGCGGTTAGATTATAGAGCAGATCAAGCTCTTTTAATCTTTGTGGCGTTACGGGTCGCTCGCCGCTAAGCTCCTCGGGACGCAAAAACGCGCGCGCTTTTAGCAGCGCAAAGGTTTCATCCGTAAGGGCATATACGGCGTAAATTTTATGACGCACGAAGCGTAGCTCGTCCAGCAGCGACATCGTATAGAAAAAATGGCGAAAATTTAGCAAAAACGCCACGACGAAGGTATCTACGAGCGAGGCGTGGGTTACGATGAAGGCGATCAGCACGAATTCCACGCTGCCTGCGTAGATCAGCAGTGAGGTTAGCGCCAGTGCCCATACGGGCAGGTCTTGGCTGATGCCGTAGATACCAAACGCCAGCCCCAGCGGCACGTAGCCCATCATCACGGCGAGGGTGGATCTAAAAATTTCAAATTTACTCATAGCTTTCCTAAATTTAAAAGCGCGATTGTAACTAAAATTTTATTAAATTTTACAGGGCGTGCGGGCGGAATCCGTGCCGCTGGAAGCGAGTTTTATGCGGTGATGCGCCGCAATATGAGCTGCAAAATTTGCTCGCTTCGGCGCCGTGAAATTTTAAAATTTAGCCTGCGTAGAATTTTGCGAAATTTTAAAATTTTAGAGAGCGGATTTTTAAATTTAGCCTAAAATACGTGGCGCAAAAGCACGAATGCAAACGCCGAAAGCAGCGCCGAGACGGGCAGGGTGATGATCCACGCTAGCCCGATCGGCTTCATCAGCGACCAGTTCGTGCTGTGATTTACTAAGCCGATTCCTAAAATCGCGCCGATTAGCACGTGAGTCGAGGAGATCGGAAGCCCCAGCACCGATGCCGCCATGACGACGACGGCGCTTGCGAGCTCGGCGCTAAAGCCCGAGGCTGGGTGGATTTTCGTAAGATTGGTGCCTACGGTGGCGATTACTTCTTTGCCGATGAACCAAAGCCCCGCTATGAGGGCTACTGCGAACATTATCATAATCTGCTGCGGCACGGGAGTGGAGGGATTGATACTATTCGTAGCCATCGTATCGATGATGGCGGCGAACGGACCCACGGCGTTTGCGATGTCGTTGCTGCCATGCGAAAACGCAAAGCCGCTAGCGGTGAGCACCTGCAGCCAGCTAAACATCAAAAACGCAGATTTGTTTAAATTTGAGCGGCGCAGGGTTTTAGCGAAAATAAACATCAAAAGCCAGGTAATCAGCGTCGACATACCGATGATGAGGTAGTTGTAAAAATTCGTAAGCCCGAAATTTAGATTATGCAGCCCCTTAAATATCAGCATCGCCGAGATCACGAAGGCGCCGATACCCGCTACGGCAGGGATCCCGTACTCTAGGGCTTTGTGAGATTTTAGCTTCTCTTTTTTCGCGTCAAGCTCGATCACCTTTTTATAATACTCGCTATCCAGCTCGCTTGGATCAAAATCGGGATCGCGCATCGCGTAAATATCGTGATTTAGCGCCTCTGCATAGGCGATCTTTTGAATGTCGTCCAGAGTCTCGAAGGTCTTTTTGTGAAGCTTACGGAGAGATTTTTTTTCGCGCTTTATGCGGTCGATCTTTATTTGAGCGTAGCGGTTGTAATCCAAAATATAATGTTTGATGAGCCAGAAAATTCCAAAGGAGATCACTCCGCCCAAAATCGGCGAGAGTACCCAAGAGATCGCTATTTTTCCGATCTTATCCCACTGCACGAGCCACAATGCGGAAGTCTCTGCGGTATTAAGCAGGGCGCCTAGCGTAAGTCCCGAGCCCACGATACCGCCGATGATCGCATGAGTAGTGGATACGGGCAAACCCTTTCTGCTGGCAAAAAGCAACCATGCCCCCGCCGCAAAAAGCGCGCTCATCATTACGTAGATAAAGTCTCTAGGATGCACGTCCATTTTGCTAAGATCGATTATGCCACTACGGATCGTCGAGGTTACTTCGCCGCCTGCGATTACCGCGCCGCTTGCTTCAAATACCGCCGCGATACAAAGGGCTTGCGCGATGCTAAGAGTGCCGCTTCCGACGCTGGTGCCGAAGGAATTCGCCACGTCGTTTCCGCCGATATTAAAGGCCATAAAGATGCCCAAAAATACCGAAACCAAAAATAGCATTTTATCGCCGTTTCCTATAAAACCGAATCCCCAGATAAGAAAATAGATTGTTACGCCGCAGAATATGCCGTAGAAAATGAGACTTATCTTGCTAGATTTCATAGCTCTCCCTTAAAATCCGCGAAATTTTACCACACGCGCCTTAATCCCCACTAAATCGCACGGGCGAGGTATATAAATTTTAATTTTAAAAGCGAATTTAGTGGCGCGCGCTAAGCTTTATTAAATCAATACTTCGTTACAATCCACATTAAATTTTAAAACCGAGGCGAAAAATGTCTAGAATTCCGCTGCAAAGCCCGTATTTCGGAATATTCGTAATGCTAATCCTAGCTTTTTGCGTCTTTTCGCTCATCGTTAAACTATCCTCTTTGGTAGGCTCGCGTTTAGCAGATAGGCGCGACGAGCGGCTAAAGGGCGAAATTTACGAAAGCGGTCCCGAGGCCGTCAAACAGCCTAACCGAATGAACTCCCACTTTTTTTTGATAGCCGTGCTTTTCATACTTTTTGACGTCGAGATTATCTTTATGTTTCCGTGGGCGGTAAATTTTAAAATTTTAGGCGTGTTCGGGCTCGTGGAGATGGCGTTTTTCATCGTATTGTTAGGCATCGGTTTCATCTACGCCTGGAAAAAAGGAGCGCTAAATTGGCAGAGCATAAGATAAACTACGCGCGCGAAAACGGGCTTCCAGTAGTTCTTACCACCGTCGATAAGCTGATTGCGTGGGGCAGAAGTAACTCTTTGTGGGCGATGACGTACGGGCTTGCGTGCTGCGCGATCGAGATGATGGCGGCGGGCGCGGGCAGATTTGACTTTGACCGCTTCGGCACGATATTTCGCGCAAGCGCTAAGCAATCAGATGTGATGATAATCGCAGGCACGCTTAGCAAAAAGCACGCCGAGTTTACGCGCCGCCTATACGACGCGATGCCCGAGCCCAAATGGGTCATAAGCATGGGCAGCTGCGCCAATACCGGGGGGATGTTTAATACCTACGCTACGGTGCAGGGCTGCGACCGCATAGTGCCCGTGGATATTTATCTGCCCGGATGCGCGCCGCGCCCCGAGACGTTGCAGTTTGCGATGATGGTGCTGCAAAAAAAGATCCGCACCCAAACTCCGCGCCGCGCGCAGAAAGCAAAAAGGCTGATCTGATGAGAAAATTTAATCCCAAAGGCGATCAGGGTAAAAAAAATTACTACAAAGATAGATTTTTCATTCCCGAGGAAACGCCTAAATCCAGTGCAAACGAGAGCGATTTCAAAGACGATCTGGACGCGCTTGAAGGCGTCCAAATTTTAAACTCGTACGTGGAATTTAACACTCTCGTACTCTATGTGGAGCCTGCGCAAAATTTAGCGGCGCTGCGTGCGCTTAAAGGCGCGGGATATGAAATTTTATGTGAGCTAAGCGGTGTGGATTTTACCGAGGCTCGCGGCGGCATCGAGGTTTTTTATCAGCTTTTGGATATCAAAAGAGCGCGCCGCGCGCGGCTAAAGTGCTTCGTGCCGAACGAGAGCTTTTTGCAAAGCGCTGCGGGCATCTACAAAAGCGCGAACTGGGCGGAGCGCGAGCTATACGATATGATGGGCGTTTGGATTGAAAATCATCCAAATTTAGCGCGCCTAATAATGCCCGATGATTGGCTAGGACATCCGCTTTTGAAGTCCTATCCGCTGCAAGGAGACGAGTTTGCCAAGTGGTACGAGGTGGATAAAATTTTTGGATCTGACGCGCGCGAACGGATCGGCGAGGAGAACCGAAATTCCGCATTCGTGGATGAAAAAGATACCTTTAACTTCGCGCGGCTCTATCACGAGAGCGGTTATGGCGAGCCGCGGCCGCAAGAGAAAATTTTACAAGAATATCAAGAAGAGGGCGGCGTGCGCTTCGTAAAACGCGCTAAACGCGGAATTTACAAGATCATCACAAAGAGAAAATAATGCAAAATCGAAGCAAGCTAAGACCGTTTTTCGAAAACATCGAGTACGAGCGCGAGGGCGCGAATATGATCTTAAATTTCGGTCCGCAGCATCCAAGCGCGCACGGCCAGCTAAAGCTAGTGCTGGAGCTTGACGGCGAGCGCATCGTGCGTGCGCGCCCGGGCGTAGGCTATATGCACCGAGGCATCGAAAAGATGGCCGAAAATATGATCTACGCGGAATTCGTCCCTGTAACAGACCGCATCGATTACATCGCATCGGGTTCGAACAACTACGGCTTTTGCGCCGCGGTCGAGAAGCTCTGCGGCATCGAAGTGCCGCGCCGCGCACAGATCATCCGCACGATCTTGCTGGAGCTTAATCGCATCAGCTCGCACCTTCTGTTTTTGGGGACGCACGCGCTTGATATCGGTGCGATGACGGTATTTCTCTACTGTTTTCGCTCGCGCGAATACATACTTGATCTCATAGAAAAATACTGCGGCGCGCGCCTTACGCACAATAATATCAAAATCGGCGGCGTATTTTTGGATCTACCTAACGGCTGGCTAGAAGAGATGCTAAAATTTTGCGACGAATTCCCGAGCGATATTAAAGAATTTGAAGATATGCTCGATACGAATAGAATTTGGCTAATGCGAACCGAAGGGGTGGGTGTGATCTCGCACGAAGTGGCTCTTAGCTGCGGCTGTAGCGGAGTAACGCTGCGCGCTAGCGGGCATGCTTGGGATATCCGCAAAGAGGAGCCCTATCTCATCTACGACGAGCTTGATTTCGACGTGCCGTATGCGAGCGAGGGCGACTGCTACGCGCGCTATAAGTGTTATATGGCAGAGATGCGCGAGAGCCTTAAAATTTTGCGCCAGTGTGCGAAACAATATCCGCTAAGCGATCCGCAAATTTTAGCGATCGATCCCGCTTACGTAAATCCTAGCAAAGAGCAGATCATGACGCAAAACTACTCGCTGATGCAGCATTTCGTGCTGGTTACGCAGGGTTTGCGCCCGCCCGTGGGCGAAATTTACGCCGCGAGCGAGAGTCCTAAGGGCGAACTTGGATTTTATATCCGCTCGATGGGCGAAAGCCGCCCGTACCGACTTAAGATCCGCACGCCGAGCTTTTGGCATTGCGCGGTCTATGAGGAAATTTTACCCGGGCAGTATCTTGCCGACGCCGCGGCGATCATCGGCAGCACTAATATTATCTTAGGCGAGGTGGATCGATGAAACGCTACGATTTGAGACATCTGGGCGATAAATTTTTAAACCGTATGGGCGAAATTTTAAAAAATTCCGCTCACGGCGAGACGATGATCTTTATGTTTGAGATGGGCGATTTCAGCGCGGTTCAAAAAAGCGCAGATCTGGTGGAGGGGCTAAATTCCACGCTTTTAAGCTCGATCCGCTATAACCAAGTCGATTGGATGGTCGTCGCCAAAAAGGGGAGAGTATGAAAATTTTAAATTTAGCGCCGCTACTTAGCCTGCAGGCTCCGACGCTCGCCGCTAGCCTTAAAGACGCTGAAATTTTAAGCGTATCGCCGCTGCAAGATGCGCATCTTCCGGGCGAGCTGATAAAATGCGAGATCGGCGCGCAAAGCTTCGTGCTGGCGCTAATCTGCGCTAGTTTTTGCGACGAGCCCTATTTCGCGGAGCTGGATCTGGAGTATCTAAGCGGCGAAAGCAGCGTGGGCGAGGAGGAGATCGAGCAGATCGCGGAGTTTTTGCAAAGCGGCTGCGACGCGATTTTGATCGACGATGCGCTTATTAAAACTCATCCCGACGCCGAAAATATCAAAGCCTTTCTATCTCTCATAGCGGCGAAGTTCGGGGTTAAAATTTTAAGCTTACGCGGCGAGCGAGCGGATTTGGGCGCGCAAGAGTGGGCAAATTTAAGCCCCCTTAAAGAGCCTGAGAATTTCGACGGCGCCGTGGTTTTCAAACACGATGCGGACGATAAACTCATCGGCGGAAGGTATTTTAGCATGGTCGCAAAGATCAAGGACGGCGATCGCGTCCGCATCAAAACGCCGCACCTAAATTTGGAAAAAGAATTTATTTTGGATGAGGAGCTAAAGGGCACGATTGCGCTTTTGGGCTCGGGCGGGCAGGGCTTTGGCGGTTATAATTTCGAACTCGCAGAAATTTCTAAGGTTTAAAATGGCAAAGATCACGATCGACGGTAAAGCTTGCGAGTGCGACGAGGGCGAGTACATCTTGCAGGTCGCGCGTCGCTGCGGCGTTTTTATCCCTGCGCTTTGTTATCTAAGTGGCGGTACGCCGACGCTCGCATGCAGGCTTTGTATGGTCGAAGCGGACGGCAAGCGCGTCTATAGCTGCAACGCCAAGGCCAAGGACGGCATGGTCGTTTACAGCCGCAGCCCCGAGA
Source organism: uncultured Campylobacter sp. (assembly GCF_938045465.1). GTDB lineage: Bacteria > Campylobacterota > Campylobacteria > Campylobacterales > Campylobacteraceae > Campylobacter_B. The sequence continues at coordinate 10,559 of NZ_CALIBF010000118.1, forward strand.
TCGACGCCGAGCGCGAAGCGATCACGCAGGTTTATTGTATTAACCATCCGATGGCGTGCGGGGTTTGCGATCAAAGCGGCGAGTGCGAGCTTCAAAATTTAGCCCATCTGATGCACACAAATGCTCAAAGCTACGCTATCCGCGATACGGCGCGCGAGGTGCAGGATTGGGGTTATTTGAGCTATGATCCTAGCCTTTGCATCGTTTGCGAGCGCTGTATCACCGCCGCGAAAGACCGCCTGGGCGTAGATGCGTTCAAGCTCGTTCCGCGCGGCGGAGACGCGCCGAGTAAGGAGCAAAAGGACGCAATGCCCAAAGACGCCTACGCCGTATGGAACAAACTTCAAAAAAGCCTAATCGCGCGGGTAAATGAAAATGATGATTGCGTAAACTACGGCGAGAGCGCAGCGGTCTGCCCGACGGGGGCTCTGGTAGAGAGCGCGTTTAAATACGTTTCAAACGCCTGGGAGTTGCGCCAAATCCCCGCTTCCAATCCGCACAGCAGCGATTGCGAGCTACTTTATTACGAGATCAAGCGCCGCGGCATAGGCGAGCCGCGTGAAAAAATTTATCGCGTTAGCAGCGACATAAATTTTAGCGTCCTACATGCAGGAGCACGCTTCGGCTGGGATTTCTCAAACGAGCGGGCGAGCAAAAACGAAGCGGTTTTTAGCCGTATCGTGCGCGGCATCGAGGACGGCGAGATCAAAAATATTAAATTTAATAGTTTCATCACCAATGAAGAAGCGCGGATTTTAGAGCTTTTGCGGCAAAAATTTAAACTCGCTCTGATCAACGACGAAGCGCTTGCCTATCAAAAATTCCTGCGCGAATTTTCCAAATTTAGCGGCACGAAATTTTATAATGCGGATTCGCAGACCATTAAAAATAGCGATTTCATCGTCGTTTGCGGCACGTTTTTGCGCAGCGACGCTCCAAATCTAGGCTATGCGGTAAACAGCGCCTGCAAGCTAAATAAGGCAAGCGGGATCTATTTTCATCCGTTTTGCGACGAGGGCATTAAAGGTTTTAGCAAAAATTTCATCCATCAGCCGCACGCCGCGGGGTTGGAGGCGCAGATCCTGCTTTGGATCTTGCAAAAGTTCGGGCGCGATCTGCCTGAGTGGCTGGATGCGAAACTCGCGGCGGAATTTGAAATTTCGTGCGCCGCAGCGAAGCAAAATTTAGATGAGAAATCCGCGGATTCGCAAAATTCTGAGGATTCTGCGGAGACAAATGGTGCCGAGAACGTTGCGAGTGCCAGCGGTGCCGAAAATTCCGCAAGCGCAGATGGCGCTGAAAATTCCGCAAAAAATTCCGCGCAGAATTCCGAGAATCCTGCGGAAAGTAAAATTTCAAATTTTGCCCGCACGCTCGGGCTGGACGAGCAGAAAGTGGATGAGCTTTTGGCTAAAAAGGAGAGTTTTTTGCTCATCATCGGCGAGGATTTTATCCGCACGCCAAATAGCGCCACGCTCGCGCGTCTAGCAGGCTTGGTGCAGCGCTACACGCCATTTAAGGTGCTATTGGTGCCGCCGCGCACGAACAGCCTTGGCGTCGCGCTCATCTGTGAGCTTAGTGCGCAAATGAGCGCGGGCGAGACGCTAGGCTACAACGAAGCGGGCGATATAAGCTTTGGCGTGCTGGAAGCCGATCTGGACGCACCTAGCTTGGTGCAGCAGGAGGGCACGTTTACGAACTACGACAAGCGCGTAGTGCCTACGAATGCGGCGCTTGATTACGGCGGATACGAGCTAAACGACATCGCCTGTGCGCTGGGAGTTTGCGCGGAACACACGATCAGCTATACGTCAAACTTGGGCGCGGATTTTGAGCCGGTTAAATTTGACGATTTAGAAAATTTTTATGACAACGGCGGCGCAAACCACCGCGGATATGAGCTGCGAAATGAGGAGTTTGCCGCTAGCGAGGAGGAGTTTGAAATTTCGCCTTCCGCGCCGCTTAGAGCAGGCGAGGGCGAAATTTTAATTTATGAGGCGAATCCGCTGCATCAATTCAATAAATTTAGCGGCGCAAGCAGCGGGCTTGGTGAAGCGGGCGCACTGTATCTAAGCCCTAGCATCGCCGAAAGCTTGGGCGTGAGCGCGGGCGACATCGTTAAAATTTGTCAAGCAGACGATGCGGGCAAAACGAGTGCCGCTAATAATAAAAGCGGCGCTAGTCGTGCAAAAAAAGCGGATTGCACTAGCGGCGCGCACAAAGTCGGTACCTCTGATAACGAAAATAGCGAAAGCGGCGCAGAGGGGCTCGTAAGCTTAAAGCGCGAAATCATCGCTAGCGTAAAGATCGATAGGGGCTTTAGCGGGGCGTATCTGCCGTATTTTGATGAGAAACTGCGCGGCGAGATATTTTTCAAAACTTCGCGCTACGCCGGCGTAAAAATCGAGAAAATTTCAAATTCCAAAGGAGAGGGCAGATGAGCGATAGTGCATTTTATTTCGTAGCCACCGTCTTAAAGGCGCTCGTGATTTTAGCCGTCATCGCGCTGCTCTCGGGGCTTGCGACCTACGCCGAGCGCAAGGTGCTTGCCTTTATGCAGCGCAGGATCGGGCCCTCTATGGTCGGGCCTGCGGGACTTTTGCAGGTGGGTGCGGATATGATAAAGCTTTTTACAAAAGAGGACGCGATCCCTGCGCGGGCGAATAAGCTTCTTTTCAAAATCGCGCCGATAATCTCGGCTACGGGAGCTTTCGTGGCGCTTTCGGTAGTGCCGCTGCTGCCGGAGTTTACGATCGGCGGGCGAACCATCCAGCCGATTTTAAGCGATATAAATGTGGGAATTTTATTCCTGCTCGGAGCTAGCGGCACCTGCGTTTACGGATTGCTAATCGGAGGGCTTGCGAGCTACAATAAATGGGGCACGATAGGCGCGTTTCGCGCGTTTTTGCAGATCACCTGCTTTGAGGTGATAAACGGCCTTAGCCTGATCCCTATCGTGATGATCACGGGCTCGCTATCTCTCATCGACATCGTAAGCGCGCAAAGCGGCGGTATAGATAAGTGGTTTATCTGGAAAGAGCCCGTCTGCTTTGCGCTCTTTCTCATCGCAGCCTTTGTAGAGTGCAACCGCACGCCGCTATGCCTTACCGAAAACGAAACCGAGATCGTAGCGGGCGCGGGTACGGCGTATTCGGGAATGCGCTGGGGTATGTTTTTTATCGGCGAATACGCCAATATCATAACCTACTCCGTCGTTACGACGCTGCTGTTTTTGGGCGGATTCAACGCGTTTTGGTTTATCCCCGGCGGCGTTATGATGGTGTTAAAATCAAGCCTCGTGTTTTTCTGCTTCCTATGGGCGCGCGCGGCGTGGCCGCATCTACGCCCCGATCAGCTGATGGGGCTTTGCTGGAAAGTCTGCATGCCGTTAGCTCTTGCTTGCGTGCTAATTACCGCGCTAGCGATCGTTTAAGGAGGATTGCGATGGCAAGATACGCCCAGATCGATAAACGAGCCCCTATTAACTCAGGCGACGATAAGCTTCGTAGATTCCTAACCCGCACCTTTAACGGCGAGCTTTTCGTGGGGCTGTGGGTGGTGTTAAAAAATATGTTTAAGCGCGGCGGCTCGCATACGCTTCGGTATCCTATGGAAAAATTTGTCATGCCGCCTAGATACCGCGGCGTGCACAAGCTTATGCGCCTGCTCGAAAGCGGCAGCGAGCGCTGCATCGGATGCGGCTTGTGCGAGAAGATCTGCGTAGCGAACTGCATCGCGATGGAGACCAGCCTCGGCGCCGACGGCCGCAAAAAGGTAGATAACTACTCGATAAATTTAGGGCGCTGCGTCTATTGCGGGCTTTGCGCGGACGTCTGCCCCGAGATCGCTATCGTGCACGGCTGCGAGTACGAGCTTGCGAGCGAACAGCGCGCGTATTACGGCTTTAAAGAGGATCTTTTGATCCGCGGCGAAAATTTATGTTTAAACGGCGCGGCACAGGAGTTTGCGGGCTACGGCAGCCTGGATGAAAACGCGGGCGAGCGGATCAAGATGACGCCGAATGCCTATATAAAAAGCGACGCCGCAAGCGACGAGCCAAGCTTAAAGAGCGCGGATTCAAATTTAAAAAGTAGCGCCGTGGAAAGCTTTAAAAAAGAGAGCGCCGCTAACGATAAAATTCTATTTTCAAAGGGCGCGGGCTTAAGCGGCGAAATTTTAGCCGAGCGGCAAAATATCGAGCGGGCAAGCTTAAAGGAAAGCTCCACCGCGGACGCCGAAAATTCTAAAGAAAATTCCGTTACGGACGCTCAAAATTCCGCGCCTGATTCGCAGCGAAATTCCAAAGAAAACCCCGCTTCTCAAAGCGCCGAAGATTCCGCTACGGATAGTAAAAATTTGGCGGAGAATTCTAAAGAAAATTTCGCTCCGCAGAGCGCCGAAGATTCCGCCGCTCAAAGTAAAAATTTTAAAGATAATTCGGTTGCGCCGCATGTCGAGAATTCCACAGGCGGTCTTGCTACGAACGACGATTCTGGGGAAAATTCTAAAGAAAATTCCGCCATGCAAGACGCGGGGAGTTCCGCCGCGCGAGGTAAAAAATCTAAGGCAAATTCCAAAAAGAATTCCGCCGCGGACGCTGAGAATTCTACGCAAAGCTCCGCGCAGGAGGAGGAGCAATGATACAAACTCTTGCATTTTATTTTTTCAGCGCGGTTTGCCTGGCGCTTTTTTGCATCAGCGTTTTTAGCAAAAACGTTCTTTACGCCCTTAGCGCGCTGGCCGGCGGCATGGTATTTATGAGCGGATTTTTCTTCTTGCTGGATGCGGAGTTTTTGGGCGTAGTGCAGATCATAGTTTACACGGGCGCCGTGATCGTGCTTTACGGCTTCGCGCTGATGTTTTTGGGCGCGGATAAAAACGTAAGTGAGCCGAAAAAGGGCGCAAGGCTATTTTTCGCACTTAGCGGTGTGATCGCATTTTTGCTCGTGATTATCGTGCTCGGCGCGGTGGTCGCAAACAACGTAGAAACGCTTAAAATTTTAAACACCGACGATACCGAGGCGCTTGGGATGATTATTTTTACGAAATATCTGGCGATTTTCGAGCTTGCCGCCGTGATGCTGCTCGTGGCGATGATCTGCGCTATCGTGCTTGCGCATAAGCAGATGGACGCGAGCCTGAGCTACGAAGAGAGCGAGGGATAAAATGGGTCTAAATGACTATCTGATCGTCGCTGCGATGATGTTTGGGCTCGGGCTTGCGGGTATGATGAAGCGAAGAAATTTGATAATGCTCTTTTTTTCGAGCGAAATTTTATTAAACGCCGCAAATTTAGCCCTCGTCGCCGTGGCGAAATTTTACGACAATATAAACGGCGAAATTTTTGCGCTTTTCATCGTCGCGATCGCCGCGAGCGAGATGGCCGTGGGGCTTGGGCTGCTCATCTTGTGGTATAAGAAAACGGGCAGCATAGAACTTGACAGCTTCGTAAATTTTAAAAATCCTTCCAAGGATGGACCGGATGCTTGATACCGTTTTTGTGTGGCTTTTAATTGCCCTTTTCGCACCGCTCGCCTCGGCGATCTTCGCAGGCGTTTTCATTCGCGCCAAAGACAAGATGTTTATTGGCGTAATCTGCTCGGCGCTGGTGATTTTAAGCACTATCGCGTCGCTTGCTTTGATGGAGCTCGTCTCTGATAACCGCCTAATCAGCGTAAATTTAGCCGATTTCATAAGCACGGGATTTTTGGACGCAAAATTTAGCTTTCTCATAGATAGCGTAAGTGCGGTGATGATGGTAGTCGTAGGCATCATATCCAGCGTCGTGCACGTGTATTCGATCTACTATATGTGGGATGATGAAAACTTCTCTAAATTTTTCAGCTTCCTGGGGCTTTTCGTTTTTTCGATGCTGGTTTTGGTAACGAGCGATAATTTTTTAGGGCTTTTCATCGGCTGGGAGGGGGTCGGACTCTGCTCGTGGCTGCTAATAGGCTTTTGGTATGATAGGAGCAATTACAGCTGGTGCGCCAACGAAGCTTTCATAATGAACCGCATCGCAGACCTTGGAATGTTGCTTGGAATTTTTCTGATCTATTTAAATTTCGGCTCGTTGCGGTACGAGGTGGTGTTTGCGAACGCAGCGAGCTTGGAGCCTGAAATTTTAACCATGATCGCAGCGCTTTTATTTATCGGTGCAATGGGCAAAAGCGCGCAGTTTCCATTCCATACCTGGCTGGCAGACGCGATGGCGGGTCCAACGCCCGTGTCTGCGCTCATTCATGCAGCGACGATGGTTACGGCGGGCGTTTATCTGGTGATCCGCGCAAACGCGATTTTCGCGCTCGCGCCCGAAGTAAGCGGCTTTATCGTCTGCTTGGGCGCTTTCGTGGCGGTCTTTGCGGCGTCGATGGCGCTGGTTCATAATGATCTTAAAAAGATCATCGCCTACTCCACGCTTTCGCAGCTTGGCTATATGTTCGTAGCCGCGGGGCTCGGGGCGTATTGGATCGCGCTATTTCATCTGGCGACGCATGCGTTTTTCAAGGCACTTCTATTTTTGGGCGCGGGCAACGTAATGCACGCGATGAAAGACGATCTAAATATCCAAAATATGGGCGGATTATATAAGTTTATGCGACCTACGGCGATTTTAATGTGCATAGGCTCGCTTGCGCTTTGCGGATTTTATCCGTTCGCGGGCTTTTTTTCAAAAGATAAAATTTTAGAAGCGGCGTGGAGCGCGGACGCGTATTTTATCTGGGCGCTGCTGTTTGCGGGCGCTGCGATGACGACGTTTTACAGCGTGCGTCTGATAATGCTCGTGTTTTTCGGCAAGCAAAAATTTACCCACCATCCGCACGAGGCGAAAGGCTTTGCCCTTATCGCGATGGGCGTGTTAGCCGTGCCTGCGGTGATCGCGGGCTTTTTCGAGCACGATTTTGCTGAGTTCGTGCTTAGCATACTGCCGGGTTTTAAAGCTTCGATCCCGCACGGCGTGGAGGTAATTTTGATCGCCATAACGCTAGCGATGATAAGCGCGGTAGCGATCGGCACGATTTGGACATACGGCAAAGGTAAATTTAGCCAAAATTTAAAGAACTGCGAATTTTATAAAATTTTGATCGCGCAGTATTTTATCCCGCAAATTTACGAGCGCGTGATCGTGCGCGGATACGCCAAGCTTAGCGAGATCTGTGCTAAATGCGACGGCGCGATCATAGACGCCAGTGTCGATCTGATCGCTCGCATCGCGGTAAAAGGCGGCGAAGGATCGGATCGCGTAAGCAATAGCGGAGATTTGAGCGCAAATTTAAGGTGGATGGTTTTGGGATCTTTCATTTTGCTGATTTTGGCGTTTGCGCTGTGAGGTGGGCATGGAATACTTTTTAAGTTTGGTTATATTTTTTCCGGCGGTAGCTGCGGTTTTAGGCTTTTTGATCGACGAAGCGAGCATTAAGACCTACGCCGTTACGATGAGCTTTATAGAGTTCGTGCTTTCGCTCGTTTTGTGGATACTCTACGAGCCGGTGGACGGCATCGCGTTTAGCGTGCTGCACCCTTTCATAAGCGAATACGGCATCAGCTACTTCATCGGCGTGGACGGAATTTCGCTGTTTTTAGTGATCCTAAGCACGCTGGTTACATTTTTGGCGCTGCTTAGTCTAAGCATTAAAGAGCGCGCCAAAAATTTAATCATCTGCATTCTGTTTTTAGAGATGACGATGGTGGGCGTTTTCGTGGCGCTGGATGCGATTTTGTTTTACATTTTTTGGGAACTTTCGCTTATTCCGATGCTCTATATCATCGGCGCGTGGGGCAGCGGCAAGAGAATTTACGCCGCGGTAAAATTTTTCATCTACACCTTCCTCGGTTCGATGTTTCTACTCGTTGGACTCGTAGCGATGAGCTACTTATACCACGAGGCTACGGGAGAGTATAGCTTTAATATCCTAGACTGGCAGAGCCTGTCGCTGCCGCTTAGCACGCAAATTCCTCTATTTTTGGCATTTTCGGTCGCTTTTGCGATCAAGACGCCTTGCTTTCCTTTTCATACCTGGCTTCCGTACGCGCACGGGCAGGCCCCTACGATAGGCTCGGTTCTGCTTGCCGCGGTGCTTCTTAAGATGGGTACCTACGGCTTTGTGCGATTTTCGCTGCCGCTATTTCCCGACGCGAGCGTGCATTTTAGCGGGATGATGTGCGCCCTAGCGATCGTTATGATCATCTATGCAAGCTTCATCGCCTTTGCGCAGAAGGATATCAAACAGGTTATCGCGTATAGCTCGATCGCGCATATGGGCGTCATAATGCTAGGAATTTTTTCAATGAGCCGCGAAGGAATGAGCGGCGCGGTATTTTTGATGATAAGTCACGGTATCGTAAGCGGCGGGCTTTTTATGCTCGTAGGCTTTTTATACGACCGCAGGCATACGAAGCTTTTTAGCGAATTCGGCGGGCTTGCGCGCGTGATGCCGCTTTATGCGTTTTGCTTTTGCGTCGTGCTGCTAGGCTCGATAGGCCTTCCGCTTACGATCGGCTTCGTGGGAGAATTCCTAAGCCTTGCGGGGATTTTTAAAATAAGCTTTAGCTATGCGCTTTCGGGCGGACTCGGCATCATAATGGGCGCGATCTATTCGATGAATCTTTATAAAAAGACCTTCTTCGGCGCACTCGTGCATGAGGAGAATGAAAAGCTAAGCGATCTAAACAGAACCGAGCTTTGCTCTATCGTCCCGATCTGCGTGCTGGTGGTGGTGCTCGGCGTCGCGCCGAATCTGATGTTAAAGAGCATCGAGCCTAGTGTGACGCAAAGCCTTGAGTTGATGTTTAATAAAGCCTCGCAAACCGCGACCCGCGCCTATATGGAAAAAGCAAATTTTAAGGTAAGAAGCGATGCAAAATAATCTTTTAAATTTAGCCTCGATCGCGCCTATGGCGATACTCGGAGGATTTGCCCTGCTGATGCTCGCGGTTTCGCTTTTTGCGCGCACGCTATCGTATAAATTTTACGCCGTCATCACGATATTGGCGCTAGCTCTGGGCTTCGGGCTTGTTTTTGGATACAACAGCGGCATACGCGGGCTTTTTGACGTGATGCTGGTGGACGGAATCGCGACGCTATCGATGCTTATCATGCTCGCGGGCTCGATATTTTTCATATTTCTATCTTTGGGCGCAAGAAGCGCGCACGAGTACCACACGGCGGAGTTTTTCGTGCTATTTCTATTCGTGCTCGTGGGTTATGAGTTTATGGTTGCGAGCGAAAGCTTAATGATGATCCTCGTTGGGCTTGAGACGGGCTCGCTGGCGCTTTATACGCTAATCGCGCTTCACAACCGCGCCAGATCGGTCGAAGCGGCGCTAAAATACTTCATAATGGGCGCGCTGGGATCGGGCTTTTTCGCATTCGGCGCGGCGATGTTTTTTCTATCGACCGGCTCTATGGAAATTTCAAACATCGCGCAGATCGCCAAGAGTTCAAATTTACAAACCAACGTCTTGCTTTTCGCCGCCTGCTCATTTATGATCGTCTCGATAGGATTTAAGCTCTCGCTGATCCCGTTTCACACCTGGACGCCCGACGTTTACGAGGGTGCGAGCTCGGCTATGGCGGGCTTTTTGTCCGTCGTGCCCAAGATCGCGGGCTTTGTCGTGGCGATTAGGCTGTTTGAAGCGCTGCAAAGCATCGGCGTACAGTGGCTAAACATCGTGCTCTACGCCGTTGCGGTGCTTACGATGAGCTTAGCGAACCTTATGGCGCTCGTTCAGCGCGACGTCAAACGGATGCTGGCTTTCAGCTCCGTTTCGCACGCTGGCTTTGTGCTCTGCGCGATCGTGATCGGCTCGACGCAGGCAAACGCCGCACTTTTCACCTACTGGATCCTATATGCCGTGGCGAATCTAGGGGCGTTTGCGTTCATCTGGTGCGTGCGGCAAAGGCGCGCCCGCTCGTTAAATTTAAAATTTAAAACCCAAAGCCCCGCTTTAAATTTAAATGCAAACGGCGAGAGCTCTATCTCAAACCCAAAGCCCGCTTTTTCGCAAAATCGCGAGCTAGGTTCTACCGGCGAGTTAAATTTAGGCGAAAACGGGCAAGATTCAGCCTACGCCGAGCAAAATTTTAAAACGACCGAGCAAAATTCTAAAGCAGGCGGGCCAAATTTGAAAGCGATCGAGCCTGGCGCGGAAGCGAGCCTTTTCGGCACTGAAACTTGCGAGCTAGGCGCCGAAATTTGCGAGCAAAGCTCCAATTTCGCGGCTCGCTTCGAGCATCCGTTTGAGAAATTTGACGGGCTGATCCGCACCCATCCGCTCTTTGCGCTATGTGCGGCGATCTTTATGCTCTCGCTTGCGGGCATTCCGCCGTTTAGCGTGTTTTGGGGCAAGATGTATCTGCTAAGCGCCGCGGTCAATTCGGGCTACTTCGCCCTCGCCGTCATCATGGCGGTAAATAGCGCGCTCGCACTGTATTATTATCTGCGCCTCATCGTGCGTATGTTCTTGCACGAGCCGCGGGAGGATGCGGGGCTTGACGGCTCACTGAGCGCGGTCTCGGTACAGATAAAATTTGCCGTCGTGCTAGCTAGCGTGGCATGCGTGCTGGCGCCGTTTTTGGTAAAATTCCTAACCGGCGCGGTAAATAATTTCGTCTTTTTAAGCGGGTATTGAGCTAAAATTTTAAGCGCGAATTGAACCCATCGCGCTTTGCCAACAAGGAGAGATATGTTTTTGGGCGAGCTAAGTGCTGACGGCTACGGTTTTGTGCTGCTTGATGTGCGCGATTTGAGTGAGTTTTTAAAGGAGCGAAAATGCATAGCAAAAAAGCTTCTAAGCTACTGGGACGCGCACAAGCAGCTGTTTTATGACTCCGTAAAGGGCGCTAAAGCTTTACCCTTCTACCCGCTTACGGTGCGCAGCTATGAGATCTTCGTTTGTACAGACGGGGATTTTGCGCCGCCTGCGGGCTACGAAGTAACTTTCAAGCGCGATAGGCTGTATTTCGCCCCGCAAAGCGACTCCGTGATCCTATCTAGCTTCGATGCTTTGCAGCATCGTTTCGATAAGCTAAAAAGCGGCGAACTCGAGCTAGGCTATGAGTGTCAAAGCGGCGTTGCGGGCAAGATACGAAAATTTAATTCCACGCTCAAGCTTGGCTTGCAAAGTGGCGCTTACGAGCTTTGCGCCCTGGGGTTAAAAAACAGCTCGCAGCACTTCGAGAAATAGGGCTACGCCTTTATTTTCAAGCGTAACGCAGGCGCGGAAAATCAAAATTTCAGTAGGCTTGACAACGATAAATTTAGCTTTGATATTTGCGAAGGCGATTAAATTTGACCGAAATTCTGCGTCACGCAAGGCCTCGGCGCGCCCCGCAAAATTTTAAAGATACGACCGGCGCGGTAAATTTAAATCTAAAATTTCCACTTCCTTGCCCCATTGTTTCCTAGCAAACACACAAATTTTGATAAATTTCGATTTCAAATCTCGCGGCGAAGAAATTTTAAAATTTCACGCTCCAGCTCTTGCGGCGGCGCCGAAATTTTATCCGTAAACTGCGAGCGGTTGAAGGTGCGCTGGCGCTTTGCAAGCTGTACCGTGTGCAGGCTCACGAGCTGCTCGCACTGCGCCCGCGAGATCTGTCCGCGCAAAAGCTGCCCGCACTCCTTTAGCCCGATGCAGCCTAGCGCCCTGCACTCTGAGTCGTAGCGAGCGAATAAAAACTCCGCTTCCTCCAAAAGCCCGCGCTCAAACATCGCCTTCGTGCGCGCTTCAATGCGCTGCGCAAGCCACTGCTTAGGCGCGTCGATCTCAAAAATTTTAATATCCGAAATGACGGGCGGGGCGGTGTTTTTGCGCAGAAATTTACTCGGCGCCTCGCCGCAAAATTTATAGATGCTTAGCCATTTTTTTAACCGAAAGCTATCCGCCGCGCTAAGCTTTGCGGCAAATTCCGGATCGATCCGCTGCGCTAGGGCGTAAATTTCATCGTTTGAAATTTCGCTTTTAAAATCGGGAACCTTCGGCGCCAGCCCGTTTAGCATCGCTTTGAGATAAAACCCGCTGCCGCCCGTTATTATCAAAGGCACGCTGCTACGCCCTGCAAAAGCCCGCGCGGCTGTGTATTCTTTAATAAACTCGCCGACACTGAAGTATTCGTTTGGGTAGATTAAATTTACGCCAAAGTGCCTGATCTCTCGCAGCTGCTCCTCGCTTGGCTTGGCGCTTGCGATGTCGATCTGCCGGTAAATGCAGAGCGAATCGAGGCTCAAAATCACAGCGCCGGTCTTTCGCGCGATGCTTAGCGCAAGATCGCTTTTGCCGCTTGCGGTGGTGCCGATGATCGCGATCTGCGGGCTTGCGTGCGAGTTTTGATTCTGGTTCAAGGCGTTTCCTTTCGTAAATTTTTCGTTCAAATTATATCAAATTTAGAGCTATTCTTACTTTTTTTTGATACAATGGTGCCCAAAATAAGGGACGAAATGGCTAAATTTAAAGAAATTTTATCCGATATCAACGAATTAATAGTTTTTAAACACTCGGTTTTCGCGCTGCCGTTTATCTTTACGGCGATGATTAC
>NZ_CALIBF010000119.1 GCF_938045465.1 uncultured Campylobacter sp.
CTTGCGGGCTTTTTCGGCGTGCCGCTTTTTATCGAAAAAGCGCTGCCTAAAATTTTAGAGGGCAGAGCAAGCTTTAGCGTGCAGGACGCCAAATTTAACCCCTTTACCTACGAGCTAAACGTCACCAAGCCGGAGCTTAGCACCTTTAAGCCGCTGTTTAGCGCCGATGAGATAAATTTAAAAATCGGTTTTTCAAAGCTTTTTAAAAAGACTCTCGCGGTAGAAATTTTGCATCTCAAATCCCCTAAATTTCACGTCGAGCGCGAGCAAAACGGCACCTTCAATTTCGAGCCGCTACTTTCGGAGCAAAAGAGCGAAAGCAAGGATGAAAACTCCAGCTTCAACGTCACGCTGAATAATTTTAAGATCGAGCGCGGCTCTCTGGGCTACGTCGATAACTCCCTGAAAAGGCCGTTTTCGCTCATCTCGACCGAGCTAAATTATGAGATCAACGGGCTAAATTTAAAGGACGAAACGATCGGCGAGCACGATTTAAGCGCCGTTTCGCGTACATACGACTCGCTGAGCTTCGATGGAGCCATCGATCTGGCGCCTCTGCGCTTGCACGGCAAAATAGATCTTAAACGGCTGAAAATCGATCCGTTTTGGCTATCATACCTCGATCCTAGCGGCGTGCGGTTTAAAAACGGCTCCCTTTCCGCTACTCTAAATTACCGATTGAGCCTCGATGAAAATATAAAATTTGCGCTTGAAAACTCAAAGCTCGAGCTGCAAAGCCTAGAAATTTTGCAAGATCAAAATTTAATTTCGCTAGGCTCGCTGAAAATCCCGAGCTTTGAGCTGAATACGGACGTTTCGAATGAAATTTCAGGCGCAGTAGCGATCCCGCAGGTGCTGCTTTCGGACGCGAAATACGATATGAACGAAACCAAAATTTCCACGGGCTTTGATGGCGCGCGGGTCGCGGATTTTGCGTTGGATTTTAATAAAACGGGGGCAAACTTGCGGCTAAACTCCGCCGTAAAAAGCGTAGATCTAAACCGCTCAAGCTTTGAAAACCCGCAAATTTCGGTCGTCTCAAACGACACTAAAATCACGGGAAATTTTTTAAAATTTAACGCCGAAGGTAACGATACGGCCCTTCATACGGGTTTTAGCGCCTTTAATATCGCGGATACGCAGATTACGCTAGCGCGCAGCGACAAAATTTCACTCGCCGTAACCGAGCTGGGCGCGTTTAGCTACGACAAAGAGGGCGCGCAAAACGGCGTAAGCCTGGAGTTTACTAAAATTTCAAACTCCAAAATCGCAAACAAAAACGGAATTTTTAGCGGATTTGAAAGCTTCGGCGTGCAAGGGGTTAAATTTAACGTTGCGGATCTAAATCTCGGCGTGGATAAAATTTTGCTAAACGCGCCGTTTTTTAACTCGGAAGTGGGCGCCAATGGCGCGAAAAGCATAAACGATCTGGCGATCTTAAGCGCGATCTCTAAAAATCCTGCAAGCCCCAAAAAAACGGCGAACTCTAACGCAGTAAGCCAAGCGGATGCAAATTCTACGGCAAGCAGCGCAAATTCGGATTCTAAAAAGCCCGCCAAAAGCCCCGCTTTAAAATTTAAGATCGGCGAGGCCTCCGTAACGGGCGCAAAGGCTAAGATCGACGAGAGCTTTATCGTTAAAAACAACGTGCACGAGATCAAGGATTTCAGCGCCACGCTAAGCGGGCTAAGCTCGAATTTCGCCGAGCCCTTCGGTATCAAAGCAAGCCTTATCGCGGGCGAAATCACCGCTAACGCGGACGGCAAGGCTAGCATCGCGCCGCTTAACGTAGGCGTGAACTTTAGCCTAAATGCGCCGAACTTGAGCGTCTTTAACAAATATGCGGCGGAATTTATCGCAGGCTCCATCGCAGGCGAGCTCGCTACGCAAGGGCAGCTGAAGCTTTCAAACGCATTCTCGCTCGAAGCAAAGCTTTCAGGCAAGGGCTTGGCGCTAAGCTCGGGCAGGGATAAAATTTTCTCGCTTGCATCGCTGAATGTCGCGCAAATCGCGCTGGGCCCAAACTCTCTCACATTAAATAAGATCACTCTTGGCTCACCCGCGGCAAATATCTCGCTGAATAAAGACGGGCGTTTAAATTTGCTCTCGCTGATAAAGCCCGCCGCGCAGGCAAAACAGGCCGCAAAGCCTGCCGAAGCTGCGCCTAGCAGATCCGCGAAAAGCAAGGCAAACTTTGCGTGGAGCGTAAAAAATATCTCTCTTAGCGGCGGCAGTTTAAATTTCACCGATGAGAGTCTAGCAACGCCCTTTAAACTGCGCATCAGCGATATGAAAGCAAGCATCAGCGAGATCAACCCGAAGCGAGCGGCAGATATCAAGCTTAGCTCGCTCGTAAGCGGAAGCGGGTTAGCGAACATTACGGCGCGCGCCTATCCGCTGGATTTTAAACGCAAAAGCGATATAAACGTCGTTTTAAAGGAGATTCCGCTTGTGCCCGCATCTCCCTATACCGCCAAATATATCGGCAATGAAATCGCGGGCGGTAAGTTAAATTTAAAACTTGCCTACAAAATCGACGATGGCAAGCTAAACGCAAGCAATGATCTAAATTTAGACCGCTTCGAGCTCGGCAAAGAGGTGCAGAGCAAGGATGCGCTGAGCCTTCCGATCGGTCTAGCGGTATCGATCCTAAAGGACAGCGACGATCAGATCGATATTAGCCTGCCTCTAAGCGGCACGCTGAGCGATCCGAAATTTAGCTACGGCGCGCTCGTTTGGGGCGCGGTCAAAAAGCTACTCTCCGACATCGTGTTAAGCCCGTTTAGATTTATGGGAAAGATCGCGGGCGTAGATACGAAAAAGCTCGAAAGTATCGATTTTGAGGCGGCGAGCAGTGAAATTTTAATCAGTGAAAACTCTAAAATCGATGATTTGGCCAAGGTCGCAAAAGCCAAGCCCGATCTTAAGATCATTCTAAACTCCGCATATAACGAAAAGTTCGATACTCACAAGTTTAAAAGGCGATCTCTGCAAAACACTCTCACGCTGATGTCCAATAAACAAGGCCTCTCCACGGATGAAGCCATAGCGGCGCTTAAGATCAAATACGGCATCAAATCCGGCGGCGATGAGGCGATGGAGGAGCTGATAGGGGCGCAGAAATTTACCCGTTCGCGTCTTGATGAGTTAGCCCTTGCTAGAGCGACTGCCGTGCAAGCGGCGCTCGTGCAGCGCGGCGTAAGCGCCTCTCGCATAGAGATCAAAAAGCCGAGCGAAGCCGAGCTCAAACAAAACAGCTTTATCCCGCTAAGCCTCGGCGTAGAGAGGTAGTGTAAGCAAAATTTGGCTATACTAAGTGGACTAAAATTTAAGGAGCGGCGATGATAAATATAGGAATCCACGGCGGAAGCGGCAGAATGGGCACGATGATCTACGAGTGCCTGAAAAATTTCGATCAGGCGCGAGCAAGCGTGATCTACACGGTCGCGCCGCTTGATTATACGCCGAGCTGCGCCGTAACGAGCAGCTACGACGAGCTTTTTAGCGGCTGCGACGTCGTGATAGACTTCACGATCCGAGACGGCGCGATAAGCTTAATGAAATTTGCGCTTTCGCACCCAAAGCCGCTTTGCATCGGCACGACGGCTTTGGGCGAGGAGGGCGAGCGGCTACTGCGCGAATGCGGCGCGAAGATGCCCGTGTTGCACGCTACGAATATGAGCCTGGGCGTTGCGGTGCTAAACAAACTCGTAGCGCTTGCCAGCAGGAGCCTGCGCGATTTTGACTGCGAAATTTTAGAGATGCACCACCGCCACAAAAAAGACGCTCCGAGCGGCACGGCGATGAGCCTTGCCGAGAGTGCCGCAAGCGCGCGCGAGCTAAACTTAAAAGACGTGCGCGTAAGCGGTCGCGACGGGCTCATCGGCGAGCGCGGCAAGGACGAGATCGCCGTGATGTCGCTGCGCGGCGGCGATATAGTCGGGCGCCACACCGTGGGGTTTTACGGCGAGGGCGAGTTCGTCGAGCTAAATCATACGGCAACTTCGCGCGCGACCTTTGCCAGAGGCGCGATAAAGGCGGCAGTTTGGCTAGCGCCCCAAAATAGCGGGCTTTACGGCATAGACGACTGCTTAGGAATCTAGCGTTTGCGGCTAAATTTAAGAGGAAAAAATGCCAACCAAAGATGAAATTTTAAATTTTTTGCGCGAGCTAAAGCCCGAGCTTGAAAGCTTTGGAATTTACAAAGTCGGGCTATTCGGCAGCTACGCCAAAGGCGGAGAGAATATCGCCTCGGATATCGATGTGGCGATCGAAAGTAGCGAGCAAACAATCGCTCGTCTTGGCGGCGGTATGCGAGCGTTTATATATTTAGACGAGCTAAGAGGACGAATCGCTAATAAATTTAAAATTTCGGTAGATCTATGCGATACTGCATCGATGAGCGATGAAAAGAAGCTAAAGCTACTAGAAGGAGCTATCTATGTATAATAAGAGGAATTTGCAAAGGCTTGAGTTGATCTGCAAAAAGATAGACGCGATACAACAAATCTGCAAAATCGGTGTTGAAAAAGCTCTTGCTGACGAACTTCGCGACCGACCCGCGATAATAATGCATCTAATCTCTTGCAACGAGCAACTGCAAAAAATTCAAGATAGCGGCGATATAGAAATTCTAAGTATATTCGCACCAAGCGATATAGCAGGATTTCGCGGGATCAGAAACGCTTCGGCGCACGATTACGAAGGATTAAATTTAGCCATCGTTCAAAGCGTAATTAGCGACTACCTGCCGAGTATAAAACAAAATATAGATAAATTTCTAAAAAATAAAATTTAAGAGGTTAGAAAATGTGCGCAATCGTGGGAGTCATAAATTCTGAAGGTGCGGCTAAAACCGCGTATTACGGGCTTTTTGCCATGCAGCACCGCGGCCAGGAGGCAAGCGGCATCAGCTCGAGCTTCAACCATCATATCAAAACGATCAAAGCCACAGGGCTCGTGACGGAGGTTTTTAGTCCCGCGAGCTTTGAAATTTTAAAGGGCAACATCGCGATCGGTCACAACCGCTACGGCACCGCGGGCGCAGACAGCCTAAAGGACGCGCAACCCGTTGCGGGCAACTACGCTCTTGGGGAGATCTCTATCGTTCATAACGGAAATTTAATCAACAAAGACGAAATTCGCCGCAAGCTTGTAAGCGAGGGGGCGATCTTTCAGTCCGGCATGGACACCGAAAACATACTGCACCTCATCGCACGCAGCAAGCAGGAGCATCTAAAAGACCGCATCGTCGAAGCTCTGAATCAGTGCGTGGGCGCGTACTCGCTTCTGATCCTGAGCCGCTCGAAGATGTTTGCCGTGCGCGATCGCTACGGCGTGCGTCCGCTCAGCATCGGCAGGCTCAAAGACGGCGGCTACATCGTCGCGAGCGAAACCTGCGCGTTTGATCTCGTAGGAGCCGAGTTCGTCCGCGACGTGAAGCCCGGCGAGATGGTGATCTTCGAAGAGGGCAAGGACGAGTTCAGCTCGGTTCAAATTTTAAAAGCCGCGGAGGCTAGAATTTGCGCGTTTGAATACATCTACTTCGCGCGCCCCGACAGCGTCGTAGAGAGCAAAAACGTATACGAGGTCAGAAAAAAGCTGGGCGCTGCGCTCGCGCGAAAATGCGAGAGTTTAAAAGCCGATTTCGTCGTGCCCGTGCCCGATAGCGGCGTGCCGGCGGCGCTAGGTTTCGCGCAAGAGAGCAAAATCCCCTTTGAGATGGCGATCGTGCGCAACCACTACATCGGCCGCACCTTCATTGAACCGACGCAAGAGGTGCGAAATTTAAAGGTCAAACTCAAGCTAAATCCGATCGGCGCGGCACTGCACGGCAAGAGCGTCGCGGTGATCGACGACAGCATCGTGCGCGGCACCACGAGCAAAAAGATCGTCGAGCTTCTGCGCCATGCGGGCGCAGCACGCGTGCATATGTGCATCGCGAGCCCGGAGCTGAAGTATCCCGAGCGCTACGGCATCGACACGCCGAGCGTGCGCGAGCTGATCGCCGCAAATATGAGCACGGATGAAATTTGCAAATTTATAGGCGCCGACAGCCTCACGTTCCTTAGCGTACCGGAGCTCGTAGAGGCGCTTGGAAGCGAGCGCAAGTACTCGCTCGTAAGCTTCGACGGCGATTATTTCATCAAGGATTAGCAAATTTAAAGGAGCAAACTATGACAAAATTTAAAATTAAGCGCGTCTATGAGAGCGCGGAGAAAGAGGATGGATTTCGCGTACTATGCGACAGACTTTGGCCGCGCGGCATAAAAAAAGACGCGCTGGAGCTTGATATGTGGGCAAAAGACATAACGCCTAGCACCGAAATACGCAAGCTTTTCGCACATAAGCCTGAGAATTTCGCCCATTTTAAGGAGCTTTACCTAGCCGAACTTGAGCAAAATCCCGCCGTGGCTGAATTTTTGAAAAAGGTTAAAAACGAGCCGGTCGTCACATTGCTATACGCTGCGAAAGACGAGCACTGCAACCATGCGATGATTCTGCGCGATTTTCTGCAAAGCAAGGTGCGCTGAAATTTTGCGCTCAAAGCGCACTGCTCGCCATATTTTAAAGCAAATGCAAAACCGCCTCGCTCACCAAAATCCACTCATAAAACCAATGCGCGAGGCGTAAAATTCAGCGAAGAGGCGTAAGCGGAGCGCTCTTAAAGCCTTGCGATGCGCGATTTGCGATAAATTTTATCTGGATGTGCATAAAACAAACGCTAAATTTTGCGTCAGAGCTCTAAAAAACGCATAATTTTATAAAAAGCGAATAAAATTTCAAGAAAAATAACTCGATTTAATATATGCAAATTTAGAATTTCATCTATTTTTTAACGCTACTTTTAATAATGCAAGCTAGGAATTTAAAAAGTGGGCTTAATATAAATTCGCAACAAATCAAATTAATTTCTTACACGCAGCATTTTTAAATTTCATTTAAGGATTTGCCGCTAACATTGCTCGTAATTTTTTACAAGGAGAAACAATGGCAATAAGTGCTAGAAATCAGCTTCACGTCGTAATCAGCGACGTAAAAATAGGTGCGGTAAATTCGCTAATCACAGCTAAAACCAGAGGCGGCGACGTGCTAAAAGCGACCGTTACGGTCGATTCTGAAAAAACTTTGGACTTAAAAGCAGGAAAAGAGGCGGTATTTTTATTCAAAGCCCCAAATGTCATCATTTCAAAGGGAGAAAATGATCTTCGCCTAAGTGCTGCAAATCAACTAAAAGGCAAAATCACCGCCGTTAAAGAGGGTGCAATCAATGCTGAAATCGATGTCAGAACCGCAGGCGGTGAGAATCTAAGCGCGATCGTCACAAACAGCTCTGTTAAAAATTTGGCGCTAGCAGTCGGCGACGAAGTAACTGCGATCATCAAAGCTACTCAAATCATCGTCGGCGTAAAATAATCCTGCATTGTGCGAACCGATGTGCACGCTTTAAACATCACAAAATCAAAGAGTGAAATTTTATAAATTTCGCTCCTTCTTCAAAAATCTTTTTTGATAAATCAAATTTCGTAGCAGCTCAAATCGTACTATAAGCGCTCTTTTCTCTCATGCGCGCAGATGCACCCCGCGCGACATCCAGCCCCAATCACACCAAGAGCGGTCTTGCCCTATTTTGCCGCAGTGCACGTTTCGCGCAGGATTTACATCCATTCATCGCGTAAGCCCACTTACGCGAGATATTTATGAAACGCAGACCCCTCTTCACTCTGCGCGCTCGCTTATAGCAATGTGCTTTCATATTTTACGCGCTCGTGACACGCCGCCGCTTTGCGTAGTAGCGACCGATCCTCGCGTAGATGTCCACATCAAGAGTGAGCCGATCTAGATCATAGCAGCACGAACAGATCATCGAACCGATCGCCTCGCCCTAAATCCGAGCGTTTTTTGAGCTTTTACCGATCGGCTCGTTAAAAGGCGTAGATTCCGCGGATAAAATCACTCTTGTAAAATTTCAGCTCATCGCCGCGGGTAACGGGCATTTGCTTTGCTAAATTTGATACTCGCCGGGACTCAACTCGCCTCGTAAAAGTTTGCCGAAGCGTGCAGCCGCGGCATCTACGGCATCGTCGCCAAACTCTCCCGGCTCAAACCCACTACTGATAAACGGCACGGCAAACTCCATCCCGCAGTAGTTTGCTGCGATCTTAAGCGGCGTTAAAATTTCATCCAGGCTAAAGCCGATAGCACCCTGTTTGGAGTACTCGCCAAGCGGGGTGCTGACGCTTAGCGCAAGCTGCAAGACCTTGCCCTTAAGCGCGCCGGAACCCACCAGCTCGTGCGAAAAGACGATGTCGATATAGGCTTTTAGCATAGGCGGCACGTTTAGCCAGTACATCGGGTACAAAAATACGATGCGATCCGCGCCGCGTAGCGCGTCTTGCTCTGTGCGAGCGTCGATGCGCGCAGTATCGGTGCCGTAAAGTCCTTCCAAATGACGCACCTCTACGCCGGCAGCCCCCTTTGCGACCTGCGATAGGGCTTTGTTTACGCGCGAGGCGGCGAAATTCGGATGCGATAAGATCACGAGCGTTTTCATGTTATTTCCTTTGTTAAAATTTGCAGAATCATATCGTTAAAAAGCTAAAAGTAGATTAAGAGGGGTTGTAAAAATGAAGAGTTATTTCTTCTTGTGAGGAACCTGGATTTGCGTGGCACGATAGATACTAAGCGCTCTCATATTATACTGTCTCAAAGCACGCGCCACAAAGTGTTTTTACGCGTGCCGCAAAGCAAGCCCCTAGCCCGCTCTTGTTTGGAACGATCTCGCTTGCGATCCACCCGATCGCGCGCGGCTGCCACGCGGGGCAAAATTTCATCCAAGCAAGGATAAATTTATGAAAAAAGATTAAAATTTAGCCGCGATTTGGGCTACGAGCCCGAAAATTTCAAAAAAAGGACACGATATGCAGAAAAAAACACAGATCGAAGACGAGTTTAGCGCAGAGGATCGCGAGCGTAAAATCACGCTGCAAGCAGGAGACGTAGCGCCCGAGTTTAGCTTACAAAACGCCGACGGCGCGAGCGTCGCGCTAAAGGACTTTGCGGGAAAAAAGGTCGCACTATATTTTTACCCCAAGGATAACACCCCCGGCTGCACGACCGAAGCGTGCGAATTTAGCGCCGCATACGATGATTTCATCGCCGCAGGCTGCGTGATCGTCGGCATCAGCCCCGACAGCGCCAAATCCCACGCGGGCTTCATCGCCAAGCAGAGCCTAAAGCACATCCTGCTGAGCGATCCGCAGCACGAGGTAGCCAAGCTATACGGCGCGTGGCAAGTGCGCAAAAACTACGGGCGCGAGTATCTGGGCATCGTACGCTCGACCTTTCTGATCGGTGCGGACGGCAAAATTTTAAAGGTCTATAAAAGCGTCAAGGCAAAGGATCACGCCGCAAAGGTGCTCGCGGATCTGCTAGCTGCGGGAAAGTAAAGCGCCAAACTAGTGTTTTGAAATAGGGCCCCGCGCATTTGGGCGCTAAGTTTTAATTTAAAATTTATGCGCTGAAATTTACTACGGAATTTCGGCGTCAAAATTTAAGCGTCGAAATTTGGGCATTCAAATTTCGCTTTGAAATTTTGCCTTAAAATTCCTCCGCTAATTTGAAAATAAAATTTCAAAGCGGGGCTATATCTGCGATTTTAACGGCAAATTTTATCGCCTCAAACCAAAATCTTAAAGAAAAAATATGAAAAGCTTAATCATTCTAGCTCACCCCGACATCGAAAATTCGCTCATAAACAAGCGGTTTTTGAAAGAGACCGCCGCGCAAAGCTTTGAGGAATTTATCGCTCTTTTCCTCGCCGCGCTCACGGACAAAAGCGCTGCGAAATATCCGCTTTCTTGTTTTGCGTAGCGGCTCACGATACTGATAAAGCTGCCGAGCGGAGGTAAAGCAGTGCAGCGAGGTATGCGGTGCAGGACACAAATTTTAGCCTCGCGGAAAAAACGGTGCCGTAAACTATACGAGCCAAAAACCCGCCCGATGATTTGCAATAAATTTTGAGTTTAAATTTTACACGTTTGCGCAAAGGCTTCGGCGCCTCCGAATAAGCCTCGGCCGCAAAAATTTTGATCTAAAATTTGAGCAGTCCGTCCTCGTCAAATTTAAAACCGGGCCCCCAAGCCACCTCCCAGTAGTATCCGTCGGGATCGGCAAAATACGCGTGGTATCCGCCCCAAAACGTATCTTGAGGCTCCTTGACGATGGTGCCGCCCGCCTTTTTTACGAGCTCTATGACGCTAGCTACGTCCTCTTTATTTTTTACGTTGTAGGCTAGCGTGATGCCGCCAAATCCGCTGCCTCTGGGCGGATCGTTTTCGCTGGTATCTCGCGCTAGCGCGTCCAAGGGATAGAGCTCAAATTTGGTTCCGGGCGTATTAAAAAAGCATACCGGCGGGTCGTCGTCTTTACATTCCGTCTTAAATCCTAGGCCGTCTCTGTAAAATTTCAGCGCCCTTTGCATGCTTCGCACGCCTAGGCAGATGCAGGTTATTTTATTCATTTTCGCCTCCATAAATTTTAACGTATAAATTTTAGTTTCTTGTGCCGTAGTCAATCCTGCGCTCAAACAAGCCGTCGTCGCACTAGCCGAGCGCGCCGTCCGAGCTTTTTAATCGCCGATCATTAAAATTCTAAAATTTCGCTTCCAAGCTCGGCGTTAAATTTTAAAATTTAGGCTACTTTCGATCTGTCCTGCAAGCTAAGTCAAAGTCCGTGCCTTATGGCTCAAACGAGCAGGCTTTTAGGTTTCCGCCCGCTAAGCCCTTTTTAAACCACTCTTTGCGCTGCGCCGAGGTGCCGTGCGTGAAGGAATCTGGCACGACGCGACCGCTAAATTTACGCTGCAACGTATCGTCGCCGATCGCGCTGGCGGCATTTAGCGCCTCGTCGATGTCGCCCGCCTCCAGCACACGCCCAGCTTTTGCGAGATAATGCGCCCAGACCCCCGCGTAGCAGTCCGCCTGCAGCTCGACTTTGACCTGAAGCGCGTTTTGCTCGGCTTCGCTGCGAGCGCGCCTTTTTAGAGCGGCGACCTGCTCCAGCGTGCCGACTAAATTTTGAACGTGATGCCCTACTTCGTGCGCGATGACGTAGGCCTGCGCGAAGTCGCCGCCCGCTTTGTATTTATTCGCAAGCTCGTCGAAAAAGCCGAGATCCAGATAAATTTTATGGTCCCTCGGGCAATAAAAAGGTCCCGTCTGCGCGCTCGCAAAGCCGCAGCCGCTTGCGATCTGATCGCGGAAAAGCCGAAGTCCGGGCTCCTCGTAGCGCGCGCCCGCACTTTTAAATATCTCGCCCCAAACGTCCTCGGTTTGAGCTAGCACTACCGAGACGAAGGCGAGCTTTTCTTGCTCCTGCGGGCTGTCCGTCGGCTCTCTTTGCGTACTGGCGCCTTCGTCTAAAAGCGCCAAAGGGTTGTAACCCATAAAATACGCCACCACGCCGATTACGAGCACTATGCGCCCGATCTTTGAGCCGAGCAAAAACCTGATGATCGGGATCAGCATCCCAAGCGAGCCGGAGCTCGTGCGCATGCTGCTTGCGCGGTCATCCTCCACGTTTGAACTTCGTCTGCCGTCTTGCCATTTCATGTTTTTCCTTTAAAATTTTTGAGCCATTATACTAAAATTTTAAAAAGAGCGCCGCCTTGCTTTTGTAAAACACTGCGCGCGTAGCAAAATAAATCTGAAATTTTGCTTATTTTAAATTTCTTTTAAGCTGTTTAAAATTTTAAATTCTATATAATCGCCCTTTTTAAATTTAAAAGAAAGGAGAATTTGTGGCAAAAGACGACGTCATAGAGATCGACGGCAACGTCATAGAAGCGCTGCCGAACGCGACTTTTAAGGTCGAGCTCGATAACAAACACGTGATTTTATGTCATATCGCGGGCAAGATGCGGATGCACTACATCAAGATAATGCCGGGCGATCGCGTAAAAGTCGAGTTGACCCCTTACAGCCTCGATAAAGGCAGGATCACCTACCGCTATAAGTAAGGATAAAGTTAAATTTAGATATACTCGCGATTTTGCGACTAAACTGTAGGAAGAAGTGTTTTCAAAATCCCCACTATTTTGAAAACAGTTGGTTTGATACTTTCGCTTTTGAAATTTCATTAAACCTAGGTGCAGTTTGCATTTAAAGTGGAGAAAATTTTAGGAGAGTGGAATGAAAGTTCGTCCATCCGTTAAGAAAATGTGCGACAAATGTAAAATTGTCAAGCGCAAAGGTGTTGTTCACGTTATTTGTGAAAATCCAAAACATAAACAAAGACAAGGATAAGTTATGGCTCGTATCGCAGGTGTAGATCTACCAAAGAAAAAAAGGATTGAATACGGACTAACTTATATCTACGGTATAGGTTTATTTACGTCGAGAAAAATTCTCGATGCGGCAGGAATTTCTTACGATAAAAGAGTCGCCGATCTGAGCGAAGATGAAGCCGCCGCTATCAGAAAAGAGATCCAAGAGCACTATATGGTCGAAGGCGATCTTCGCAAACAAGTGGCTATGGATATAAAAGCGCTTATGGACTTGGGCGGCTATCGCGGCCTAAGACACAGAAAGGGCCTTCCGGTTCGCGGTCAAAAAACAAAAACGAACGCCAGAACCAGAAAAGGCAAACGCAAAACCGTCGGCGCGGCAGCTAAATAAGGATTGAGATATGGCACAAAAAAAAGTAGTTAAGAAAAAAACCGTCAGAAAAAATATCGCCAAAGGCATAGTTTACATCTCCGCTACGTTTAATAACACTATGATTACCGTAACGGACGAGATGGGCAACGCGATCGCGTGGAGCAGTGCGGGCGCTTTAAATTTTAAAGGCAGCAAAAAATCCACCCCTTATGCGGCGCAGCAAGCCGTCGAGGACGCGTTAAACAAAGCCAAAGAGCACGGCATCAAAGAGGTAGGCGTCAAGGTTCAGGGTCCGGGAAGCGGACGCGAGACCGCCGTTAAAAGCGTAGGTAGCGTAGAAGGGATTAAAGTTACGTATTTCAAAGATATTACTCCTCTTGCGCACAACGGTTGCAGACCGCCTAAACGACGTCGCGTGTAATTATAAAAGGAGAAATTTATGGCTAGATATACAGGACCGGTTGAAAAATTAGAAAGAAGGCTCGGCGTCGATCTATTTATGAAAGGTGAGAGAAGACTTGCGGGCAAGAGCGCACTTTTAAAACGCCCTTACGCTCCGGGTCAGCACGGACAAAGACGCGCTAAACTAAGCGAATACGGCTCACAGCTTCGCGAGAAACAAAAGGCTAAATTTATGTACGGCGTAAGCGAGAAGCAGTTCCGCAGGCTATTTGCCGAAGCAGCTCGCAGAGAGGGTAACACCGGAGCGATCTTGGTTCAGCTTTTAGAACAGAGGCTAGATAATGTCGTTTACCGCATGGGCTTTGCTACGACTAGACGCTTTGCGCGCCAGCTCGTTACGCACGGACATATCTTAGTAGACGGCAAGCGCGTAGATATCCCTTCATACTCCGTCCGCGCAGGACAAAAGATCGAAGTGATCGAGAAGAGCAAAAATAACCCGCAAATTTCAAGAGCATTGGATCTTACTGCACAGACCGGCATCGTAGCGTGGGTAGATGTAGAAAAAGAGAAAAGATACGGAATTTTTTCTAGAGTTCCGGATAGAGAAGAAGTTGTTATTCCTGTAGAGGAAAGATTTATCGTAGAGCTTTACTCGAAATAATTAGGAGCAGATTATGAGAAAAATCACAACATCAGCTCATATGCCAACTGAAATAAAGGTTGAGAATGTCAGCGAAAATGTTGCTAAAATCATAGCATATCCCTTTGAAACGGGATATGCCGTCACTCTAGCTCATCCTTTACGAAGGTTACTTTATACCAGCACGGTCGGTTTTGCGCCGACTGCGGTTAAAATCGAAGGCGTAAGCCACGAATTCGATAGCATGCGCGGTATGCTCGAGGATATGGCGGCTTTTATCATAAATTTAAAGGGCTTAAGATTTAAAATCAAGGGCGATTCCCTACGCGAGGTCGTAGAATACAGCTTCAAAGGACCTAAAGAAATTTACGGCAGCGACCTAAATAACGGCGCCGTAGAGATCGTAAATCCAAGCGCTTATCTGGCTACGATAAACGAGGATGCTGATCTTAAATTTACGCTCATCATCGAAAAGGGTATCGGCTATGTCCCAAGCGAAGAGATCAGAGAAAATTTAGACGCTGATTTCATCGCGTTGGATGCGTTTTTTACCCCAGTAACTAAGGCTGTTTACGACATCGAAAACGTATTTGTAGAGGATAATCCCGACTACGAAAAGGTGGTCTTTACGATCACTACCGACGGTCAGATCAGCGCGATAGATGCGTTTAAAAACGCGCTTGAGGCGATGTATCAGC
Source organism: uncultured Campylobacter sp. (assembly GCF_938045465.1). Taxonomy (GTDB): domain Bacteria; phylum Campylobacterota; class Campylobacteria; order Campylobacterales; family Campylobacteraceae; genus Campylobacter_B. The sequence continues at coordinate 14,403 of NZ_CALIBF010000119.1, forward strand.
AGCTGGCGGTTTTCAAAGGTATCGTAAATATCAGCGCTGCGGATACTTTCGGTAGAGCGATCCCCGCAAATTCCGAGTTTGCAAAGCTTTTTGAGAGCGTTAGCAATCTAAGCTTAAGCGCACGAAGCTTCAACTGCCTAGATCGCGCCGATATTAGATTTATCGGTGAGCTTGCGATCATGGAGGAAAGCGAGCTTAAAGACCTTAAAAATTTAGGCAAAAAATCGCTTGAGGAGATCAAAGCCGTAATGGAGGAGATCGGTTATCCTATCGGCAACCAAGAGCTCGGCGATAAAAAAGAGCAGCTAAAACGCAAGCTTGACGAGCTGAAGGCTCAAAGACAAAAGAATGAAGGACAATAAATGAGACATAATCACGGATATAGGAAGCTAGGGCGCACTTCGTCTCACCGTGCCGCCCTGCTTAAAAATTTAACCATCGCTTTAGTTACTAGCGGCAAGATCGAAACTACGCTTCCTAAGGCAAAAGAGCTAAGAAGTTATGCCGAGAAGCTGATCACTCGCGCGCGCAAGGGCGACAGCGAAGCGCATAGATTTGTTTTCGCGGTGCTTCAGGATAAGGCTGCGACAAATAAGCTAGTCACCGAGATCGCTCCAAAATACGCAGGCGTAAACGGCGGCTACACTCGCATCATCAAAACCCGCCTTCGCAAGGGCGACGCCGCAGAGATGGCTTATATCGAGCTAATCAGCAAATAAAATTTCGGGATCACTCCCGAAATTTCTTCTATGAAATTTAAAATTTTACTTCCGCTTGTTATCATCGCTGCGGGTCTAGCGTGGGCATTGGACAACTATCTTAGCTATAAAAATATCGAAACGATCAACTCCGAAATTCCGCTAAAGCAATCATTGGGCGGCGAGCAAATCTCTAAAATCCGCGTCTATAAATCCAAACGAATTCTTGAAATTTTAACCTCAAAAGGCGTCGCGAAAAGCTACAAAATCGCCCTGGGACGCGAGCCCGAAGGACATAAAGAGATTCAAGGCGACGGCAAAACCCCGGAGGGCAACTACACCATAAACGGCAAAAATCCAAACTCGGCGTATCATCTAAATTTAGGCATCTCCTATCCGAACAAAGCCGACGTAGCGCACGCAAAATCCCTCGGCAAGAGCGCAGGTGGCGATATCAAAATCCACGGGCTACCGAATAAATTTAGCTACCTAGGGCAGAGTATCGCGGCGTTCGGCGACTGGACGGAGGGCTGCATAGCGCTCGTCAACGACGATATGGACGAGCTTTTTGAACACGTGAAAATCGGCACGCCGATAGAAATTTTGCCGTGATTGCACGCGCCTGCGCTAAAATTTCACAGCCGCGATCGATATAAAACGTAGCGTAAATTTTATCTACGAGCTTCAAAATAATGTTTGCCGTCCAGGCTTTTGTAGTCGCAAAATTTGCAATTAAAAGCAGGATTGTTTTTCTAAAAAATTTAATCGTATCGGCGCCTGTTCTAATTAAATTTAGGCAGTTTGCTTTAAATTTCTTTCCCGTTCAAGCAAAATTTCATCTCAAATTTAACCATCGGCTCAGCTGAAATTTCATCCCAAATTTATGGCACAAATAGTCTAAATTTAAATATATGCAAACCTGGTGATTTGCGAGTTTCGTCCTTACCGAATCGATAAAATTTTAAAATCGCGGCTCGCCGTTCGTGGCGTATAAAATTCTTTGCGATCCATGGCGCAAAATCCGCGTCCTCGCGCAAAATTTCAGATTAAATTTCATCCCCGATAAGCCTTTTTTTATCGCTTTTGGATATAATGCGCCAAAACTAAAATAAGGAATTTTAATGATACCATTTACAGACGAAGAGCTTCTAGCCCCGGTACAGGATAGCTTGGAGCTAATCCGACCGATGCTGCAAAACGACGGCGGCGATATGAAGCTTTTAGGCATAAAAAACGGCGTCGTCTATGTCCGCCTTACCGGGCATTGCCACGGCTGCGCTGCAAGTGCGCAGACCCTAAAATACGGCGTCGAGCGCCAGCTTCGCATGGATATTCACCCCGAGCTTAGCGTCGTAAACATCCCCGAAGGCGAAGAGTTTGAACTATAAAAAACTGGGGCTAAAGGCCTTTTCGCGCGGAGAATTCGAGCTTGCGAAGCTATATTTTTCGCTCGCATATGAAAAAAGCGGCGAGGAGGAAATTCTATTTTTGCTAGAACTTTGCCAGACTGCGCTGGCAGACCGCGAAGAGGCGCTTATGCTCTTTGATTTTTACAACCTCAGCCCCAAAACTCAAACTGCGGAGCTTTTTAAAATTTTAAACTCCATCAACGAAAAGATCGCGAACGAAGCGGCCTCCGAACCCGGCGCCGAGGATGAGATCGCCGTTATCGCTTATGCGGATTTTATGCGAGCGGTAGACCAAAGAGGCTTTAAAGACGCCTTCGAATCGATCATTTTTTCCTCCAAAATCGCCATTTCGGACAAAACCGAGATGATAGAATTTTTAGAAAATTTGATAGAAAACGGCTACTACGAAATGGGGCTTAATTACGTCGAGAGCTCGGCCGCCGCGTATGCAGGCGATGAACGCTTCGAAGCGCTGATACAAAAAATCAAAAATCATGAAAATACGACTAGAAAATAATTTCATCACCGACAACTCCGCCGAGTGCGAGGCGGGCTGCTTTTTTATGCGCACGAGCGCAAACGCCAAATTTGAATCCGAAGCGGCGCAAAAAGGCGCGCAGATCATCTCTATCGCGCAAGCAAAGGAACTTTTAAATATTAATCCGCGCATCAAAATCGTAGGCATCACCGGTACGAACGGCAAAACGACGACTGCGGCGGCGATCTACTCGACGCTGCTGGATCTAGGCTTTAGTTGCGGTCTAAGCGGCACGCGCGGCGCCTTTATAAATGAGCGCAGGATCGACGAAAAGGGACTTACGACGAGCTCGGTTTTTAAGACGATGAGCTATCTTTACGAAGCTAGCAAACAGGGCTGCGAGTACTTCGTCATGGAGGTTAGCTCGCATGCGATAGCGCAAAATCGTATCGAAGGATTAGAATTTGCGCTTAAAATTTTTACTAATCTCAGCCAAGATCATCTCGATTATCACGGCAGTATGCAAGAATACGCCGCAGTCAAAAGCTCGTTTTTTGCAGACGACGCGCCAAAGCTCATAAACGCCGACGACGGACATATTAAATTTAATCCCGCAAACGCCCTTACCTACGGTATCAAAAACGCCGCAAGTTTCGGCGTGAGCGGATACGGGCTAAAGGGCGGTATCGACGCGCTCGTGCGCACCCCAAACGGCGATAATGCGCAGCTTCAAAGCGATCTCATCGGCGAGTTTAATCTCTACAACCTTACCGCGGCGTTTGCGGCGGTTAAAATTCTAACCGAGCTACCGAACGAGGAGATCGCAAAAGCTCTGGCAAACTTCGGCGGCGTCGAGGGTCGCGTGCAGATCGTAAATAAAAATCCGCTTGTAATCGTCGATTTCGCTCATACCCCAGACGGCATCGAAAAGGTGCTAAATGCGCTGCGCGCAAGCGGCGAGATTATCGCGGTTTTCGGCGCAGGAGGCGATCGCGACCACGGCAAGCGTCCGAAAATGGGCGCTATCGCCGAGCACTTTGCTAAAATATGCATCGTTACGAGCGATAACCCGCGCAGCGAGGATCCAGACGAGATCATCGAACAAATTTGCGCCGGCATGCGCCGAAAAGATAAAATTTTAAAGATCGCGGATCGCAAAGAGGCGATCGCGCGCGCGCTAGATCTTGCCAAAAACGGCGAGATGATCGCTATTTTGGGCAAAGGCGACGAAACCTACCAGGAGATCAAGGGCGTGAAGCATCCTTTCAGCGACAAACAGGTCGTAAGCGAGCTCGTCGCGGCGCGAGGCGAGTCAAATTTAGACTATTTAAAGGACGGCCAATGAAAATCGAAATTTTATCAAGCAAAATCCACCGCGCGCGCGTGACGGACGCCAACCTCAACTACGTAGGCTCCATTACGATCGGACCCGAGCTCATCGAGGCTGCGGGGCTTTGCGAATACCAAAAAGTAGAGATCCTAAACGTCAATAACGGCGAGCGCTTCGCTACCTACGTGATCCGCGGCGAGAAAAAGGGCGAGATCTGCCTAAACGGCGCAGCCGCGCGCAAAGTCTGCATCAGCGACATCGTCATCATCGTGGCTTACGCACAGATGAGCGCCAAAAAAGCAAGAAGCTTCAAGCCTAAAATCGTGCAGGTAAACGAAAAAAACCAAATAACGGAGTAAAGATGTTTGAAGGAATGGATTTTTCAAAAATGGGGCAGATGCTCGATCAGATGCAGGCCAAGGCTAAGCAGATCGAGGAGGAGAATGCGCGCAAAGAATTTACCGTAAAATCGGGCGCAGGCATGGTCGCCATCAGGCTAAACGGCGCGGGCGAGGTGCTTGATCTAAGTATCGACGACAGCCTTTTTAGCGACAAGGAAAGCTTGCAGATCCTACTGATCTCGGCGATAGGCGACGCGATAAAACTCGTCGAAAATGAAAAGAAAGGCGCCGCAGCGTCCATGCTAGGAGGGCTCGGCAGCCTAGGCGATCTGCTCGGCGATAAGGGCTAAGCGTAGTTCAAAAATGGTGAAAATAGGCTTTTTAGAGAGGGCGACTACTTCCCGCCTAGCGAGCGGTTTGGATTCTACGGAGCGAGCGGTTTCTGTAGCGAACTAAATGAAGCCCGATTTTATAAGGCGGCGTTAAATTTAGATTTTGTGGCGATACGGTTTGCATAAAGCACGGCTTGCTTGATTTGACGCTAGGTTATTAAATTTCAACCTTAGCAAATCGGTCAAATTTAACGGGTGGCGTGAGGGCAAATTCTAAAATTTCGGCGAGCTGCTACGCTGCGGCGCAAAGTAAAATTTAGCTCGCACGGCTTAAATGCAAAGCGGGCGAGCCGTTGCGCGACATCCGCGAGCAAATCGAGCGTAAGATGCGGCTCAAAAAAGCGGAGCATCCTTCGCCTCGCGCACTGCGTAAAGCTAGGGAATTAAAATTTAAAATTTTAGGCGATATGATTGCTTCTACGCGACGTATAAACTGCTCGCGACGGCAAAGTCTAAGCTGCGCGACGAAAAGGCATTCGAATGGCGCGAATTTGCATTCGTCAAGGGCGCGCCCAAGCAGAGCAAATCAAAACCGCAAGGTAGGATCGATGGATATTTTAGAAAAATTTAAAGACTACTTGAAACAAAACGAGCTGAAGGCACCGAGCTTTCATCCGTATTTCGAGGAGGCGCTCAATTACATGCTGCAAGCGGGCGGTAAGCATTTTCGCGCACAGCTGCTGCTAGGCGTCGTCTCGGCGGTGGATGAGCGGCGCTTTGAGGGCGCGCTGGCGATCGCGATGGCGCTTGAGATGATCCACACCTACTCGCTTATCCACGACGATCTGCCCGCGATGGACGATGCGGATCTACGCCGCGGGCGACCGAGCCTGCATAAAAAATACGACGAGGTCACGGCGATTTTGGTGGGCGACGCGCTAAATACCGACGCATTTTTGATTGCCGCGAACGCAAATTTAAGCGACGAGATTAAGATAAAATGCATTAAAACTCTAGCGCGAAACGCAGGCAGCAGCGGCATGGTGCTTGGTCAGGCGATCGATTGCCATTTTGAAAACAGCCCGTTAAAGCAAAGCGAGCTTGAGTTTTTGCATCTGCATAAAACTGGCGCGCTCATCGCCGCAGCGTTTGAGCTAGGCGCCATAATCGGCGGGCTAAAGGACGAGCTCGCGCATGAGCTTTATAAGATCGGACTGAAGCTAGGTCTTATATTTCAGATCGAGGATGATATCATCGACGCCACGAGCGACGAGGCAAGCGCGGGCAAACCGGTAGGAGCGGACGGCGCGAAAAATTCCTTCGTAAATTTACTAGGTCTTGCGGGTGCGAGGAGCTACAAGCAGCGCCTAATAGACGAGGTAAGCGGCGCGATGGCGGGCTATGATGCGAGCCTACGCGATTTGGTTTTAAATTTGATAGAAAAATACCTGAAAGGATGAAAAATGTCGAGCGAGCAGCTAAGTAAAATTTCAAACACGATCAAATTTCTAAGCGCGGATATGATCCAAAGCGCTAACTCGGGCCATCCCGGCACGCCGATGGGGCTAAGCGACGTAATGAGCGTCTTTATGAGCAAGGTCCGCCACAATCCCAAAAATCCCGCGTGGCTGAACCGCGACCGCGTCGTATTCTCAGGCGGGCACGCAAGCGCGCTCGTGTATAGCTACCTCTACCTTAGCGGATATAATTTGAGCATGGACGATCTGAAAAGCTTCAGACGCCTGCACTCCAAAACCCCCGGTCACCCGGAGATCACTACCCCGGGCGTCGAGATCGCTACCGGGCCGCTCGGTCAGGGCGTCGCAAACGCGGTAGGATTTGCGATGGCCGCGAAATACGCCGCGCATCTGCTAAACGAGGAAGGAAACGAGATCATCGATCACCGCGTCTATTGCTTCTGCGGCGACGGCGATCTGCAGGAGGGCATCAGCTACGAAGCGTGCGCGCTTGCGGGCAGACACAACCTCGATAATCTCACGATAATTTATGATTCTAATGGCATCACGATCGACGGCAGCACCGATATCGCGTGGTTTGAGGACGTAAAGGTGCGATTTGAGGCGCAGGGCTTTGAGGTCGCGCGCATCGACGGGCATAATTTTGATCAGATAGAATTTGTCCTTGACGAGGTCAAAAACAAAACCAAACCCTACCTCATCATCGCAAATACCACGATCGGCAAGGGCGCGCTCGAGCTTGAGGGCACGGCCAAAACGCACGGCGCGCCGCTTGGAGAGGAGCTGCTTGCGCGCGCTAAGCAAAGCCTGGGCTTCGATCCCACCCAAAGCTTCGTCGTAAGCGAGGACGTGCTTTTTGAAACGCGCGCCGCGGTTGAGAGGGGCGATTTAGAGGAGCGGCTTTGGAAGGAGAAGCTTGCGAAGCTAAGCGATGAAAAAAGAGCGCTTTTAAACGAGCTTTTAAATCCCGATTTTAGCAAGATAGAATTCCCAGATTTTAGCGGGCTCAAGGTCGCCACGCGCGATAGCAACGGCAAAATTTTAAACGCCATCGCAAACGCGGTGCCCGGCTTTTTGGGCGGAAGCGCCGATTTGGCGGCGTCAAATAAGACCGAGCTAAAAGGCGGCGGCGACTTTCCGTGCGGCAAAAATTTGCACTTCGGCATCCGCGAGCACGCTATGGCGGCGATCGGCAACGCCTTTGCAAGATACGGGCTTTTCATCCCATTTAGCGCGACGTTTTTTATCTTCAGCGATTATCTCAAAACGGGCGCGCGACTCGCGGCGCTGATGAGCTTGCGCCACTACTTCGTCTTCACGCACGACAGCATCGGCGTGGGCGAGGACGGGCCGACGCACGAGCCTATCGAGCAGCTTAGCACCTTCCGCGCGATGCCCGGCTTCTACACCTTCCGCCCGGCAGACGGCAATGAAAACGTAAAATGCTGGCGCGCGGCGCTCGCTCTGAATGCGCCCGCGGCGTTCGTCTGCTCGCGCCAAGGGCTTGAGCCGCTACCTAAGGCGGTTTTGGGCGACGTGCAAAACGGCGCGTATCTGCTAAGGCAAAGCAAAGAAGCACGTATCACGCTCATCGCAAGCGGCAGCGAAGTCTCGCTCTGCTTAAAAGCGGCGGCGATCCTGCAAGAGCAAGGCATCGGCGCAAACGTCGTAAGCGCGCCGTGCTTCGAGCTTCTGTGCGAGCAGGACGCAGACTATCTAGCGCAAATCCTAGAGCCGCAAACTAAAATTTTAGCCGTCGAAGCCGCAAGCGCGCTTGAGTGGTATAAATTTGCAGACGCGGTACACGGCATGCGAAGCTTCGGCGAAAGCGGCAACGCAAACGAGCTATTTAAGCTTTTCGGCTTCACCGACGTAGCGATCGCTAAGCAGGCCAAAGAGCTTTTAGGGCAGTAACGGAAAGGACGAAATTTGAGCGAAAAAATCAAAATTTCGTATTTAGACGGATTTAAAATTTACGGGTTAAAAGCTCGCACGAAAAACGCGGACGAGCTAGGCGGGAGTGGTAAAATTCCCGCGCTGTGGGCGAAATTTATGAAAGAGTGCTATGACGGGCAGAACGAGATTTACGGCGTCTATTACGATTACGAAAACGGCACCGACGGGCTTTACGATATCTTTATCGGCACCAAAGCGCCCCGCAGCGACGAAGCCTTGGAGATCAAAAGCGGCAAATACGCCGTTTTTAGTTTCCCGAATGAGCCGCAAAACGTAGCAAAGTTTTGGAGCAAAATTTGGAGCTTTTTTGAGGCCGGCGAACTAAAAAGAGCGTTTGGAACGGATTTTGAGTTTTACGGCGGAGACGAGATCAAAATTTTTATCTCGGTTTTGTAGGGCGGCGCATGAAATTTATAAACGGCGAGTGATTTTTCGCCGCCGCGACGATGAGCTTTTGCGTAAAATTTCATCCATAAAGCGGTAAAATTCCGTACCCAAAACTACGCGCGAAAGCAAATTTTATGCCCAAAGCGCGCCGTACCTTAAGCCGTGGATTTAAAACGAAATCTAAATTTGCGCCGTTAAATTTCAACCCCCGATCGCAAAATCAGGCGAAATTCCAGGCGGAATTTCATTTTTAAATCTGTTATTAAGCCATTTTTGGCTTAAATTACATTTTCATTCGGGTAGATGTCCGAGCGGTCGAAGGAGCGCGCCTCGAA
>NZ_CALIBF010000120.1 GCF_938045465.1 uncultured Campylobacter sp.
TACCGTGCGCGTCGCGTCTGCGCCGCGACGTTGCGTGCTTGGGCAATCCGTGCGTTGCTTTGTATGCCGCACAAGGCGCCGTCGTTTGAAATTTTACGTGAGGCGTAAGGTGCCTCATCGGTTACAATCACTTGGCATAGCGCGTCTTTCGTGCTTTGCGTCTGCGATCGAGCTTGGAAGCCTGGCTTCTGCGCTCACGTATGCGCCGCCCTGCGTTTTTTACTGAGCGTGCGTCACGCAGCGTCTGATGCGCGCCGTTAAATTTTAAAATTTAAAACAAAGGAAAAATTTGAATTACTGGAACGAAATTTACGCCCACTTTGATCCTGTGGCATTCAGCGCGTTTGGCATAAACGTGCACTGGTACGGCATTATGTATGTTTTGGCGCTACTTACGGCGCTATTTATGGCAAAGTATTTTGTAAAAAAAGACGGCCTTGGCTTTAGCGATAAGATGCTTGATCGCTACTTTATCTGGGTTGAAGTGGGCGTCATTTTAGGCGCGCGGCTTGGATACATTGCGATTTATTCGGGCGAGGCGGCGTGGTATTTCAGCCATCCGTGGCAAATTTTCAACCCCTTTCATAACGGCGAGTTCGTGGGCATTCGCGGTATGAGCTATCACGGCGCTGTCGTCGGATTCGTGATCGCGACGGTTTGGTTTTGCAAAAAATTTAAAACCGATATGTGGGCGCTGCTCGATCTCGTGGCACTTAGCGTGCCGCTTGGATATTTTTTCGGGCGCGTGGGGAATTTTTTAAATCAGGAGCTTTTCGGGCGCGAGACGAGCGAGCCGTGGGGGATTTTGGTAGGCGGCACATTACGTCACCCAAGCCAGCTTTACGAAGCGGTTTTGGAAGGACTGGTAATTTTCGTGATTTTATTTTTCTACCGTAAATTTAAGAAATTTAACGGCGAGCTGATATGTCTGTACGCGATGCTATATACGGCGTTTAGATTTTTCGTAGAATTTTTTAGGCAGCCGGACGATGGGCTTGGGTTTATATTTTTAAATTTATCGATGGGGCAAATTTTATCTTTAGTAATGTTTTTGATAGCAGTTTTCTTAAAGCAGTCTTTGAAGAAAAAACTAATTTGCAGAAATTAAATTAATCTAAAGTTAAAAAGTAATATAATCTCTTTACAAAAATGTAAATTTTCGTTTAGCGGGGATTTATAATCATCTTTTTTAAGGAGAACCTATGCTAGGTCGCATTGAAGGCTTTACGGGCAGATCCATAGACGGCAAAAAAAGCCGCATTATGGCTTTGCAAGACGTGGCGCAAAGCATCAGCGGGCTGATTTTGGCCTGTTTTATGCTGTGTCATATGATATTTACCGGCACGATTTTGATCGGTAAGGGCGCGTTTGAGGGCGTCGTACATTTTGCCGAACCGGGCGGAATTTATTTCGTTACAAACATCGTCGCTTTTGTAATTTTCGTGATTTTCGTGATTCACGCGTTTTTGGCGATGAGAAAATTTCCGGCTAACTACGCCGCTTACAGAGCGTTTAAAGCGCACAAAATGCGAATGAAGCATTGCGACACGACGCTTTGGTGGTTTCAGTTTTGGACGGGATTTTTCCTATTTTTCTTTGCGGCGGCTCATATTTTAATGATCGTATTCGGTCCGAAAATTACCGCAGATCTTGCTATCGCGAGATTCGGACAGCTTCATCTATTTTATTTTGTTTTATTGATTTTCGTAGTAACTCACGCTAGCATCGGAATTTATAGATTATATATGAAATGGATCAGCATAGACGGCACGAAGGCGGAAATTCAAAGTAAAAGAGCCCTCATCAAAAAGACGGTTTTCATCGTTTGGGGTGCATTTTTCTTGCTTTCTATCATCGCCGATTTCAAATGGTTAAGTTTAGAATAGGGAGTTTAGGATGAATGTAATATATTGCGATTCTTTAGTTATTGGCGGCGGTTTGGCGGGCTTAAGAGCTGCGATCGCTACCGGAGAGAAGGGGCTTAGCACTATCGTTTTGAGTCTGATCCCAGTTAAGCGCTCGCACTCTGCGGCAGCCCAAGGCGGTATGCAGGCGTCTCTGGGAAATTCCAAGATGAGCGAGGGCGACAATGAGGACGTGCACTTTGCCGATACCGTAAAAGGAAGCGACTGGGGCTGTGATCAGGATGTCGCTAGGATGTTTGCGCAAACGGCGCCTAAAGCAATCCGCGAGCTTGCGGGCTGGGGCGTTCCTTGGACCAGGATTACTAGAGGCGAGCGAAGCGCTATTATCAACGCTCAAAAAACCACGATTACCGAAAAAGATGAGGTTCACGGGCTTATCCACAGCCGCGACTTCGGCGGTACGAAAAAATGGCGAACCTGCTATACCGCCGATGCTACGGGACATACGATGCTTTTTGCCGTTGCGAACGAAGCGCTAAAGCATAACGTAGATATTCATGATAGAAAAGAAGCGATCGCGCTAATTCACGCAAACAACCGCTGCTACGGCGCAATCGTGCGTGATTTGGTTACCGGCGAGCTGATCGCATACGTCTCAAAGGGCACGCTGATCGCTACCGGCGGCTACGGCAGAGTGTATAAACACACCACAAACGCCGTCGTTTGCGAGGGTATAGGTGCTGCTATCGCGCTTGAGACGGGCGTCGCGCAGCTTGGAAATATGGAAGCGGTGCAGTTTCACCCAACCCCTATCGTTCCGAGCGGAATTTTACTTACCGAAGGCTGCCGCGGCGACGGCGGAATTTTACGCGATGTGGATGGCTACCGCTTTATGCCGGATTATGAACCGGAGAAAAAGGAGCTTGCTAGCCGCGACGTCGTAAGTCGCCGCATAATGGAGCATATCCGCGCAGGTAAGGGGGTAAAGAGCCCTTACGGCGAGCACGTTTGGCTTGACATATCAATCCTCGGACGCGAGCATATCGAGAAAAATTTACGCGACGTGCAAGAAATTTGCGAAATTTTCAACGGCATCGATCCTGCCGACACCGAGGTAATAACCGACGAGCAGGGCAGGAAGCGCGGCAAGGGCTGGGCTCCGATCCTTCCTATGCAGCACTACTCGATGGGTGGCATCAAAACAAAAGCTACGGGCGAGAGTCCAACGCTAGCTGGACTTTTCAGCGCCGGCGAGGCTGCGTGCTGGGATATGCACGGCTTTAACCGCTTGGGCGGAAATTCCGTCGCCGAAACCGTCGTCGCAGGAATGATCGTGGGCGAGTATTTTGCGGAGTATTGCCAAGGACACGATGTCGATATCAATACGCACGATATCGAAAAATTCGTAGATAAAGAGAAAAATTACATTAAAAGCCTGCTTGAAAAAGAGGGTAAATTTAACGTATTCGAGATAAAAAACAAGATGAAAGACGTTATGTGGGAGCACTGCGCGATCTTCCGTACCGGCGAGGGATTAGCCAAAGCCGTAAAAGAGCTCGAGGAGCTTTATAAGCAATCTTTGGACGTCAAAGTAAGCAATAAAGAGCCTTTCGGAAACCCAGAGCTCGAGGAGGCTTATCGCGTACCGAAGATGCTAAAGCTTGCGCTTTGTATCGCCAAGGGTGCGCTTGATCGCACAGAAAGCCGCGGCGCGCACTTCCGCGAGGATTATCCGAAACGCGACGATCTAAACTGGCTAAAACGAACGCTTGCAAACTGGAAAGAGGGCGATACTATGCCTACTCTAAGCTACGAGCCGCTTGATATTATGAAGATGGAGATGCCGCCTGCATTCCGCGGATACGGCGCCAAAGGCAATATCATCGAGCATCCCGACAGCGCCGTGCGCCAAAAAGAGGTCGATGAAATTCGCGAGAAAATGCAAGCCGAGGGCAAAGGCAGATATGAAATTCAAGAGGCATTGATGCATTATGAATTGCAGCCAAAATACAAAGCACCTAACGAAAGAGCAGGTATAGGATATGAGTAGAAAAATAACAATAAAGGCATTTAAGTATAATCCGCTAAGTAAAATTTCAAAGCCGCACTTCGCTACTTACGAGATCGAAGAGACCGACGGAATGACGTTGTTTATCGCGCTTAACGTGATTCGTGAGAAATTTGATCCAGAGCTAAGCTTCGACTTCGTTTGCCGCGCGGGTATCTGCGGTAGCTGCGGTATGCTCGTAAACGGCAAGCCGCAGCTTGCGTGCCGTACGCTTACTAAGGATTATCCGGACGGCGTGATCGAGCTTATGCCGCTTCCATTTTTTAAGTTGCTAAAAGACCTCAGCGTTGATACGGGCAACTGGATGAACGCGATGAGCAAACGCGTAGAGAGCTGGATCCACACCGATCACGAAACCGACATCTCAAAGCTTGAGGAGAAGGTCGAACCTGAGGTCGCGCAGGAGGTTTTCGAGCTGGATCGCTGCATCGAGTGCGGCATCTGCGTGGCGAGCTGCGGTACCGCGATAATGCGAAAGGATTTCATCGGTGCCGTCGGTATCAACCGCATAGCGCGCTTTCAGATCGATGCGCTGGATAAACGCAGCGACGAGGATTTTTACGAACTAATCGGCGATGATGACGGAGTATTCGGCTGTATGACGCTGCTAGGCTGCGAAGACCACTGCCCTAAGCACCTTCCGCTTCAAAGCAAAATCGCATATGTTCGCCGCAAGCTTGCCGCTCAGGGCAAATGCGGCTGCGGCAAATAAAATTTAAGCGGGTTCTTCCCGCTTAAATTTATCTTCCAATTTTATAAATTTTACCTCGATAGACAAATTCCAAAATGCTTGAGTCAGACAAGCGAAGTAGCTTTAAATTTAATACTATCCCAAGCGATAAAGAAGTAAAATATGAAATCGCTTAAGATCGCTAGCGAGGGATAAGGATGAACGAAGCAAAGCCCAAAGAGCTAAAGAAAATTCTAAACGAACGACGTCAAAATTTAGAGCAAGGATCGCAAGAAAATTCTGACGCTCAAAATTTTGATGCCTTAAATTTTGATACTTCAAAATCCGATACCTCAAATTTAAACGTAGAAGGAAATCTAAAATTTCAAAATTCAAATTCCGATGATGCCGCTCCTAATAAAAATTCTAAAACCGGGGCTAGGGATTACGACAAAGATCCGATAGTTATAAAAAATTACAACATTATGCACTTGCTGTTTTATATCATCATAGCAATCATCATTCCGTCTATTTTCATAAAAATTTTGTATAACAAAGGTTTGATAGATTTATATTATGGCGGTAGAACATATTTGCTATATAATCAAAATTCAACTTTTATTTTAAGTATTTTATTTTTGTGCCTGTTTGCCTTGTATTGCTATTTTGCAAAAGAAAATGATATTATTATCAACAATTCGTACATAACATATTTTAAAAATATATCAAGCGGGTTGGAAATTTTTAAAATAAACAATGATAGCTTTATTAAGAAAAACTATAAATTGAAAATAAATGTTTTATGTTTTATTTTGTGTCTGATTTCTCTATTGTCAGGTTTTGGCTATCAAGAAATTATTTTTGTCATTTCTATACTTGTCGTTAGATTTTTGCCAATATTCCTATTTTCGATACTTCAAAATAAAAAATTTGAATTTTATAATCCGGGATATTTATGCATTAAAATAAGAACCAAAAAACAGATAGTTCCTTTGGTTTCAAAAAAAGACACAAAAGAGGTAAGAGAATATTTTTTAAATAAACTCGATATCGATATTAGCGATAAAGTAAATTATTTTATGTAGTCAAATCCCCCAATAAAAGAGATATAAACGAGCAGAAAAAGCATTGATAAAGGGCGCACCTATTACAGGTAGTCTTAAATCGTTACAAGAATATTTTTCTGATTTGCCAAAAATGTCAGAATTTTTTATCGTATTGGCTCGTTAGGTTTTTTCTTTGTATTTTTGCTTTGCATGTATGTGGCGAATATATTTATAAAATTCGTCATATATTTTTGCATAAATAAAGGCATAAAGGGATTTAAAATTTTCCCATTTATAAAAGTCGATGAGCCGTGGCATGGCGGATATTTATATTATTCCGTTGTCGTATCGGCACACTACTATTTGATTTATTTGTATAGCAGTGAAATTTACGACGAAGTTAGAGAGTATTTTCTGCAGAAAAATATAAATATAGACTATATTAAAAAAGACTATACGGTTTTTATCTAGGAGGATATGCGAAGGGGCGGTAAATTTAAAACTAAAATTTCAATATTTTTGGTAAGTCGCCACTAAATTTTATGTGCGAAATTCCGCCCGTTTATATTCGGCTAAGCTCACACTCGGTAGTATTTGTCATTTTATTTGCGGAGATTGCTTCGAAAGAGATAAAATCCAAGCTCATCATAGCGTGCTTGGTTGTTACGGCGGGCGTATTTTGTCTGATCGCAGGCAGTGCGTTTATGGATAGGTCCAAAACTCAGCCCGCGCAAAATTCCACGGCGAGCCGCGCCACAACCTCCGGCAATTCCTCCAATCCGCCGCTAACGGACGAGGATCGCGCTGCACGAGCGAGGTGGCTGTACGAAAGGCTGGGCGCCGAGTTAGATTTGGACGAGTGCGTAGTGCATGGCGATGAGCGAATGGAGTATTTCTGCAAGCTTTTGCGCTCCAAGGACACTGCGCGTATTCTGGCATTTATGCGAGAGCAGCGCATCACTGCGGGCGATCCGCTACATTTTGGCATAACGGCGATAATGTATTCTAGCTTTTACAACGATGCAAACACCACCGAGGAGCTGGTCTATCACGGAGCGGATATCAACCGCACGGACGATTTTTCTCATTCGGCGCTGAGCTATGCTATCGAAAATAACTCTATCGCCGCCGTGGAAGTTCTACTTAAGCATGGAGCTAGCTTTTCTAGCGTTAAATATGTTCGTCCGTGGCTTGTAACCCCGGGATACCACGATTCCTATTTGGTCGCTGATACTAGCGATGCACAGGTAAGGGAATATTACGAAACGCCTAAAAGCGAGGGTATTAGCGCGGTATTTGATCCGCTCTATTACGCCGTGGCGGGCGGATTTTTGCAGATGACGGAGCTTATGCTTAGCAGCGGCGTAAGACCTGAGATTACCGCTTGGACGGACGATCATTGTATTGCTTACACCTTCAAACCTCGCAAGGATGAGCAGCAGCCGAACTGCTCCATATATCAGATGCTACCGCAGCGATATGACGCGAGTATGCTAAATCTGCTGCTTAAATACGATTTAGCAGGGCTTCCGGACGATGAGCGCATCCAAAAACAATACGATGACTGCCGCAATGATTTGTATCTGTTGAAAGAGCATAAGAAAATATACCTAGAGCATATGGATAATTATTGTTACGATGAGATTATTTTAGATTTGACTTTATTAAACAGCTCTAGGTATGAGCTGCTTAGATATATGATGACGGAGCGCTCAAAGTATTCGGAAAATGATGTAATCAAGCTTAACAAAGGTTCGCTGCCCGATCTTAATAGATGCGGCTCGGTAACGCCCAATGTGGCGCTGCTTGGTATCTACGATACGCTTATAAAGCACTATTCTGCGCTCTGCGGCAATGAGCCTAATGGTGCAAGCGGCTTTGATTTGGATAAATTTTTTAGATATTTACACTTAGAAAAATTGGAATATTATCTTAAAATAGAGTATGAGGGCAAGGTGATAAGAGTGGAGGAGTATGATAAAATTTTAAGGCGCGATGCGTCTAAGCAGCTAGAACAAGCGGGATCCAAGACTGTAGATACCGCGTCTGCCAATGAGTAAAATTTCTTAGAATTTTGTCCAGTGAAGGCACGGATATCACCTAAACACGTAATTCTAAATTAAATTTATGTGCGATGATTAGGTTTCAAATGATTAATTTAAAATTTAATTTGGTGATTGTGCGTAAATTTAAAATTTCATGATTATGTCGGTTGCGGCTTTTTGACGCGACGTAAATTCTGCGGTAAATTTGGCTACATATTTTGCGCTTGCGTGATCCGCGCCGCTAAATTTAACTTTCAATATTTTTGCGATAAATTATTGCCGAATTTTGCAGCAAAACATATCCGCTATTCGCCATTGAGTCAAGTGGCGTGGCGCCGTAAGAACGCAATCAAGCCAAGCTCCGCAACAAAGTGCCTGCCGCTCACGTCTAGCGCCGTGAATGCGCGACGAGCGAGCTCTGTAACCCGGCGCCCGTCGCGGCTCGGTGCTTTATATGCCAGCAGCGTCATAGCCCTTGTGCCGAGCCGAACGCTCGCGCTAGCCGACGCGCCTTTGAAAAATCCCCACGTAAAGC
>NZ_CALIBF010000121.1 GCF_938045465.1 uncultured Campylobacter sp.
TTAGATGAAATTTTAGGCGCGGATTTTTCGGTATCGTGCGGCGAAATGTTTTCTAAATCATGGGAGCAGAATTCGTCTAAATTTCGCGCTGCGGCGAGATTTGAAATTTTTACGTCGCCGCCGAGATGAAATTCGCCGCTAAATTTGGGCTCTCGCAGCAGCACTGGCGCAAAGCCCGCAATCATCGCGCCGAAAAAAAATGCGATGAATTCCGCCGCGTCCTCGCCGTAAATTTCGATCATCGGCGCATTTTTTTGCTCTTGCGTCTGTGCCGTTTGCAGGGCGTACGCGGCATCTGTGCTGCCGCTAGGATTTTCCGCGTCATTTAGATTTGCGCTTCTACTGGAATTTTCCGCGCCTTTTAAATTTACGCTTGCCGCGCTACTTTGGGGTTTGCCCGCGCCTTTTAAGCTTGCCGCTTCGCTCTGCTTGCACCGAGTTTTTGCTAAATCGCGCGCAAGAGCCGCCGCAGCAAGGATTTCGCACTCGTAAGGCTTCAAAGAATTAATCAAATTTTTTAACATAAAATTTCCTAAAAATCATCTCGCCGCCGATCAGCGCGCCGATGAGGACGTATGAGATCGCGCCGCAATAAACGCTCCAATAAATTTTATCTCGCGGTAGCAGCAGCGCCGCGCTAAGTAGGCCGTTTAGCACGAAAAATCCGAGCCAAACCTCGGTTAGCTTGCGCGTGTAGGCGCGGCCGCGCTCGTTGAGACCTGGCTGCTTCAAAAGCGCCAGGCGCGTGATTGCGGGCGTCGATCTTAGGCTGAGCGCAAAAAGCGCCGCGAGCGAGAAATTTATTATGAGCGGATACAGATACGCAAGCGTTCCACTGCCAAAAAGGGCGCACAGCGCAAAAAACGCCGCGCACGCGCCCTTAATAGCGCGATCTTTACTTTCAAAAACAGCTCGCGCTCCCCATAGCGCGCTCATCGCTACAAGCAAGCAGACTCGCGCGCCGCCGTGTAAAAAATAGAGGCCGAAAGGGTAAAACACGCTTAAAATTACGGTAGCTGTTTTTAAAAATATCGTTCGTCGCAATCTTTGTAATCCTTAAATTTAGCCGCAAGGGCTTAGTTTCTGCTGTGGCGGTTTTTGTTTTACCGCAGCAGGCTAGGCTTTGCTGCGGTGGCGGTTAGGCTATTGCCGCGGGCGCGATCGGCGCGATTATTACCGCGCTTCGATACTTTAAATTTAGCCTTGACGTTCAAATTTTAGGCGCCATGCTTTTAAAATTTAAATTTAGCCTTGCTCGCCGCATTTAAATTTCAGCAGTGCCGCTTTTAAATTTAGCTGCGTCCTAGTTTAACTCGCACCGCCGCGCTCGCGATCAGATCCGCTAAATCAAATTCAGCCG
>NZ_CALIBF010000122.1 GCF_938045465.1 uncultured Campylobacter sp.
AATCACTTACTCAGGTGAAATTCCCGCCTAACTTCGACCCTAGACATCTTTACTCTGTCGCGGCATAGTGCGAGAAATTAAACATAAAATTTGCTATAATAACTTTGCGTTTGGAATTATTGCAAATTCTCTACGGGAATTATTGCAAATTCTTTATTAAAATAACTTTAAATAGAGGGAATTATTTCCAATGGACAAAAAAGAAATTGCAAAATTTATCGGCAAGGACCTAAAAACCCTATATAACTGGGAACGGCAAAACCCTAATTTATACAAAATAATAATCTCATACTTTTCAGCAGATGTAACAAGCTCTTATGAACGGGAATTATTACAAAAATTTAGGAAACTCAAGGAAATAGAAAAAAGATATTACTTAAGCAGCATGGAAACCAAAATTTTAAAAAGAGAGATGGAGAAAGAAGCAGCAAATGATGAATAAACTACTACTAGCAACAATTTTAACTTTCGCTAGCCTACAAGCCAAAGAAAGCATGGAAATAAACGTATCACCAAGCAACAAGCAATATCAATTTGGTAAAAATATAAATTTAATCGGCACGTGGGAGGCTATAGAAACCAAATGTTGCGTAAATTTCATTTTTGGTAGATACGACAAAATAAGAATGAGATTCGATAAAAGCGGTAAAATTTATAAAGTAGAGGAAAATAAAGAAATCCCAACCGATATGATATGGAGCATAAATAACAACGGAGTAGTAAAGGTAGAAAAAGACGATAACTATTACGATAAAATAGGAATAAACGAAGCCGCTAAAAAATCAATACAAGGCAAAATGGTAAAAGAGATATTTAAAGGGGTGGAAACAATAGAATTTCAAATCCTATCTAAAGAAAACGAAAACTGCTTTATGGTAGAAAGAAATTTAAAACTATGCAAGATTTTAGAGAATTTGCACACCGAACCCGATAAAATAATCCAAATCGAAATGCACTAACCTCCCCCTTAAAGGTTAAAATAGGGTTCAAATCCCTCTCTGTCCGCCACTATTTTAAAATTTAAATCAATAAAATTTCACTTCCGTGGTTCAGTCGATTCTAGCCGCCTAGGATACTGCCTAAAAGCAGCACCGGCATCATTAGCGGCATTACGATGAGTCCTTGTATGTCGGTATCCATTTTTGCATCGCGCTCGCTTTTGATCCCGCTATCGACCGCTATACGCGCGGGATACTCGATCGGCACGCCTAGGCGGTGCGATCTGCGTAGCTCGTCGTGATCTTTTAGGCGCTTAAAATATTTGCCTTCGATCAGATAAGAGTAATGAAACGTAGAACTATACGCGGGCTCCAGCTGCTCTGGGTCGTCCATCAGCTTAGCCTGCACGGATAGCGGTAGATCGTATTTTACGAGCTCGATTTCGTGCTGGATATATGCGGCATCGCTGCCTTCATTGTATCTGTCGATCGTGAGCATGCTTACGTTGCGCCTTATCGCGTCTTTATTTAGCGACGCCAGACTCGCAACCTTGGCGCGCACGGCGCTAAGATTCGCATCAAATACGTAATCATAAATCTCGCCGCTCATACGCAGCTGACCGCCAGACGTCGCGCTCATCGCGACGATATGCTCACGCCCTTGCATGTAGCCCGGCAAATTCTTACTCGCGCATCCGCTAAAAACTCCACAGCATAGTGTCAAAACCGCGCCGCAAATCCAAAATTTCATAAACTTCCTTCGTAAAAATTTAAAGACGGATTGTATTAAATTTTGCCTTAACGAGAATGGAATTTTATGACGTGGCGAAATGGGATTGTGCGATGGAATTCTATGGCGGCGACGCGTAGAATTTCGCGCGGACTTCCATAAAATTCCGATGAAATTTCGCAAGAATTGAAGCCAGAACGCGCGGAAGAGGTAAAAGAAGCACAAGAGCGCTATCGAGATTTAAAATTTTAAAATCTCGAGAAAATTTCGCGAAAGGAAGCGAGCTATTTGCGCGTCAAAATTTAACCGTCATCGCGAGCTTGCTTTTAAATTTTAAAATTTTACGGCAGGCTTTGGAATTTTAAAATTCCAAAGCTCTTTTTGATATGCGGCGCGCTACTTTCGATTTGCGTTAGCAAGCATCAGCTTTATGCGGTTTTCTTGATTTACCGCGCTTGCGCCCGGGTCGTAGTCGATAGCGGCGATGTTTGCTTGCGGGTAGTTCTGTTTGATCTTTCGGATCATTCCGCGCGCGATGATGTGGTTTGGCAGGCAGCCGAAGGGCTGCGCGCACACGACGTTTTGTATGCCGTGACGCATAAACTCGACCATCTCCGCCGTCAGCAGCCAGCCCTCGCCCATCTTCACGCCGTGACCGATGTAGCCGTCGGCGGCGGCGCGAACCTCGCTAAATGGGCTCGGCGCGCGAAAGCCAAAACGCTTCATCTGCTTAATCATCATGCGCTGGAAAAATTCCACTACTTTAGCGACCGCAAGCGAGCCGTAATACGCCGCGCCGCCCTTGCCGTAGAGCTGCTTGTCGTAGACCGCATCGTAGATGCAGGTAAGTACGAAGTCCATCAGCCCCGTATTTACGGGCTCGGCATTTTCGCGAATGAGGTAGGCGTTTAGGCCGTTGTTGCCGATGGGCGAGTATTTGAGATAAATTTCGCCCACGATGCCTACTTTCACTCGCGGCTTATCGTCGCGCTCGATTTTAGCGAACTGCGAGAGGATAAATTTGAAATTTTTCTTGAGATTGAAAAACGATCTTTGATCGGTCAAATTTTTGATCCGCTCGGCGCAGAGTTCGTAAATTTCATTCGTTTGATTTTTGATCTTTTCGTAGGGCTTACACTGATTATACAGCCCCATCATCAAATCGCCGTAAAATATCGCGGCAAAGAGCTTTAGAAGCGATTTTTTGCCGAGGCTAAATTCATTCTCATCTAGCGAACCGAAATTTAACGAGATCGCAGGGACGTAGCTAAAGCCGCTGTCCTCAAGCGCTTTGCGAAGCAAATTTATGTAGTTGCTCGCTCTGCAGCCGCCGCCCGTTTGGCTGATGAGAAGCGCTACTTTGTGCGTATCGAACTCGCCGCTTTTTAGCGCGTCGATAAACTGCCCGATGACGAGCAGCGCGGGGTAGCACATGTCGTTATGCACGCTGCGAAGCCCCTCCTCGACGATATTTTGACGATTTTCGCCGAGTAAGACGCTCTTATAGCCCTCGTCGCGCAGCACCCCCTGCATAAAGCGAAAATGCGGATCAATCATCGTGGGGATCAATATCGTGTGGGTCGCTTTCATATCTTTTGTAAATTTAGCAAACATTAGCGCGCATCCTTTCTTGCTTCTTGTTGCGCGCCTTGCCTTTCGCGCTCTATCATAGTCGCTTTTAGGCTACGCAGGCGGATCTTGACCGCACCTAGGTTCGTAACCTCGTCGATTTTAAGTTGAGTGTAAATTTTACCGTTTTGACGCAGTATGTCGCGCACCTCGTCGCCCGTGATCGCATCTATCCCGCAGCCGAAGCTGACTAACTGCACCAGCTGCATACGCGGGTATTTACAGACGAACCGTGCCGCGCTATAAAGCCTGGCGTGGTAGGTCCATTGATTAAGGCTTTTCGTCTGCACCCTGCTAAGCGGCAGCGCGTCCTCGCTAAGCACTATAAAGCCCAAGGAATTTAGATAGCGATCGATGCCGTGGTTGATCGTCTTATCAATATGATACGGGCGACCCGCGAGCACGACGGCGCTAGCGCCGCTGCTTTGTATCTCTTTTAGGGTCTCCTCGCCTTTTATTAAAACGGTATTTTTATAGTTTTGCAGCTCCTTAAGGCCTTGCAAGACGGCGTTTTTCACGGCGTCAGAATGAAATTTATACCCGACGTCCGCTAGCTCAGCCTGCATCGTTTTGCAAAACGAATCTTGCATGTTAAGATCTACGTGCGGGTAGAGGAATTTTTTCTCCTCCAGCGCGCCTACGTTCGCGCGTATCAGCTCGGGATAGTATGCGACTACGGGGCAGTTGTAGCAGTTCTCGCTGATATTTTCATCCAGGCTGTAGCTCATACACGGATAGAAGATAAAATCGACGCTCTTATTTAGCAGATCGTAGATGTGGCCGTGCACGCTTTTAGCCGGGTAGCAGACGGTATCGCTCGGGATGCTTTGGCTTGCTAAAAACAGCGTCTCTTTTCGCGGCTTTTGCGACAGCACAACGCTCATGCCTAAATTTTCAAAAAACGCACTCCAAAACGGGATCATCTCAAACATATTCAAAACAAACGGAATTCCGACCCGCGGCGCGTCTTGCTTCGGCGGCTTGCGATATTTTCGCAAAAGCTCGTTTTTAAACTCAAACAAATTCGTGATATCGTGGCGGATCTCCTTGCCCGCGCCGCGCTCGCATTTATTGCCCGAGACAAATTTAGTATCGCCGAAGTAGCTGATCGTAAGCGGGCATTTGTTCGTACAGAGCTTGCAGACACTAAATTCGCTGCGATGAGTGAAATTTTCAAGCTCTGCACGACTGATCATATCGGTACGCTCGTTTGCGTTATTTTTGGCAAAAAGCGCGGCGCCGTAAGCCCCCATAAGTTCGCTAATATCAAGGCGAATCACATTTTTACCGAGCTCTTTTTCAAAAGCGCGCAGCACAGCGTTGTTTAAAAAGGTACCGCCCTGCACTACGATGTTTTGACCCAAATCGTCGGCGTTTCGCACTCGGATGACCTTGTAAATCGCGTTTTTTATGACGCTAATAGCAAGACCTGCGCTGATGTCCTCGATCGTAGCACCGTCTTTTTGAGCTTGCTTGACCGAAGAGTTCATAAAGACCGTGCAGCGGCTGCCGAGCTTGGCGGGATGGGTCGCAAAAAGGGCTAAGCTTGCAAAATCTTTAATGTCGTAACCCAAAGAATTTGAAAAGGTCTGCAAAAACGAGCCACAGCCCGAGCTACATGCCTCATTTAGCACGATAGAATCGATATTGCCATCTTTAATGGAGAAACACTTGATGTCCTGCCCGCCGATGTCGATGATAAAATCTACTTTCGGATTGAAGTGGCGCGCAGCGCTGTAATGCGCGATCGTCTCGACGATACCGTAATCAAAGCGAAAGGCGGTTTTAATGAGATCCTCGCCGTAGCCGGTAACACCGCTGCCCTTGATCTTGATGCGACCCTCGCAAAGATCGTATAGCTCCTTAAGACGCGGCAGCAGGATATCTACGGGATCACCTTTATTGGAGGAGTAAAATTTATAGAGTAGCTCGTAGTTTGCGCCTATCAGTACGACTTTGATCGTGGTGCTGCCGCAATCCACACCCAAATACGCATCTCCGCTGTAGGTGTGGATATCCACCTTAGGCACGCTGGCGCGGGCGTGACGAGCGGTGAACTCGTCAAATTCCGCTCTGTCTTTGAAAAGCGGAGGCTCGGCTTCCAGCGCGGTTCTGTCGGGCTCCTTTTTTAAAAGCGCGATCGTCTCTTCCAAATTTAACGTCTCGCCCGTATCTTTTGCGTACAGCGCGCTGCCGTAAGCCACAAAATAAGGCGCAATGTCGGGAAAGGTCGCAGTTTCGTTGGTGAGCTTTAGCACCTCTTTAAAGCGCGCCTGAAGGCCTTTTAGGAAAAACAACGGGCCGCCCAAGAATAGAATATTGCCCTTAACTTCGCGACCCTGCGCAAGCCCCGAGATCGTCTGCTCGACGACCGCGGCGTAGATACTAGCGCAAATATCCTCTTTTCTAACGCCCTGATTTAGTAGCGGCTGAATGTCGCTTTTGGCGAACACGCCACAACGTGAGGCGATCGGGTAAATTTTATTAGCCGCAAAGCTTAGGCGGTCGAGCTCCGTGATATCCAGATGCAAAAGATTGGTCATCTGGTCGATAAATGCGCCTGTACCGCCCGCGCATGAGCCGTTCATACGCTCTTCAAGTCCGCCCGTGAGAAATAAAATTTTAGCATCCTCGCCGCCGAGCTCGATGACGACATCGGTCTTTGGAAACATCCGCTTTACGCCGAGCGAGGTAGCAAAAACCTCCTGGACGAACGGAATTTTGCAATTTTTGGCGATACCCATGCCCGCCGAACCCGCTATGGCGACGCTGAATCGCTCGCCTGCGTAGCTTTTTTGAATTTGCAAAATTTTATCCAGCACCAGCTCTTTGGGCTTTGCTAGATGCCGCTCGTAGCTCTTGCTTAAAATTTCATATTTTTCGTTTAAAACTACCGTTTTAACAGTGGTTGATCCTACGTCAATGCCTAAGAAAATCACATCTCGCTCTTTACTGAATAAATTTTACTCGGCCGAATTCTCAAATTTAGCGCGAGCTTTCTAAATTAAAATTTGCATTTTATAGTAATATTTTTAAACGCAAATAAAATCAGGATATATTTTATCTTTTTCTATCGAGAAAGACGAATTTTGGGCAGTTTAAAATTAAAAATTTTAATGGAAAAGTTGTAAAACTTTAGATTTAATGCGAGTAGATTTTGCGCGAAATTTTTTAAAATCTCGCGCATTATAAAAAGAGCTTCCTTTTGAATTGGGAAGCATAAATTTAAAGGATTATTTTCGAAGCTCTTTGATTTTAGCCGCTTTACCGCGTCTGTCGCGTAGGTAAAATAGCTTCGCGCGGCGAACGCGTCCTTTTCTTAGAACCTCTATGCTTTCGATGCTCTCGCTGTAGATCGGGAAAATTCTCTCTACGCCGACGCTATTTGCACCGATCTTGCGGATGATAAAGGTCTCGCTTACACCGTTTCCACGGCGCGCAATGCAGGTGCCTTCAAAATTTTGAATTCTGCTCTTATCGCCCTCTTTGATCCTGATGGCTACCTTTAAGGTGTCACCGGCACGGAAATCAGGCACACTTTTGCTTGTGATCTGAGCGTCCTCAAACGCTTGGATATACTTGTTTTTCATAAATTTCCTTTATTTCTGGCGATCTTTCGGTACATATCCGGGCGGAAGAACCTCGTTTTGCATAGCGCCATTTGATTTTTTAAGCCGCGCATTTTAGCGTGATTACCCTTTAAAAACTCTGAAACTATAGGTAAATTTTCAAAAACATCAGGCTTTGTAAATGCGGGCGCCTCTAAAATTCCGCCTTCAAAGCTTTCTTCGACAAGCGAGCTTTCGTTGCCTAAAACGCCCTTTATATTGCGGCTTATCGCATCGCACATGCAAAGCGCACCGAGCTCACCGCCGGTAAGGATGAAATCACCGATGCAAAAAATTTCATCTACATATCTTTCGACTATGCGCTCATCGATCCCCTCGTAGCGCCCGCAGATAAAGCATAAGCTCTCTTTGCCGCTTAGACGCTTGGCATCGTTTTGGTTAAATTTTTTACTGGCGGGCGAGAGGTAGATAAACTTGGCGTTTTTAAATTTAGCTCTTACGTGTTCTATAGTCCCGGCAAGCGGCTCCGTGCCGATCAAAAGCCCCGCACCGCCGCCGATCATATAATCATCTACTTTTTTATAGCGATTTGTCGTGAAATTTCGCGGGTTAAAAAAATGCGTCGAGATTATTTTCTTATCGACCGCGCGCTTTAAAATCGAGTCCTCAAAATACGGCGCGATGAGATTTTCAAATAGAGAGATGAAGATAAAATTCATGAGTTTTCCAAAATCGCGCGCGCATTTTGCGTAAAAATTTTACGTTCGCTAAGCGAAATTTCTTTCACATAGGCGTCCACGTATGGGATAAAAAATTCTTTCGGCAAAGCCTGCGAGATTAAGCTTTCATCCGTCTCTACCTCAAAAAGATAGCCGCTTCCGATCTGCGATATGTCCTTTACGCACCCCAAAA
This sequence comes from uncultured Campylobacter sp., assembly GCF_938045465.1. Lineage (GTDB taxonomy): Bacteria > Campylobacterota > Campylobacteria > Campylobacterales > Campylobacteraceae > Campylobacter_B. The sequence continues at coordinate 7,779 of NZ_CALIBF010000122.1, forward strand.
CCGCGCCGTCTTCGCAAATTTCAAGCCCGATAATATCAAAGTAAAAGAACTCGCCCTTTTGCAATTTGCAAAATTTCCGCGTGTCCTCTTTGCTACGGTAAAGGATTTGGTTGGTTAAATTTGCCGCCGCTTCTACGCTTTCGTAATTTTTAAAAATAGCGCTAGAATTTGCGCCGTTGAAGGATAGAATTTCTAGAATTTCGCCGTTTCGCAGATAAAATTTGGCGCCTTTTTTAAACTGAGAGGGGAAGTCGCTGCGATCGAAAATTTTGATCGCGCCCTTTAGACCGATAGTCCGACCGAGCTTTGCGACCTCTAAAAGATCATCAGGCATCTTTGGCTTTGACGGTAATTTTATAATTGATCGGATCTTTTGCTTTATAGCCGATGATGACGGTCTTTATGGCGTTTATCATTTTGCCGTCCTTGCCGATGAGTTTGCCGGTATCGGCCTTGTCGGCATAGACGATGATCTCGGTAAAGTTTTCACCGACCCGCTTTTGCGTAGAGACGGACTGCGGATAATCGGCGATCAACTTTGCGTATTCTTTTATAAAATTTTCTACCATTTTATTTGCTTGTGATTTGAGCGACCCTATCGCTTAACTTCGCGCCTACGCTCTTCCAGTATGCCAAACGCTCCGCGTCGAATTTGATATTATCGCTCTCTTTTAGCGGGTTATAAAAGCCGATCGTCTCGATAAAGCCGCCGTCGCGTCTTTTCCTGCTATCCGTTACCACGATGCGGTAAAAAGGCTGCTTCTTTCTTCCGATTCTTGTAAGCCTAACAACTGTTGCCATTTTTTCTCCTTAAATTTTTGTAAGTTTTAGAACTTGCAGATGGCTAAAACTTAAACATCTGCAAACTCTACCGAGAAATTATCTCGGTAAATTTTGCCTTTGAGCGATCGAGGCAAGCCCCTGCATGCCGCCCTTGCCCGAAAATTTTTTCGCAAGCTTCGAAGCGCCCGCGAACTGCTTTAAGAAGCGGTTTACTTCCACCTGCGAAAGCCCTGCGCCCGCAGCAAGCCTGCGCTTACGCGAATTATTTAGCAGATCGGGGTTTTCGCGCTCTTTCGGCGTCATAGAGCTGATCATCGCTTTGATATGAAGTATCTCTTTGGAGTTTTCCAAATCGATATCTTTTATCTTATTTGCCATGCCGGAAAGTCCCGGGATCATGCCGATTAAATTTTTCATATTGCCGAGCTTTTTCACGCTTTCTAGCTGATTTACGAAATCGTTGAAATTAAATTCGCCCTTTTTGATCTTTTTGTTTAGAGCCTTGGCTTCTCTTTCGTCGAAAACGGCGCTTGTTTTCTCGGCTAACGTCGCTAAATCGCCCTCACCCATAATGCGACCTGTAATTCTATCGGGTATAAAGCCCTCCAGATCGACCACTTTCTCGCCGGTTCCGATAAAGCGAAGCGGGATGCCAAGCTGCTGCGCGATACCAAGAGCTACGCCGCCTTTGGTATCGGCGTCAAATTTGCTTAAGATTACGCCCGTAAGGCCTAAAATTTCATCAAATTTAGCGGCCGTTTTAATGCCGTCTTGACCGCTCATGGCGTCCGCTACGTAAAAAATTTCATGCGGATTTAAAGCTTTTTTCATCTGTGCAAGCTGTGCCATAAGCGCCTCGTCTATCGCAAGACGTCCCGCCGTATCTACGAGCAGTACGTCATAAAGCCCGCTTTTAGCCTTGCTTAGCGCTTTTTCGGCAACCTTTAGCGGATCGCTCTCGCCCTCGATGAAAAACAGCTCAATCTCATTTGCCTCGCACAGCTGGCGGAGCTGCTCGACCGCGGCTAGGCGCTGCAAGTCGCACGCTGCAACCAAGACCTTTTTTTTACGAAGTTTCAGATAGTTTGCAAGTTTTATCGTGCTTGTGGATTTTCCGCTTCCTTGAAGTCCCGTCATCAAAGCTACCGTAGGAGGCGTGCTAGCAAATACAAATCCCTGGCTGCTGCCTCTAGGCGCCGTTAAAATTTTAGTCAAATTTGTCTTGATGGACTGCAAAAACGGCTTCTGCCCTATCGTACCGATACGAAGATCGGCTTCGACAAGCGCCAAAAAATCCTTTACGACTTTGTGGTGCACGTCAGCTTTTAAAAGCGCTTTTTTTAGCGTCTCCAAGGCGTTTTTTAAAGCTTTTTCATCGTCGATTGTTTTTAATTTATTGACCGCGTTTTTAAACGACTCGCTTATGATCTCAAACACTTTGATCCCTTATAAAATTTTTAAACTTGCGATGTTACCTAAAATTAACTTAAAAGCCATTGAATATCAGAGCTCTTTAGGAATTTCAAAGCCGAATTCGTTGAAGCTTTTACCCGGCGGAGCTTTAAATTTTAGCCCCAAAATTTCGGTCTCGTACGAGTGCAGAAACATCCGCTTCGCGCGGCTTTTAGCGTATTTTTCATCGCCTATTACGCCGAATCCCGCATTTGCCAGATGCACGCGGATCTGATGCGTCCTGCCCGTCTCGATCCGCACCTTTACGAGCGATTTTTTGCCGCTTACCATAAGCGGATAAACCTCGCTAAATGCGCTCTTGCCGTTTGGCGAAATTTTAGAAAACGCGCCGCTTCGGGTCTTTATCGTCAAAATCGGCTCGTCAAATTTCATCTCTTCGCTCACGATCCCCTTCACAATCGCGATATAGCTTTTCTTCACGCGCAAATTTTTAAACTCCAAAATCGCCGCTTCGCGAAATTCCTCGTTTTTGTACAGCAGCACGACGCCGCTAGTCTCCTTATCCAGGCGGTTTAGAAGGCCGAATTTATAGATTTTTTCCAAATTTTCGCTACTCATAAAGGGCGGCTTATTGACCGCCAAAACGTTCTCATCCTCATAAATGATCGCGGGTTTTGCGGGCTTCATCACGCTAAATTTAGTATTTTCGCCGAGCATCTCGCGCGCTAGAGCGATCTTTGCGCCGCGCGCGCTCACAAGCCCCGCGTCGATGAGGGCCTTGGCTTCGTTGTGCGAGATGTTTTCCTGCGCCGCCAGCAGTTTGTAGGCTTTTTCTTGCATTAAATTCTTTCCTTGATTAAATTTTCTATCTCTTGCAGATCGCAAATTTTATCTATTCGCGTGCCCTTTAGCGGCTCTTTTAAAGCGCTTGAAATTTCGTTCGCCTCGCACAGAGCGATATTTTGCACGAGCGCGTACAGCGCCTTTTGATTATGAAAAAATCGCCCGCTGATGATCGGCACGCCGAAGCTCGCCGCCTCGATCGGACTATGTCCGCCGATATTTCGCAAAAAGCTGCCGCCCAAGATCACGACGTTTGAAATTTTATAAAAGTTCGCTAGCTCGCCGAAGGCATCGAGCAAGATAAAATCACTTTCAAGTCCTGCGCTGTCGCTAAATCGCTCAAAGCTAAGCCCGTGCTCGCGCGCCCAAGTCTTGCAAATTTCACATACCTTTTCGAAGCGCTCCGGGTGCCTCGGCGCCAGGATGATTTTTAGCTTTTGCGGCGTAGTTATTGAAGCTGCCGCGTTCCGTGCGGTAGAATTTAAAGACGCGCCGTTTAAAGGCGCCGTATTCGGCACGGCGGACGAAGCGTCGCTTAAGCTCGCCGCATCCAAAGAAGCTTCGTTTAAATTTACCGGCTCGATCAAGCCCTGCTCGTCGCGAAGCTCGGCCGCAGGCAAGCTCCTATCGTCGCGGATACTCGCTGCGCGCGGGTATTTTTCGGGCATATTTTGCGAACTGCGAAATTTTATAAAATCGTTTAAATTTGATAAAACAAGTTCCTCCTCGCCCTCGTGAGTATTTGAGATCGTAAGCACGAAGCTATTTGCGGACGCGGCAGAATAGTCCTTCGTCGCAACGGCGATATTCGCGCTTTTCACGTTGCCCACGACCTTTATATTTTTTACGCCGAGCTCCCGCAGCCGCGCCGCATCAAGCTCGCTTTGCGCAAGCACCAGATCGATATTTTCAAACGCTTTGCGATAATAAAACTTAAAACGCAGATAGCTCGCGTACGATCGGTCGCTTATGCGCGCGTTTAGCAGGATCACGTAGCTTCCGCGCGACTTAGCGGAACGGATCAAATTTAGCCATAGTTCCGCTTCGAAAATCACCAACACGCGGCTGCCCGTAAGCCAAAATGGAAGCCAGTTTTCAAAAGGCAGGTAGCGAGAGTTCGGCGTGAGAGAGCGCGCCGCATCAAAGCCCGTCTGCGTGGTCGTGCTAAGCGCGACGCTCTCAAATTTAGAAATTAGCGGCGCAAGAGCGTTTACCTCGCCCAGGCTGCAAGCGTGAAAGTGCACCGCAGCGGGGCTAAATTTAGGGTTTTTGTATAGAAAAAATCGCGCTTTCAGGCTCGTGCGGTATTTTGTTTTAAAGCTTAGGATAAAAATAAAAGGCGCAGCTGCAAGCCACGCCAAAAACGCCAAGGCGGTGTAGATCACTCGGCTTCTTTATATAAAATTCTGCCGCAATACGGGCAGGTTACGATGTCGTCGCTTTTAATGACTGCGGAATAGGTCTTGTCGCTTATACGCATAAAGCAGCCGTAGCAGGCCTGTTTGCGCACCGGCGAGACCGCCGTATTGCCCGCCCACTTGCGGATCTTTTCGTAGAATGAGACGGTTTTTGGGTTCATCGCCTGCATTAGCTTATCGCGCTTGGCGTAGATCGCGCCGCGAGCGACCTCGACCTCGCCCATCTCGGCGCTCACCTGCTCTTGCAAGCTTTTTAGCTCGGCTTCAAACGCCTCTTGCTTTTCGCTCTGCTCTTTTACGAGCGCTTCCTTTGCGGCTACGATCTTTTCCAGCCTTTCGATCTCCTCGTTTGTGGCCTCGAGCTGCTCTTTTGCGATGTCCTCTTCGACGCTAAGGGCTTTGATCTCCTTTTCGGTTTTTGCCGCGCCGCTTTTTTTGCCCGTGCTTTTTAGCTTGGACGAAAAGGCGCTAAGTTGCGTGTTTGCTTGTAAAATTTGAGATTTTAGCTCGGCGATCTCCGCATTTAGAGTTTCGATCTGTTCTTTTGCGCCGTTTATTTCAGTGCTTTTTTTACTCAGCTTCTCCTGTGCGGCCTCGATTTTAGGCTTAAATCCGTCCAGCTGCTTATCGAATTCGCAAAGCTCTACCAATTGGCTTAAATATTTGTTCATCTTTTTCCTTTAATAATACGTAAATGGATTTTTTTGCTCGCTTATTATAACTTCAATTTCGCTTTTTTGCAAGAAAGGTGCGAGCGCGCGCCCAAAATAGCGCTCACTTTCAAAATGATTTATGTCGATCAAACTCACGCCGTTTTCTAAATTTTGAAGCGCTGCGTGATATTTTATATCGCCCGTGATGAAGCAATCCACGCCCAAGCTTTGGTTCAGTTCGCTTCCGCTGCCGGTGCAAAGCGCGATATTTTGGATAAAATTTTTCGTCTTCACGGCGCGCAGATGCTTGATGCCAAGCTTGCGCTTTATCTGTGCACACAGCTGCTCAAAGCTCAAATCCGCGCGCATGAAAACCAAAAATTCCCGCTCATCCGTAATTTCAAATTTTAAAATTTCGCGCGCTACGAACCCGTTTAAAACGTGCTTGTCAAAGTTCGTATGCATCGCGATGAGAGAGATGTTTTTGCGGATCATCTCATAGATCAAATTTGCAGGATAGAGCCGCGGGTCGAGCGATTTTAGTGGACTGAAAATCAGCGGGTGGTGTACCACGAAAAGCGAGCCCGCCTCCGCCTCGCGCACCAGCTCGCTAGTAACGTCGAGGCTTAGATAGATTTTTGAAATTTCATCATCCAAATTTCCGAGCAAAAGCCTGCTATTATCCCACGCCTCCGCGTCGCAAAAAGGCGCGGCGGCGTTTAAAATTTCATAAATTTCGCTCGTTTTCATAAATTTCACTTTGCGCTTTCATCCGCTTTGTCTGCGGTGTTTTGCTTGCCGTGGGCGTTTTTTAAATTTGCGCTCGCGGAGGAAGCGGGCGCCGAGACAGCCCCTTTAACGCCGCACTTCTCGCTCTTTTCCCTCTCATTTGCCGCGCCGCCTTTTTTATCGCTGCACGCCGTGCCGCAAAGATCGGCGACATATTTTTGCGGATCTGCGTAGCAAAGCGCGCAGTTTTTGGCAAGATCGCGGATCTTTAAAATATAATCCTGCCTCTGCGTAACCGAGATCGCTCCGCGCGCGTCAAGGACGTTGAACGTGTGCGCCGCAAGCATGCAGTAATCATACGCAGGAAGCGCCAGGCCGTGCTTTAGGATGCTTTTACACTCGCCGAAGCAGTTTTCAAAATGATTAAAAAGCATCGCGGTGTCCGCAAGCTCGAAGTTGTATTTGCTGAACTCAAACTCGCCCCTTTTATGCACGTCGCCGTAGGTCACGAGCCCCGCCTTGTCGTCCCAGACGATGTCGTAAACGTCGTCTTTGTTTTGCAGATACATCGCCAAGCGCTCAAGCCCGTAGGTGATCTCGCCGCTTATGAGCTCGCACGTGATGCCGCCTACCTGCTGAAAATAGGTAAACTGCGTCACCTCCATGCCATCCAGCCAAACCTCCCAGCCAAGTCCCCAGGCCCCCAGCGTCGGGCTCTCCCAGTTGTCTTCTACGAAGCGGATATCGTGGCTTTTAAGATCTAGCCCCAGCTTCTCTAGGCTTTTTAGATAGAGTTCTTGGATATTGTCCGGGCTCGGTTTTAAGATCACCTGAAATTGATAGTACGCGCCCAAACGGTTTGGATTTTCGCCGTAGCGCCCATCTGTTGGGCGACGCGAGGGTGCTACGTATGCCGCGCGCCAAGGTTTGCTTCCTAGGCTGCGCAAAAAGGTAGCCTGATGATAGGTGCCTGCGCCCGCGGGCATATCGTAGGGCTGAACGAGCAAGCAGCCCTGCTCGTGCCAGTAGTTTTGAAGCGTCAAAATAATCTGTGAAAACGTCATTTTTATCCTTTTATCGATATGTAAATTTAAATTTTATCTTCCAAAGAGCTTTTCAAAGTCCGTTTTAAAAGCTCTTTGAAGCTTCGAGCTTTCAAAAAATTTCCAAATTTCAGCCAGTATTCGCCAGCTCTCGTAGGCTCGCTAGCAAAATCAAAAACCGCGTAATCGCCCGCTTCGATATGTAATTTTTCGCCGGTTTCATCGCGCTCATTTTTGCAGCACTGATTTGCGGATTCGCAAGCTTCGTCGTGGCTTTCTTATGGTGCCCTTCCTTCGAGCAAGTGCCTATTAGCACGGAGTATTCGCCCTGCGCGCCGTTTTCATAGTCGTAATACGCAGCATAAATTTCACTTTTCTCGGCGCTGCTTCTGCTAGCGTTAAATTTTAAAAACTCGTCCCACAAATTTGCGATCACCCCTCGTCCGCTAATCTCATCCGCGTTATTCGTGCGAGTCTTTAGCCCACAAATTTCAAAGCCTTCGCTCAATTTTAAAATTTTCATAGATTAATCTTCAAGCAGCACTTCGATCTGCTCGGAGTCTTTTTTTAGAGCCTCGGCTTTTGCCGCGCGATCCGCCTTTAGCTTCGAGCTTAGAAGCTCGTCGCTTAAAGCTAAAATTTGCACCGCCAGATACGCCGCGTTTTTTGCGCCCGCCTTGCCGATCGCAAGCGTCGCGACGGGGATGCCCGAAGGCATCTGCACGGTCGAATACAGCGCATCTACGCCGCTAAGCGCGCTACCGCCGAGCGGGACGCCTAGCACCGGCTTGGTCGTATTTGCAGCGACCGCTCCAGCAAGATGCGCCGCCATGCCCGCCGCGCAGATGAAAACCTGCGCGCCCTTTTTCTCGGCGTCCGCGACGTATTTAGCCGTACGAGCAGGGCTTCGGTGCGCCGAAGATACGATCATCTCGTACGCAGCGCCGAATTCGTTTAGAATTTTAGCTGCTTCGTAAACGACCTCGTAATCGCTCTTTGAGCCCATTATTATAGAAACAAATTTCATTCTATCTCCTTTCTTAAAAAGCAAAACTCCGCGAGCTTCGCAGGCAGCTTAATCTCATTTAGATTGCCGCTGTGAATCTCGCTAAATTCCTTACCGCTGCGGCTTTGCAGCCTCTTAAATTTTAAATACGACTTGCCGCTAAGCTCAAAAATTTCGCCGATCTCATTATCGCAAGCGCAAATTTTAAAGCCGCGCGGAGCAAAAATTTCATACGAAACGCCGGGTAAAATTTTATCCTTGACGCTTATAAACTCGCCATCCTGCGAGATCGCGCAGACCTGATGCGTGCCAAGCTCGATGCTGCGGTCTAAATTTTGCGTATCCTCTCGCTCATACGGGCGCTTTATCAAATATCCGTCGCTAAAGCCGCGGTTTTTAAGCGTCGCGATCTCGCGCTCGTAAACGCCGGCCTCAAATTTATCGCTCGCGGCATCGTCGATCGCCGCGCGATAAGCATTCGTGGCGCATGCGACGTAGTATTCGCTCTTGGTGCGCCCTTCGATTTTGAAGCTGTCGATCGCGCCCGTTTGCATGATCTTTTGCACGTGCGAAATGAGGCTAAGATCCTTCGCGTTCATTACGAAAGTACCCTCCCCTTCGCGCTCTTGCAAGCGGAAAAGCGCGCTGGTTTCGGGATTTTTTGCGTAAAGCTCGTAGTTAAATCTGCAGTCGTTCGCGCAGCTTCCGCGGTTGCTGAAGCGTCCGCTTTGCACCGCGCTAACAAGACAGCGCCCGCTGTATGCGAAACACATCGAGCCGTGCACGAAAATTTCAATCTCTAAATTTGGAATTTTATCTTTGATTTCTACGGCGTCTTTGAGCGTCATCTCTCGCGCCGCGACGATGCGGACGGCGCCCAGCTCCGCCCAAACCCGCGCATCCAGATAATTTAGCACGTTGGCTTGGGTAGAGACGTGGATCGGAATCTCAGGCGCGACGGCTCGCGCAAGGCTTGCGACGCCTGGGGTGGCGATTAAAATTCCATCCACGCGCAGATCGCGAAGAAATTCCAAATGCCTTTCGATGTTTCCTAGCTGGCCGTTGGTCGCAAAGCCGTTTACGGTCGCATAAAGCTTCTTGCCGCGCTCATGCGCGTAAGCGACGCCCTGCGCGAAGCTTTCCTTGCTAAATTCCTTCGCGCTTCGCTGGCGCAGCGAAAATGAACCGGTGCTTGCATACACGGCGTCCGCGCCGTAAGCTAGGGCGATTTTTAGTTTCGTTAAATTCCCAGCAGGAGCTAAGAGTTCGGGTTTTTTCAAATACATTCCTAGTGATTTTTTAAGCACGATTTTACTACAATTTAGCCAAAATTTTATTTAAGGAGCAGTTGATGCGAGCCGATCTACACAACCATACCTATCTTTGCAACCACGCTAACGGCGAGCCGCGACAGTATTTGGAAGCGGCGATCGCACGAGGCATAGAAATTTTCGGCTTTGCGGATCACGCGCCGATGAACTTCGATCAAAAATACCGAATGAACTTCGAGCAGATGGAGCTTTACGAGCGGATGATTAGGGATCTGCGGGATGAGTTTAGCGGGCGGATCGACGTGCGGCTGGGATATGAGGTCGATTTTATGACGAAAAAAGAGCTAATGGATGAGCGGATTTTCGCGCGCGAGGTCGATTATCTCATCGGCTCGGTGCATTTTTTAAACAACTGGGGCTTTGATAACGAGGAATTTTTAGATCAGTGGAGCGGGCGCGAGATAGACGACGTTTATCGAGAATACTTTGCGCTGATCTGCGCGCTGTGCAAAAGCAGTAAATTCGACATTTTAGGGCATATGGATCTGATTAAAATTTTTAAATTTACCCCGAAAAAAGATATCAGAGTTTTAGCGGGCGGCGCGATAAACGCGATCAAAAAAAGTGGCATCGTCGTGGAGCTAAACTCCGCGGGGCTTCGCAAGCCCGCAAATGAAATTTATCCAAGCGACGCGCTTTTGGCTATGCTAGCGGATGCAGACGTGCCGATCACGCTTAGCTCGGACGCGCACTCGGTTGCCCAAGTAGCGCTAAACTACGATAAAATTTACGCCAAAGCGTGCGAGTTCGGCTACGATAAGATCGCCGTTTTCAAAAATCGCGAGCGGCAGTTCGTAAGTCTGGCGTAAATTTTAACGGCAGCCGCTTTTAAATTTTAAAAGTAGCGGCGCCGCAAATTTTAAAATTTAAAAAGTTTCGGCGACGCAAAATTTTAAAAATCGCGGCGCGCAAAACGGCGCGCAGATAAAGTCGAATTTCAACTAAATAATGTTAAAATCCGCCGTTAAATTTAGCCCGAATACGGGCGGAAAAAAGGAAAAAATATGGGAAAATTTGTTAATGACGTGAAGGAATTTTTTAAATTTTGCGATGAAAACGAGGTCGAGTTCGTGGATTTTAGATTTACCGATCTAAAAGGCACCTGGCACCACGTCGCTTACAACTACAAGCGCTTGCCGAAGGACTTCGCCGAGGGAATTCCATTCGACGCGAGCTCGGTAGCGGCGTGGCAGCCGATCGATAAATCCGATATGATGCTAAAGCCCGACGTGCAAACGGCGTTTTTGGATCCGTTCACCGCGGACGTTACGATCATCGTCATCTGCGACGTTTACGACATCTACAAAAACGAGCTTTACGAAAAATGCCCGCGCTCGATCGCTAAAAAAGCCGAGCAGTTTCTGCAAACTACGGGTCTTGGAGATACCTGCTATTTCGGGCCGGAGAATGAGTTTTTCGTTTTCGATGACGTAAAGATCATCGACGATATGAACTGCGCGATGTTTAAGGTAGATACCGAAGAGGGGCATTGGAACAGCGGCAAAAACTACAAAGACGGCTTTAATAGCGGCCACCGCCCGGGCGTAAAGGGCGGCTACTTCCCCGTCCAGCCCGTCGATTCGATGGTCGATCTGCGCGCCGAGATGCTAAAGGTACTTGAGCAGATCGGGCTTGAGACCTTCATCTGCCACCACGAAGTAGCGCAAGGACAGGGCGAGATCGGCGTTAAATACGGCACTCTCGTCGAGGCTGCCGACAACGTGCAAAAATACAAATACGTAGTAAAGATGGTCGCGCACCTAAACGGCAAGACCGCGACTTTTATGCCAAAGCCGCTCTACGGCGATAACGGCAGCGGAATGCACGTGCACCAATCGATCTGGAAAAAGGGCAAAAATACCTTTTACAAAAAGGGCAACTACGCAAATTTAAGCGACGCGGCAAGATGGTATATCGGCGGCGTGCTAAAGCATGCGCGCAGCGTCGCGGCGTTTACGAACCCGAGCACCAACAGCTACAAACGCCTAATCCCGGGCTTTGAGGCACCGTCCATTCTAACTTATTCGAGCCAAAACCGCTCCGCTTCGATCCGCATCCCTTACGGCAGCGGCGAGCACTCGGTGCGAGCCGAGATGCGCTTCCCCGATAGCACCGCGTGCCCGTACTTGGCGTTTGCGGCGATGCTGATGGCGGGAATCGACGGCATCAAAAACAAAACCGAGCCGGTCGGGCCGATGGATGAGAATTTATTCAAACTGCACCTGGATGAAATTCGCGAGCGCGGCATCGAGCAGCTTCCGCACACGCTTCGCGGCAGCCTAGAGGCGGTGATCCGCGATAATGAGTATCTGCGCCCGATAATGAGCGAGCTTTTTATCGAGACCTATCAGCATTTTAAATTTGAAACTCAGGTTTGGCCTTACGAGGCACGCCCTACGCCGTTTGAGTTTGCGACGAATTATTCGTGCTAAGACGGGCTTATCTTATGCCGCAATGCCGAAAAATTTGACTGGGCAGTGCGGCATAAGGCCTTGGAATTTTAAAATTTCGCCGCACAAAAGTTTTTAAAATTCTACCGCATGCGCGAACTTAAATGCCGTCCGTGAAGCTTCAACTCTTTTACCGCAAACGTGAAATTTTATACTTTCTGCTCATTTTGCTTGGAATTTTATCGCTAAATTTAGGTCTAAAATTTTATGAATTCAAAGAATTCCGCGCGAAAAACTATGCCTTTTACGACGCGCAAATTTTAAACGCCTACGCCAAAACCAACGAGCGCGGCCGCACCTACACGGTATTAAAGCTCAAAACGGCGGATTTCACCCTCTACACGACCGCTGGGCTCGGGCGGGAATTTCACCGCTTCGCGCGCGTAAATATCGGCATCGTAACCAAAAACGTAAAATTTTTAGATTTTTTAAAGCAGCGCTTTTACGCGCCAAATTTTAAAATTTCAGCCGAGACCGCGCCCTCCGGGGCAAAATGGCGCGCGATAAGCTTCGTTCGCGCCCAACACGAAGATGAGATAACGGCGGATCTTTACTCCGCGCTGTATTTTGCGACCGAAATTTCAAAACCGCTGCGCGCTAGCGTGACGAACTGGGGCATAGCGCACATCATCTCGATCAGCGGCTTTCATCTGGGCATTATCTTTAGTACGGTCTTTCTGCTTGCAATGCCGATCTACCGCTATTTTCAGGATCGCTACTTTCCGTACCGCAGCGCGAGGCGCGATCTTAGCGTCTTTGTGATCGTGCTGATGAGCGGATATCTCTTCGTGCTTGATTTTACGCCGAGCTTTCTGCGCTCGCTTGCGATGTGCTGCGTGGGGTTTTACCTCGCGATGCGAAATTTCTACGTACTTAAATTTACGAACCTCTTCCTAACGATCGCGCTTCTGCTTGCGTTTTTCCCGCACTTAGCCTTTTCGATCGGATTTTATTTCTCCTGCCTCGGCGTACTGTATATCTTCCTCTACCTGCACCACTTCGCGCCTAAATTTAAGCTCTGGCAGAACGTCATACTTTTTAACCTCTACGTTTGGCTCAGTATGAACGTAGCGGTCTATTATTTCTTCCCGACCGCCTCGCTGCAGCAGCTTAGCGTCATGCCGCTAGGATACGCATTCGTGATCTTTTATCCGCTAAGTATATTTTTGCATCTATTAGGTCTTGGCGGCGCGCTCGATACGCCGCTGCTTGCGTTTTTAAATTTTACTTTGCCGAGCTTTCAAGCGCAAATTCCGCCGCTTCTTTTCGCGCTTGCAAACATCTGCGCGCTTGCTGCGATCAAGCTTCGATATGCAGCAGTTGCGTGCGCGATAATCGGAATTTCGCCGATATTTTTTATAACGTAACGCTTGAAAATTCCAGCGGGAATTTTATCCGTTGGAATTTTATGCTAAAATCGCGCTTCAAATCTCACAAAGGATCAAAATGTTTATTGCAAACCTCACCTACGTCAAGGACGCAAGCGAAGCGGACCGCTTTATCAACGAGCACAACACGTTTTTAGATAAATTCTTCGCGGCGGATAAATTTATCTGCTCGGGACGCAAAGTCCCTCGCACCGGCGGCATCATCTTAATCAACGCCAAAGACCGCGCGGAACTTGATGAGATCATCGCACAAGATCCATTCTTTCAAAACGGCGTTGCAAAATACGAGATCATAGAATTTGCGCCGACGAAATTTGCGCCCGAGTTTTGGCGACTTTTTAGCGAATAAACGGCGCGGGTTAAATTTTAAAATTTACGCGCCTTACGTAAAACAAACGGCGATCAGCTTCGAATATGACGTGCCCAGCGCCGCGGAATTTGCGAAGCGCATAGAGCAGACGCTGCAAAGATACTCTTATCTGCTCGCCTACGTAAGCGACGAGGCGGCATGCGCGGACGACGAACGGAATGAAAATTTTAAAATTTCTGCGATCGCAGCGGGCGCAGGAAGTGAAATTTTGCCCGTAGACGAGGCGCGAAATCGCGCAAGCGCTGCGGCGAAACAAAATAGCGCAAATTTAATCGCCTCGGCAAAACAAAGCGGCGTAAATTTAAAACACGAACAAATCCTCGGCTATGCCTATGCTTCGGTTTTCAAAGAGCGCGCGGCATACGATTGGTCGGCGGAGAGCTCTGTTTATGTATCGCAAAACGTGCGCGCTTTTTGGGTATAGGCAGGCTGCTCTACGAAGCGCTAGAGCGCACGCTCAGGGCTCAAAACATCGCAAATATGAACGCTTGCATCGCTTGCGGTGATGACGAATATCTAAACGACGCAAGCGTGCGCTTTCACGAGCGCATGGGCTTTCGCTTCGTCGGCAAATTCGAGCGCTGCGCCTATAAATTCGGCCGCTGGTACGATATGGCATGGATGCAAAAGCCGATCGGCGAGCATCCGCAAAATCAGCCCGCGATGAGGCCTTTCGCGCGCTTTAGAGATGAAATTTGCGCGAGCGCGGGCATTGAAATTTAATTTAAAGGAAAAACTTTGACTCGTTTTATCATTGACGACGAAAATATCGACGTAGATAATATCTTCGACGTCGTAAATTTAAAAGAGGGCGACGAGCTAAATATCGTCTCCAACACCGCCAAAAAGATCGGCACCTTGACCCTTGCGCGTCTATCGAAGATGGGCGTTAGCATAGGCGAGGTTTTTACGATCGGCAAGCAAAGAAAGGACTTCGCCGATAAGATCATCGTGTTTTTGATGGGCAAGCTCTGCGGGCAGGAGGGCAAGATCGGTATCGTCAGCAACGATAAATTTTACGACGACGTGATAGAATTCTTTAATAATCTAAACTACCGCAAAAATCCGAAATTTGAAAAGATCGGCCTAGCCTCGCATGCCGCAGGAGCGGGCGCAAAGCAAGGCAAAACAAGCGGTGCGGCGGAGAAAAAAGCCCAAAAAGCGGAACCGAAAACTGCAAAGCAGGAGCCAAAGGTTCAAAAGCAAGGGGTAAAAACCGCGAAGCAGGAGCCGAAGGCTGCAAATTCTAAAATCGTCAAAGCGGACCTTGCCGCAGCGGAGGCGCTGATCCCGCAGTGCGTGAGCCTGCAAGCCCTCTATGCCGCGTGCGTCGCAAAGCTCGGCAGAGCCAAGGGCTGCGAGGCCTACCGCGAGATCAAGGACGGCGCGCGGACGCGATACGCGAGCATCGCCTACGATAGCGACCTAAAAGACGGCGCCGTAAGGCGAAACGCGATCAAGCTCTACCGCAAAAGTGGCGGCGATATGGCAGAATTTCACAACAAGCTGACGAGCGAATACAAACACGCGGGGCCTGAAATTTATAAAGAATTTAAAGAAAAACTCGTCGGAAAGACGCTCTAGGCGCTTCGGGCACTGGGGTTTGAGGCGCAGCGATAGTATGGCGTCGCGACGTAGCAGCGCACGGCCTAGCGGCGTTAAGATGCGTCGTTACGGCGTGCGGCGATATGATGCAGCGCAACTAAACGCAACCGGAATGAAACTATTTGCTTGCGTGGCATTGGTTTTATTTTCGCTGTATACAACCAAGCAGAACCCAGGCGCTTATACATAGCAACAGAGTAAAGATATGTAGGATAAATTTCATTCTACCAGGTCTAATACGGGGCTAATCATAATTAAAGTTATACGGTTTGTAGCCGAAAATGTGCAAGGTCTTCAAAGCGAGCTCCCTGACCTCTATCCAGGATTTGTTCTGATATACTAGATAGTCATAAGTATCTCCCTCTAGCAAGCTTTGATCTTTAAAGTATCTATCTATGAGCTCCAAAAGTTCTCTTAGCGCATCCCTCTCGTATGGTAAGAAACAAAATTCGAATTGCTCCAATAAAGCGTTTTTGCATTCGGTATATAAAAGTTCCGCCATTTCCGAAGGACTTTCGTAATGTTTAGCCGTAGTATGAACGATATATTTATCTTGATTGTTCCAAAGAAGCCATTCGAGTTAAATGGAACATAAGATCGCCCTTTTTAAATATCTCTTTTCCGTTAATTTGCATTTGGGTTTTCTTTTATTGGGATGTGGGTTTCGTTGGTTTTGGATTTTAAATCCCCGCGCTCATAAAAATTATCAAGAGTGAAACCAAGTATATTCAGTAGTCTTAATGACTTCTCCATTATCTTTTTCCAAATTTCAGGCATATTATCATATATCTCATCGTAGTCATATTTGCTATAAAAATAATCGATCATTTCTTTATACTCTGCTATGGCTTTTAGTTCTGTTTCTGTAAATAGAAATTTGTATTCTGGTCTCTGGGCTATCTCTAGAGGATTATATACATATTCGACTAATTCGCCCGGTGTTGCATATTCATCGATAGTGGAATTATTTATATATCTAATCTGATGTTTTCTCGATGCAAGACAATATAAAGGCTCGACGATAAAAGCCTTTTGTGCATTATTTTTCTGCATTTGGGTTTCCTTTTATTTCGCATTGATACGACCAACTAAAATTGCTTAAAAATGCTATCGTCGGTATCGCTTACATTATAACCCATAAAATTTAAAAAATCTTTCGCTTCTTTACGTAGTTTTTCCCAAAGAGGCGTTTTATATATATCTTCATTGGGAAGACTTTTTATCTTATCTCTCATTGCTTCACATCGTTCTAATTCATCTTGCGTAAATTCTTCCTTAAATGATTGCGCCTCTATGCAGGCACTGCTTAGATCCTCTAGCAATTCTTCCGGCGATGTATATACATCGGCATCTGCATCGGCATTATCAATATACTTTGTTTGAAATTCAATTGACGCTAAAGCAAAAAGTGATTGCAAAAGTGCTTTTCTTCCTCTCGCCATTTTATTCTCCTAAATTTCATGTCCCGTACCACTTCGTTACATTTCCTTCTTCGTCGGTATCAACCTCTATGTGTTCGTATTTGTTGCGAAGGCTAGGAATTAAAATTTCATCATAATATTTTTTGTCACATTCAGTGATAAACATATACATATTATGATGGCACCACCGATTCGGCTCTTCCCAAAAGGCGCTGTCTGCGTGAGTATGATTTTTTAGATATTCGTATGGGCGAGCTATAAATTTATCTAAATTATAAAAGAAATTTTCTCTTAAAATTTTCCATTCTTCAAATTTTCTTATATTTAAATTTATATTAGCGCTAGTTTTATATTTTATGTCGGTATCTATGAAATTATTTAGATAAAACTGCCCAAATAGCATTATTAAAATATCTCTTACATCCTCATCGCATAAACTAAAATTATGAATTAATGTGCTGACGATAGAGTCGGTCTCATAGACTTCGGTACTTTTCATTAGGCTAAACGCCTCAAGCTCATAAAAATCCAGCGATCTTTTCTCGCTTGCAGCTTGAAAATCTTTAAAAATCTTAAACCTAAAATCTTCCGCTTCGCTAAAGAAATATACGTATGGACTTAAATTTAAATCAAGCGCTTTTATTCTCATTGTATACCGTCCAAACTACTGTTTTTCGCATTTTAGTATTGTTTTGCATAATAAATTTTTCCCTGCTCTGTTTCTGTTACGCAAAAATATTTGCTATTTACGCCGACCGGCTCATAATTTTTATCATCCCTTAAAATATTTAAAATTTCAGATTTATCACATATCTCTTTTGTTTCTGTATCATAACCCCAATTTGAACTAAACAATCTTATATAACCTTGCTCGTATAAGGACAATAAAATTTTTTTCGCTACTTTAAGCGAATTGGCAATGTTAATAGAATTTAATTCCCAAACGATTTCCCATAAAGAGATATAATCGCCATCTTCAACTATTCCCGATAAAATAGTTAAAATCGTCTTTTTATTCATTTAAAACCGCATTTCCTTTTAATGGAATTTTAACTACCGCACCGTCTTTGCTATTTTTAGCATAAGACTCCAGCGTACAATTTTCATAGAAAAATTTGATTTTATAAAAATTTTCATCCCCTGATGCAACCGCCAATAATAAGCTTTTTATACGGCGAAATCTATCGAAAATATTTGGCTTTGTATCTTCTTGATATTCATACGTTTTAAAACATTCGCTTTTTGCGTCTATATCTACGTCGCGCCAACTTCCGTTTAGAAATATATCATTAGAGATAGAAATAATGCCTTGCATTATTTCCGGGTCCAACTCTTTGTTTTTATAATGCCGCAAAATCTTTTTTAAATCGGCTTCCAATTTCCAATATTCATCATCGGACCATAGATTATTATCCAAAATCATACCTATAAAGGAATTTGCATCATATCTATCATCAAATGCGGTATTTCTATAAAAATTTACAAGATTCATTGCATTAATCCTTTGGAACATACCAAAAACCGCTATTGTCAAGCTTTTGTTCGAATACGATGCTGTTGCACAGAACGTTTAATCTTTCAAATCTATCATATATGCTAGGCACTACGCCGTCGCTGTTTTTCGCACACAATATATTGCTTACATAAATTTCCGATTTGTCCTCCACGCCGATAACATCATTAAATACCCCTAGTATTGCGACGAAAATTTCTCTTGGAAGCGTTTTGTTATGATAAAAGCTCAAAATCTGCATTAAAGTTTTATCCAACTCCCAATAGTCGCAATCCGACCAAGTTTTTTGATAGATAAATTTCCGACAAATGAATTGATGCTGAATTTATCAGAATTCGTTGAATTTTGGTATAAAAGCTCTAAGTCCATCAATCACCGTCCTTTTTTCATTCTCTATTAAACATTTAGCCATCTTTATGGTAAATTTGCGTTTATAAAAATCTATTATTTTCTGTTTGATAGCTCTTTAGATAGAATTTCTGAATCAGGATACAATTTTTTCAAAAATTCTATCTCTTCTTGATCTAGCTCATCTAAAACCTCTTCTGTCGGTCTTTCGCTTAAAATTTTTCCATAAACCAAACTCAATCGCTTATATGCGCGCGGGTTACCATTCTTTTCAAATTGCCTTATTATAGCAATTCTGCACTCTTTTGTTATTTCGGTATCGCTCATAAAAAGATCTTTTATATCGCAAGAGGCGCTTTGCTCTTTATATAGATAAAATATCCACGCAAATAATATTATAACGGCGGCAATAAAGTAAATCTTATTTTTCATGAAATCTCTTATTCTTTTGGCTTCCTATCTACGTCATATAGATGCATGACTTCATCCATGTTAATCTTTTTTTCCTTTCCGATCCGCTCGGTACATAATGTGAAATTTCACTCCCTCAAAACGCACTTTTTTAATAAACCAACTATAAAGTCGTTATTTGTGCATAGATCTAAATTTCCAGAATGAAATCTTTTAATAAAATTTAGCTCTTCTTTGTCTAATTCTTGCTGCGCCTTTTTATCTACACAATATCTATCTAAAAAATATCGCTCATAAAAATAGAAAAGTCGCCTATATGCCCCGCTGTTGCCATTATTAGCCCGTCGTATCAATTTTAGTCTGCATTTTTGCTCCATACGATTGTAGTCTCGCCTCAACATATCGTTAATATCACAAGGCAAAAAACTTAGCGCCAAAAGAACAATATAAATACAAAGAAATATACTAAGTATGATGAGAAAAAATTTCATTTTATATCCTTACTTATTTTGGGCTTTTTAGATATAAAAAATAAATCATAGAATTTGCCGATTTAATTAGTAATAAAAGTGGTGTCCTGCGTTGAATTTTTACAACCCTCAGAATTCCCCCGAACACTCGATTACAGAATATTAGTATATAGTCTTTTAAAAAAACTATATAAAAATATTTATCGTCTTTTAAGGAAACTTTAAATAATAAGCAAAAATGAGTTAAGAAGTTTCAAACCTTAAGAAATTTAGCTTAAGCCTTGTATCAGCTCAAGGTTTAAAATCTTAAGGAGGCCGATTAATACATTTTCACTAAATGCCTTAAGCACCTATCTGTAAGATGTTTATTCTTTAAGGCAGAGAACAAATAAAAAAACAGATAAAGCTTAAAGCCTTCTTTGTCCTTATGAACAAGGGGATTATATTAGAAAGATCTTAAAAGCTTCTTAGCTCAAATTTATTAATCTCTTCTTTTACTTTCATTTACATATAAAAAGTCTAAAGACTTAGAGGCTTCTTTAAAAGTATAGAGGAAGCTATGCTATTTTCTTGTATAGTATTAAGATAGCCAAAGACTTTTAAAATATGGGAGAGCGATTAAAAAATGAGGGGTTGCCACCCTCAATACTTCAATCTCTCTTCTATACCTAAATAGATTCAATATCTTTGCGATACTCAAGCATTCTATTAGAGTAAAGCCCAAAATATCAAAAGCAAGGCTACACATAAAATATCCTTAAAAGGGATAGGCTAAGAGGTTGCTCTATCTATGATAAAAGAGCTGCTTTGGCAAATAATATCCCCCACAAGCGATAAAAATATATTAAGATCAATACTATTTATAATATAGTACTAGGCAAAAAATACTCCTAAAAGAAATAAAAAATTTATTCTATCCACTAGATATATAAAATTCCGCCTATGCAATATAATATCCCTACAAGGAATAATCGCAACGGCGGTAGCAGACGAGCAAATGCTCCGCTAGCGACGAGCGAGGCAAGCCCCGTAACCTTTAACGGAGGCGCTACCTCCACGCGGCTTTTCAGATAGCCCCCTTGATCAAATTTAATGCACTTAGGCAATAAATAAAACGAAGAAGAAGGCTATCTAGGGAAAAAACTCTAGGGGCAAAAAGACGTTACATCTTTAGAATTTAGTTAAAACAGAAGCTTTTTAGATTAATGTGCGAAGCTATAACGCACCTCTGCGATTTTTCTTATTACCCCAAACCGCCAGCGGGGAACTAAAGATTAAGAATGCTTGATAAGTGTTTAAGCTTATCAATAAAACATTACCGATAACGTAACCCATCGAAAAACCGTAATATATAAACTTTAAAGGTTACTTCAAAAAGCCAAGAAGCTTTTTAATATATAAAACATTCTTTCTCCTTAGTAAAAACATTATAAGGATATTTTAAAAAATACCTTATGAAAATAATATAGCTAGAAAACAAAAAAATGGTGTGAGCTGTTTTAAAAGACGGGGGTATTTTAATTAAACCTGGGTCTAAAGGCAATGAAGCAACCTGGAATCTATGAAGTTATGAAGGCAATTAAAGTAGGCCTCCTATTAGAGTTGGGGAGCAATGAAGCACAACCTACAAACCGAGCATAAAAGATATGAAAGCCATATATGCAATATGCAAGAAATTCCTAGTAAAAAGCGTAAAACTAAAAAGAATAGAAATGCTTCAGAATTTATATAAGCTATCGCGGCCCTATCCTCGCAAGCACTCGCCTTCAGTATCAAAAGAAAGAAGGCGAGCGCTAAAAAGGAGGCAATGCACTAAAATGAGGGCGAACGCTTAGGAAAGGAGTAGTAAAGAAGTAATATGCAGAAAGGAAAAGCCAGCGCTTTTTTGAAGAAAATAAAGATAGCTTACACGTTAATTACGGTAAGCTATAGAATGACAAACTGCGGATAGGTGTCGTTCAACTCCCTATCTCACCGTCTTTCCGCTTATCCGGAAATTTTTAAAACACATGGCATATAGACTTAAAGGCGCTATCCATAGTAGAAATGTGATCTTAAGGCTCAATTCTATACTTAAGAATAAAATTTAAGCTCCTTGTGGCATTATAGCATTTATGGATTATCGCGTTCGTGGAGCGCGCAAGCTTCTCAATAGGTTTAGAATAAAACTCTGCAATTAAACTGTATAAAACTTCACAAGAAGCCATTCCTTTAGCTCGCCTTTACCTTCTAAAATTTAAACCCCAACCCCTTTAAATAACCTAGCCACCATGTTAGAACCCTACGCGTATTCTCAATATTCGTAGCTTTGTTATAAATCTTTTGTATCTCTCTTTGTGCATGAAAAAGGGTACGTTCAATGCTATAAGGATCCAGCTTATTCTCATGTATTTTTTCATATGCAAAGGTTTCTAGTATCTTTCTAAAAGAGTGAAAAACTAGTCTATTCTTAGCTATTACGGGGGCATAGGTTTTAAGCGCTTTAACTAGAGTCATATCGCTTAGTACCTCTCCTTGCGTATTGGCAAAGCATAACGGGCAGCTACTATTATGAGCGTGTAACCTTTGCAGCCATTGCCCTACTTCTCTAGGAAGTCCCAGATGTTCATCTCCATTGCTTTTTACCTTATTCTCATCTTGTGGAAATAGTAAGTAGTATTCTCCATCATCACCTATTTTTAAATGCTCATGGGTTAAATTTCTTACATTTGAGCTTCTTAGCCCCGTAAGCAGTCCAAAGATCAAAGCGTTCTTAACACCTATTTGATGAGGATAGTTCATGATAAATTTAATAAGTACGGTTAAATCCAAGTCATCTTTTATATATGGGTATTCGCTATGGCGAGGTATATTATAAAAGTCCTTAAACACCTCTTCTGCAAATAATGGATTTTTGGAAATATCTCTTATGCGAGCATATCTGAATAGTCTTTTAATAAGTTTGAATAAAATTTCTAAGGAGGCATACTTCTCATTATCGTAATAATAATCCAGTATCGGCATAATATCCTTTTTGCTTATCTTGTTTATATCTTTGTCGCAAATATCCTTTAAAGCTTTAAAGCTCATATCTCGTCTTTTAGAGGTTGCTAATGCAACATTGCCGTTATGTCTGCGAAACTGTCTATAAACGCTTGCCAGAGTATTTTTAGCAGGAGTCAGCTTAGCAGAATTATCTATCATTAAACCTTTAAGAGTTTCTTTGGCTTCACTTAAGCTTATCTCATCTGCATTACCTAAAGACTTAATCAGCTTGCCGCCTATGCAATAGTGATAGTGCCTATGGATTGTTTGCTCTCCCTTTTTAGTAAATGAGCGGTAAAATCTAACTGCTATATGCTCATCTATCATTTCTACCATAGTGTTTTTGCGATGAGGCAGGGAGAAATTTCTGATAACTTTATCGGGGTCTGTTTTAAAAGCCGGATCGTCTTTAATCTTAGAAAAAACCTTCATAACTGCTTGTCCTTTAAAATTTCATATAGTTTCATAGGACAAATTATAAAAGTTTCCAAAGAGTTTAACAAGCTTAAGAGCTACTATACATTTTTTAATATATAGTAGTTTCTCTTAAACTACCTGTATAATCTAGCGTTTTTAGTATTTGAAATTTTTTTGAAAAAATTTGAAAAAGCCGTTTTGAAAAACCCGTAAAACAGGGCTTTCAAAAAAATCAAAAAACTAAAAATAGGGGGAAAATTTGATAGATGGTGTCCCCGACAGGATTCGAACCTGTGGCCTCAAAATTAGGAATTTTGCGCTCTATCCTACTGAGCTACGAGGACAAAAATCGGCAATTTAATCGCCGATAATATTCATAACGTCGTCTAGTTTTTTGTGAAGATCTTTGTCATTGATGGGCTTTGTCATAAAGTCATAAGCACCTTTATTTAAAGCCTCTCGTTTAGCGGTCTCGTCCGTCGTAAGGACGATGACGGGGATATGAGCTATACTTTCTCTAGCATGAAGATTATCTAAAAATTCCAGCCCATTCATCACAGGCATTACGATATCTAATAAAATCAAATCAACGGGCTGAACTTCGAGTACGGCAAGGGCGTCCAAGCCGTTTTTGGCTTGGAGTATGGTTTGGAATTTGCCGTATTTTTTTAGCATAACTTCAAGTAGCTTTAAATTTATAGCGTCGTCATCAACCGTTAAAACTTTCAAATCTCTCATTTAAGACCTCATCCTTATATATATTTTTGTGCGAGTTTCTCAAGACCCGACTTGGTGATATTGTAACTAGCGACTTCGCTAAATAGTGGATTTTCATCGTTGTCGTTAGAAAACAGAACTAGCTTGGTCGCAGACGCTTTTCGGCGCAAGCTCTCTAACGCCGCTAAGTCTAGCCCTGCTAGCTTTTTATCAATCAAAACAAGCTTATAACTACCCGTAGCCGCCATAGAAATAAGCTGGTCGAAATTGCCCGCAATTTCTACGTCTTTATACTGGTGTTTTAATATGCTGGCAAAAATTTTACTTTCCATAATGTTTGCCTTACATATAAGTATATCTTTTGTCGGCACGCGCGCACCCTTAGCTTTCACTACGTCATCGGAAACTATGCTTTTTTTAGGAACTAGCTTCATTATTGTCTTTGGCACTTTGACAGTTTTAATGACCGTCTTAGGCACCTGGCGTTTGACAAGCTTTTTAACCAGCTTCTTTGTAGTTCCACCGGCGGGCGCTGCATCAGATCGTTTATCGCCGATAAAATTATCTAACATTTGAGCTAAGATATCCTTTTTGATCGGCTTAGTGCAGTATTCGTCAAGTCCTGCTGCCATAAATTTCTCTCTATCGCCCTTTAGCGCATTGGCAGTAACAGCCACGATCGGGATGTGGCGGAGATTATTCTCGTGCTCGTATTGCTTGATCTGCTTTGTAGATTCGATACCGTCCATAACAGGCATCGAAATATCCATAAATATGAGATCATAGTCGTTATTGGCTTTTCTGGCTTCCAGCGCCAAAAGTCCGTTTTCGACTATCGTCAAATTCATATTAAAGCTATTTAACGTATGCTTCATAAGCTTTTGATTGATCTCATTATCCTCCGCAATAAGGATTTTGGCGTTATATTTTCTATTGACCAAAGGTACATTTTCATCGGCAGGATTTCGCTCTACCGGCACTTCAACCTCTTCTTCGACTTCGACATCCTCTTCGACCATAATAGTTTCTTCCTGCTGCTCGTCTTCGTATACGGTGACGGGCACCTCGACCATCTCCTCTTCCTCAGGCTGCGGGATAACTACCGGTTCGACTTTTACGCTAACAGGCTCGATCTCGGGCTCTTCGACATGGTCGTTTTGAGTAGCAGGCTCCACCTTCGGAATATCTACAGGCTCCGGCTCAATACTCGGCTCTTCGGCAGGAATATTTTGAGCCGCTGGTTCTACTACTGGCGTTACCGGTTCAGACTCGATATTTGACGGTCCCTGTTTAACCTCTTCAAGTTTTGGCTCTATAGGTTTTAGTTCAGGCTCAATTGTTATCGGCTCTGGCTCAACAGCGATAGGTTCTGGCTCAATTATCTTTTTAGTTGGAATTTCAGGTTCTGAAAGTTTAACACTTGAAATTTCATCTTCATGAGCAGAAACACTTGAAGTATCAGGCTTCGAAGCTTTAGCGATAGGAATTTCAGGCTCGGTTTTAACGGCTACCGGAATTTCTTCTTCTACGCTTGGAATTTCAACCTTTTTGGCAGGCTCTTGTACCTTGGCGCTCGGTTTGATATCCGAAAGATCGATATCTATATCAGGAATTTCAATCTCAGCCTTAGGCGTCTCAATCTTAGCCTTTGGAATTTCTACTTTTGCAGGCTCAGCCTTTACTTCTTCTTCCTCTTTCTTAATCTTAGGAAGCTCTATTTCGATATCAGAAAGATCGATGCTAGGAGTTTCGGCTTTAGGAGCCTGGGTCTGCGCCGCATGTGTTTTGAGCCCCACAAAATCATCAGGAATTTCCAAAGATATAGGCTCATCGATATCGGTCTGGACATCCTTTGTGCTTGAAGGCTCTACCTTTGGCTTTTCTGCGCGCGGGATTACTATTTCAGGAATATCAATATCGATCTTTGGCGATTCAGGCTCTGTCTTTTCAATCTTAATATCGTTCATAGGCTCGATATCTATAGGCTTAATGACCGGCTCTTCCACCTTAGGGGCTTCTTTTTTGAGCTCTTGAGCGATACTAGACTTACTAACAGCCTCCTCTTTATGCGCAGAATGAGCCTCGGCATCATGCGTACGCCTTCTGCTTTGCAAGATAGCGCGTAGCTCGTCTGCCGACGAAGTAGTAGCATGTCGTAATTCATCGAGCTTGTTGATGATAGGTCTTTCTTTTACTACCGGCTCTTCCATAATCATTTCATCAGGGGCGATAGGCTTTTCCACCTCGGCATCCAGCTTAATCTCATGCGTCTGTGGAGCAAAATCCGATCTGCTTAAAGCAATTCCAGATTTTGAAATTTTATCTAGCGTCTTAACGAATTTAGTTAAATTAAAAGGCTCTGTGAGGGTAAAAATTTTGGAATTTGAAATACTAATACTTTGAAGCTCTTTTGGCTTAAGAGTTAAGATCGTAGGCATACTCAATATATCGCTAACCTCGCCGTAATTCTTAAATCTAGTGATAAGAGCGTCATATTTGTTATTATTTTGCGCTGAGCGGAACTGCGCGTTCGTATTAAATATCGAAATTTTACCGCCTAGCTTGCTGATATAATTTTTAACGATATCATTATACATCGTATCGGCGCTATCAGCTAAAAGCGCGAAATTTAATCCTTTGATGCTTTCAAATACTGCGTCTGCATCAGTCTTTTGAGTCTCTTTAAAAGCAAGGGTGAAGTAAAATCTAGTACCCTTTCCTACGGTAGATTTGACCTGAAGCTTGCCGCCCATCATAGCTACGTATTTAGACGAAATCGTAAGTCCAAGACCCGTTCCACCATATTTGCGCGTGATTGTAGAGTCAGCTTGAGAGAAGGCGTTAAATACATTTGCGAGCTTATCTTCAGAAATTCCAATGCCGGTATCTTCTACGCTAAACGTTACGATCGCCTCTCCCGGAGCTTTGCTAGGCTCCCTTAAAATTTCAACTACGATAGTGCCATGCTCAGGCGTAAATTTGACAGCATTTGACATGAGGTTGATAAGAACCTCTTTGATCTTCGTGATGTCTCCGTATAGGTGGTGTACGAGCGTAGGATCGATGTAGAGCAGGATGTCGATATTCTTTTCGGCAGCCTTGGCAACGTAAATTTCAACCGCGCTTTCGAAATCTTGGATAGGATTAAATAAGATATCCTCAAGCTCGACCTTATTGCTTTCGATCTTAGAGACATCCAAAATGTTATTAATGATCGTTAGAAGGTTTTCGGACGATTTTTCGATGGTATCAACGTAATCGCGCTTCTCCTCATCCAAATCGGTATTTTTAAGAAGCTCCGTAAAGCCGATGATGCCGTTAAGCGGCGTCCTGATCTCGTGAGACATATTGGCTAAAAAGATCGATTTTGCCTTGTTGGCATCCTCCGCAGCGCCCTTTTGATACGCAATCAGATCGAGCGCGTCCTCGATAAGCGAATATGCCTTGTTAACACCCTCACTAGTCCTAACGTCGATATGCTCGTGCTGATTCGTCAAATCGCCGATTCGGCTAAGCACGTTGCCGAGGTCGGTAACGTTCTGTCTTAAACGTCTTGTAATACCCAAGGCAAAAACGACCAAAATAGCCGCTAAAACCCATATGCCAAGAGCGATAAATAGGTTTCTTAGCCTTTGCGCTAAGTAAGTATCGGCATGCGCTGCAAGCTCAGCATTGATCTTTTCAGAAATTTCGCTTAGTTTTTTATATTTAAGTGTAGTAGAAGCAAACCACTCTTGAAAAGGTACGCTATAGTGTCCCTCATCCGCTTCTTGCTGCAATGTGGCTGAAATTTTAGCAGTCTCTCTTAATGCATTTTGAAATTCCTCTCCGTCTAGAATTTTTAAAATCGCGGCTCTAGCATCAGATTCCGGCAAGAAGTAATAATTAGGAAGCGAACTAGATAGGTTGAAGCTAGCCCAAGTCCTTAGCTGCGCCTGATTCATCGCCTTGCTACCGATAATGTATTCGATAATATAGTCGCGCTCTGATGCAGTGGCATCCATCGCTTCATAAGTATTAAGCAATGAAACCGTCCAAACGGTGATATTTGAGCTTACAAGACCCTCTCTTAGCACTCGTTGGATTTTTTTTACATCATCGTCGAATTTTTGAAAATATGAGCTGAAAAGCTCACCGAAGCTTTTGCTTTGAGCATCGACATCCCTTCTTATCTGCGGAAGTTTGTCTAATAAACCGTCTATATCGGTCTCAGCAGCTAAAAGTTCGTCATTACCGGTGCCGTAAGCGAAAATATCAAAAATAGTCTTTTTTACGACATTTTCGCTAATATTTTTGCTTTCTTTATACTTTGCAAGCGCATCGTCGGTTTTTTTGCGTTGACCTGATAGAAGGGTTCCCATACCGGGGTTTCCCTCGCTACCCAAAAACGCCGAAGTGATACCGCGCTCTTTATCTACCTGCTCTACTAACGCTGCGAGATTGCTGTTTTTAGCAATCTGCTGCTGCAAAATTCCCACTCTGGCGTAATCCTGCAAAGAGATAAACAAGAAATATGATGCAAACGCGAAAATCAAAAGTAACGGGATACCGCTAACAAGTCTCAAAGCACTTGTAGTATTTAAATTCATACAAAATCCTTCAAAGCGCAGCTTACGCGACGTTAAATTTTATTCAACCGGAGAAACGAAGTCGCTTCCGTCACGCTAGGCGGAGACGATTTAGCCGTCCTGCAAAGTTAATGGGTGATTTTACTAAACAAATCTTTAAATATAGCTTTTTGCGTTAGGTTTTCGTTAATGATTGTTTAAAATTTTTTCGGCGGTTTGGATATTCGTAAGCGATCTGATCTCATCGAAGCTCGCCGCATAAATGCTCTCAAAATCGCCGTAAAAGTCCAAAAGCTTCTTCAAGCTTCCCTTGCTAACGCCCAAGCTTAGCAGTTTTGAGCTTTGCAGATCGAGTTTGCGTTTGCTCTTTTGGTGGAACGAGATCGCAAAGCGGTGCGCCTCATCGCGTAGGCACTGAAAAAACTGAAGTTTCTTATCATCCGTAGGCAGCGAAAAAATTCCGCTTTTCGTGCAAATTTTATCTTTCGCAGCTCCCTTTGCGCGGTGAGCTTTAGCGTCGATCTTTTCCTTAGAGATAGCGATTATATCGACGTTTGCTCCGACGCTGCAGATTATTTCCTCCGCCAAGTTTAGCAGAGCCGTTCCGCCGTCGATAAGCCACAGATCGGGCGCTGCGAGCTCGTCAAATTTAAGCGCACGGCTAGTTAGATACTCGCGCATCTGATCGTAGTCGTTGTTTGAGCTAAGGTGCTTGTGGCGGTAGTTTTGCTTGTTAAACTCGCCGTCTTGAAAGCTTATCATAGCCCCCACGGCCGCGGCGCCGAACATATGCGAATTGTCGAAAACTTCGATATTTACGGGCAAATTCGTAAGATTAAAATAATCCTTCAGCTCCTGCAAAAATGCGTAATCGTGGGTTTTTAGATGCTTTTTGATATTGATCTCACAGTTTTGATATGCGATCTCGCAAATTTTACGCTTCTCGCCGATTTTCGGCGCGTAAATTTTAAAGGCTCTTTCGTGCCGCTTGGATAAAATTTCACGTACCAGATCCGCATCGTCAAACTCGTCGTAGACGTAAATTTTAGCGCACGCCACGGGAGCCGCGGCCGGAAAGGCGCTTAAGATCATCTGTTTGTAGGCGTTTGCGATATCATCGGCGCTTGGGGCTTTGCAGTTGATTATATGCGAGCTTGAAGCCGAAATTTTACCCTCGCGTATGCTAAAATGCACGGCGCAGACGAGCCCGTCGCGTGCAGCAATCGCAAAGACCTCGAAATCATCGAGCTTTGCCAGATCGACCTCGACCTTTACGTTCATCTGCTTTAAAATTTCAATCTTATCACGGATCTGCGCGGCTTCTTCGAAATTTTCGCTCTGCGCGAGCCGCGCCATCCGATCCTGAAGCTGCGGCACCATTTTTTGCGGATTTTTCAGAGCCGCAAGCGCACTCTGCACGATACGAGCGTAATCTTGCTTTGAAATTTTATCCTCGCACGGAGCGACGCAGCGCCCGATTTGATGGAATAAGCAAGCCTTTTTGCCTTTGACGCAATTTTTCTTCTGCACGAGCGGAAACTGCATGTAAAGCGTCTGTAAAATTTCCTTCGCGCCGTGAAAATAGGGACCGAAGTATCTGATGTTTCTGCCCTTTACGATCTTTCGCGTGATCTCAAAGCGCGGAAAGTCGTCGTCTAAATTTACGTAGATATATGGATAGGTCTTATCGTCGCGCAGTAGGATGTTGTATTTGGGCTTGAGCTGCTTGATGAAGGAATTTTCCAGTATCAGCGCGTCGCTCTCGCTGGGCGTTACGATGTATTCTAAATGCACCGCCTCGCTTATCATCTTGGCGATGCGCGCGCTTAAGCGCGGGCTCGGCGCGAGAGCGGGCGTGAAAGAGAAGTAGCTTTTGACGCGATTTTTTAAAATTTTAGCCTTGCCGACGTATAGAAGCTTGCCCGCGGCGTCGAAGTACTGATACACGCCGGGTGCGGCAGGCAGGCTCTTAATCTCCTCTATTAGCAAGGATCAGCCCTCTTATCTCTTCAAAAATTTTATAAATTTGCGGATCTTGGATTTTGTTTTTAAACTCCCCCTTTGCGTGCTCCAAAGATAAAGCTTCGCCATCCCGGCGCAAATGAGCTTTATAAATTTGCGCCCTTCTTCTGCTCATTACTCTATCTGCGACGAAAAATTTTATATCGCGCACGCCGCAAAGCTCCGCCGTCTCTCTAGCGGCTACGAAGCGCTTTAATACGTCTTTTATTAAATTTATATTACTATCGCGTTTTAGTTCGCAAAGCCCCGCCGGATGCTTCGCGGCTATCATCAAAATGCCATCTTTGACGTAGATGAAAGCGATCAGCCTTTGCCAACTAAGCGGCAAAATCGCTAAAAACTCGCCTCTTTCTCGCATCTTGGCATATAAAGGATCTTTTCTGATATGAGCTATTATTTCTCTTGCATTTTCCATAAGCGGATTTTAGCATTTTTTATCTTAGTTTTGCTTAGCGGCTGCGGATACAAAGCACCGCCTTTTTACTCGGACGCGGATGAGCAAACCGTGAATGCAAAGGCATCCGCCGCGGATGGCAACAAAACAAACGACGCGAAAGGCGGCGTTAGAATTTTACGCGATAAATAGCCTACTTTTAGCTTTGCTTTGTTATACTTTTAAAAATTTTTACAAAGGAATTTCATGCAAACGGCAGACATTTTAGTGCTGGACTTCGGCTCTCAATATACCCAGCTGATCGCTAGGCGCTTGCGCGAACAAGGCGTTTACACCGAACTGATCGCATACGACGCGCCGATCGATAAGATAAAAGCGAAAAACCCCAAAGGTCTTATTTTAAGCGGCGGACCCGCTAGCGTTTACGCTAAAGACGCGTATTTTTGCGACGATAGAATTTTTGAGCTTGGAATTCCGATTTTAGGTATCTGCTACGGCATGCAGCTCATCGCGCATAAATTTGGCGCTAGCGTCGTGCCTGCGGGCAAAAAAGAGTATGGCAAGGCTTCTTTAAAGCTGCTTCGCGCTAGCAGGCTATTTGGCGGCGTGGAGGATAACTCTACTGTCTGGATGAGCCATTCGGACAAGGTCGAGAGCCTGCCGGAGGGCTTTGAGGTGATGGCAAGCTCGGATGAAAGTGAGTGGTGCGTATTTGGTGACGAGACCCATAAAATTTACGCGCTGCAATTTCACCCCGAGGTCTGCCACAGCGAGTTCGGCGATAGAATTTTAAAAAATTTCGCCAAAGAGATCTGCGGAATAACCAGCACTTGGAATATGGGTAGCTTCGCCAAAGAGCAGATGATCAAAATAAAAGAGCGCATAGGCAGCGCCAAAGTGCTTTGCGCGGTAAGCGGCGGCGTGGATAGTTCGGTCGTAGCGGCGCTTTTGGCGCATGCGGTGCCGCAGAGCCTGATAGCGGTTTTCGTCGATAACGGCCTGCTCCGCGCGGGCGAGCGCAAGGCGGTAGAGGAGATGTTTAGGCTCAAACTGGGCGTGAGCCTAGACGTGATCGATGCTAGCGAGCTATTTTTAAGCAGACTAAAAGGGGTGGTCGATCCCGAGCAAAAACGCAAAATCATCGGCGCGACCTTCATCGAGGTTTTCAGCAAAGAAGCGGCAAAATACAAAAACGTAAAATTTCTAGCCCAGGGTACGCTCTATACCGACATCATCGAAAGCTCCGTCGCAGGCTCAAGCAAAACGATCAAAAGCCATCACAACGTAGGCGGGCTACCTAAAGATATGAAATTTGAACTGATCGAGCCTCTGCGCGAAATTTTTAAAGACGAAGTGCGCCAGCTGGGACTCGAGCTAGGTCTTTCGCGCGAAGTCGTTTTCCGCCATCCATTCCCAGGTCCTGGCCTTGCGATCCGCATAATGGGCGAGGTAAATACGCCAAGCCTTGAGCTACTACGCAAAGCCGACGTGATCCTGCGCGACGAGCTAAAATCAAGCGGCTGGTACAACAAAACGTGGCAGGCGTTTTGCGTGCTGCTAAACGTGCACTCAGTAGGCGTCATGGGCGATAACCGCACTTACGAAAACGCCGTGTGCATACGCGTAGTGGACGCCAGCGACGGCATGACGGCTAGCTTCTCGCGCCTGCCTTACGACCTGCTAGAAAACGTCTCTCGCCGCATCATAAACGAAGTGGACGGCATCAACCGCGTAGTTTACGACATCTCGAGTAAACCGCCCGCAACGATAGAGTGGGAGTAAGATGAAACAAATCTGCATCATTTTAGCGCATCCTTACGAAAGAAGCCTAAATGCGGCGATTGCAAACGTAGCGGTAGAAAAGCTGCAAAATAGCGGCTACGAGGTTAAATTTCACGATCTATATAAGGAGAAATTTAACCCGATCCTTAGCGGCACCGAGCTCGTTAGCGACGAAAGCGACGACGAGCTGTTAAAAGTGCATCAAAAAGATATCGTAAGCGCCCACGGCATCGTGATTGTCCATCCGAACTGGTGGGGCGAGCCGCCCGCTATCCTCAAGGGCTGGATTGACCGTGTGCTAAGGCAGAGAGTAGCCTACGATTTTGCGCCGGGCGATAATGGTGGCGGGCTTCCGATAGGGCTTTTAAAGGCTAAAGCCGCCGTAGTTTTCAACACCTCCAACACTCCCAAGGCCAGAGAAAACGAGATATTCGGCGATCCGCTGGAAAGAATTTGGAAAAACTGCATTTTTGATTTTTGCGGCGTGAAAACCTTTGAGCGGCTGATGTTTAGAGTGGTCGCAGATAGCGACGAAGCTGAGCGAAAGGTCTGGTTAGAGCAGGTAGCGCAGACGCTGGATAGGTACTTTCCGAAGCAGATATCGCTTTAAATTTAAAATGCGCTGCTCGCAAAATTCGAACGGCACAGAATTTGACCGCTTGTTTTAAACAGATACGCGCCGAATTCGCTCGCACATTTGGCGCAAAATCTATGAAATTTAGGAGGCAATCATGCTTAGATTAATCGCTGTGATGGCGATTTTAGCGGTTCTCATATACTTCGTGATGGGAGGCGGCGGCAAAAAGACGATCAAAGATTACAAAAATTTCAGCCGTGAGGAGCTGGAGACTTTATGCCTCGAAAAGAACGACAAGATCGCCTGCCAGCGTATCGCCGTGGACTATATCAAAGAAAATAAACCGAAAAAATGATCTAAATTTGCGAGGCTAATTTTGTGGTTTCGCTCAAACAGCGCGCGGTTAAATTTCTTTCTAGCCCGGTCCAAACGCTACGCGGATAAATTTGCCCGCAAAGCACGGCTAAAATGTCGATTAAATCGGTACCGAGCGCCGCGCAAATAGCGTAAATTTAAAAGCAATAATTCAAGTATTAGCATGCGCGCTGAAAAACCGCTAGCGCAAATTAAAAGCAATAAATCGCGCTGTGTTCTTACGCGCAGACGGAAGGAGCGACGGATGAAAATTTTATGGCAAAGTAGGCTTCAAAACAGACTTCGCGATATCGGCGAAAACGTCCTGATAAAGGGCGATCGCGCATTTTACGTAGGCGATAACGACGAGCAAAAGCAGATGAAGCTTAGAAAATTCTCGCTCGAAAGCGGCAAGCAGCTAGCCGGCGCGCCTTTCCGCGATTTTACCCGTGCCGCGACCTTTGACGATGACGGCCGCACGCTCGTAGTTTTGGGCTTTATAGACACGATTTATAAATTTAACGCCGCGGATCTCGCGCTCATCTCAAAGCACAAGAAGGGCGTGCTAAAATACGGCAATTTTAT
This sequence comes from uncultured Campylobacter sp., assembly GCF_938045465.1. GTDB lineage: Bacteria > Campylobacterota > Campylobacteria > Campylobacterales > Campylobacteraceae > Campylobacter_B. The sequence continues at coordinate 41,414 of NZ_CALIBF010000122.1, forward strand.
CGCGCTAAGTAGCAAGGGCGGCGATAAAAAGGCTATTACGGCGACCGACGATACGCTTTTTATTTACGATTTTAAGACGCAGGCGGGCATGCGAAAGCGATTAAAGGGCTGCACGGCGATTTTTAAGCAGGATGAGCTAAATTTCTTGATTTTTACGCGCTCGGGTCAAATTTACGGCTTAAATTTAAGCGGTTGCGAGCTTAAAATCATCGCGAAAACTTACCCTATGACGCAGGCGCAGCGCGCGAGCGGCGGATATTGCATTCGCGTGGGCGAAGCGGGCGAAAACGGCGAAATAGAGGGAGCTAACGAGCTTGTTTTTACGGACGCAAATTTTAACGTTAAATTCCGCGTGAAGCTCGATTTTGATTTCGATAAATTCGAGCTTGCGGCGAATGGACCGGACGGCTGGCGCGGACACTTTATAAACGAGCCGAATGAGCTGAGGGTTCTTGATCTCATGCGTAGCGAGGCGGGCGGCTTCGAGCACGGCAAAACGGGCGACCTCGAGAGCGGCGAGCACGACGGCTCGGACAAATTTGCGCACGATAAAGCCGAGGAATTTAGATGCGACGAAGCGGACGAATTTAATCGCGGCGGCTCGGGCGAATTTACGCAGATCGAGGCTAGTAAATCCAGGTGCGAAGCGACGGATAAATTTGAGTACGACGAGCCCTTTAAATTTAAACTCGGCGAGCAGGTCCAATACCTTGCGACAAAGCCTGTTTTGACGCATCAATTTAAACAAAAGGGCGCGAGAATTTTAGGCGTCGTTACGGCTGCTTCCTGCCGGGCTGCGAGCGCAAAATACGAAGCGGAGCAAAAAGACGCATTTGCCGAGCAAAATTTAGCGCCCGAAGGCGGCGTCGAAAAAGAGGAGCACACGCAGCCGCATACCTGCACATGCCAGGTACTGGTAGATAACGCTTACGACGAGGATGCGGAGCAAATTCTAACCTGCTATAAGATCTAAGCCATGGTCCAAGCACACCCATATTCCTGATTTAAAATTTACAGCTGTGATTTCGCGCCTTTAATTAAGGCAGGTTTGCTAAAAATTTTGCAAAAATTTTATATAGAATTCTACCAAGACGCGGAAATACCCGTTTAAAAATTCTACGACATGCAGAGGTGAGACCATTGCAAAAAATCGCGGGTCGGCGATGAATAGGGCGCAACGGCAAGGACAAATCTCAACGCCCTAAGTACGAGCAAATTTAAAGCGCTCGAGACATGCGCAAAATTTTATCCCTAGCAGCGGGATAAATTTCATGACTCGCGCGCCCGCACCCTATCAAATTAAAATTTCAGATCAACGACGATTTGTACGGCGCGACCGCGCCCTTTCGCCGCTATCAGCACTTGACGTTTTTTGCCTTGCTATCTTGCATCGCGCGGAAAAATTCCGCCCTGCTCAGCGGGATTTCGTCCGGATGGGCGCTTCTGAAATGGCGCAGATAGCCCTCGTAATCGCCGAGCCCGATGAGCGGCGCAAGTGCGGCATCCGCGCGCGCCAAAAACCTCGCCACGGCCTTTGGAGCCGCGAGCGGATTAAATTTAAGTTTTTTCATAAACGCCCCTATCTATGTGCTCGCTTTCTGCCAGTTTAAAATACCCCTCGTTCGCGCCGCCCTTTGAAATTTTAAGGCACATTCGTATCGTTTGAGCGATGACGATGATCGTAACGACGACGAAAAGAGCACATAGTACGGCGTCGATGACGTTGTTTCTGATGATAGCCTGCGCCTTTTCGATCGCCGCAGGATCGCTTAGGCTAGCAAGCTTGGCGGCGGTATTTTGCGCGATAGCTACGTGGCTTACCGCGTCGTGCACGCGCTCGCCGTTAGCCGGCATCAGCTTCAAGATCGCCGCATAAAGCGTGGTTATAAGCACCCAGATCGCAGGAGCGATCGTGACGAAGGCGTATTTTTGCTTGCCCATTTTAAAAAGCACCACCGTCGCAAGCAGCAGCGCAATGCCCGCGAGCATCTGATTGGACGCGCCGAAAAGCGGCCACAGCGTGTAAATTCCACCCATAGGATCGGTAACGCCGCTGTAGAGCAGATAGCCCCAGCCCGCCACGCAGATCACCGTCGCGATGATGCCGTAGAGGGAATTTTTGGTATCGGAGAATGGCTTATAGACGTTGCCTAAAATTTCTTGCACCATAAAGCGCCCCGTGCGCGTGCCCGCATCGACCGCGGTTAGAATAAACAGCGCCTCAAACAAGATCGCGAAATGGTACCAAAACGCCATCAGCTCCTTGCCGCCGATGATCTGATGCAGAAGCATCGTTAGCCCCATCGCAAAGGTAGGAGCGCCGCCCGTGCGGCTCATCATCGTGGTTTCACCGACGTTTGAAGCCAAGGCGCCGATCTGCTCGGGCGTAATGCTAAATCCGATAGAATTTATATACGCCGCGGCACTTACCGCGTCTTTACCGAGTACCGCGGCAGGCGAGTTGATAGCGAAGTATTCGCCCGGGCTTAGGATGCACGCAGCCACAAGCGCCATTACGCCCACGAGGCTTTCCATAAGCATCGAGCCGTAGCCGATGAAAAGAGCGTGGGTTTCGCGCTCGAGCATCTTCGGCGTCGTGCCGCTGGAGATCAGCGCATGAAAGCCCGAGATCGCGCCGCATGCGATCGTGATAAACAAAAACGGAAATATCGGACCTGCAAAAACAGGACCCGTGCCGTCGATAAATTTCGTCGTAGCGGGCATTTTAAGCTCGGGTGCGACGAAAATTATCGCGACCGCCATACCGATGATGACGCCGAGTTTAAGGAAGGTGCTTAGATAATCGCGCGGCGCAAGCAGCAGCCACACGGGCAAGATCGCCGCAATAAAGCCGTAGCCGATCGTAAGAAGCGCGAGCGTCTCGCCCTTTAGCGAAAAGACGTCGTGCCAGTACGGATCGATCGAGACGTAATGCCCGCCCCAGAGCGAAAGCATCAGCAAAATAAAGCCGATGATCGATGCCTCGCTGACCTTGCCCGGTCGCAAGAACCTCATGTAAATTCCCATGAATACGGCGATCGGTATCGTCATCGCGATCGTAAAAAGCCCCCACGGCGAGTTAGAGAGCGCCTTTACGACGACCATCGCCAAGATCGCTACGATGATCAGCATGATGAAAAAAATCCCGATCATCGCGATACCGCCCGTGAGCTTGCCCATCTCGTCTTTTATCATCTCGCCGAGGCTCTTGCCGCCGCGTCGCGTGGAGAGCACGAGCACGATGAAATCATGCACCGCGCCTGCAAGCACGACGCCCACCAAAAGCCAAATAGTGCCGGGTAGATAGCCCATCTGTGCGGCCACTACGGGACCTACGAGCGGTCCGGCGCCAGCGATAGCGGCGAAATGGTGGCCGAAAAGGACGTATTTGTTCGTAGGGACGTAATCTCGTCCGTCGTTTCGGATCACTGCAGGAGTTGCGCGGCGATCGTCCAGCTCGAATACGCGATACGCGATAAAGCGTCCGTAGAAGGTGTATCCGATCAGATAGATGCACGCGCTGGCTACTACGAGCCAGACGGCGCTGATGCTCTCGCCTTTATTTAGCGCAAGTATGCCGAAACACCACGCCCCTATGACGGCGACCGCCGCCCAAAGGATCTTTTGCCAAAATTTCATGCTCACTCCTTAAAGCTTAGCGAGCGGCTTCGGCGCAGTTTGCCGTTTAGTAAAACGGCTTGCGCCTTTAAAGCGGGACTCGTTAAATAAAATTTAGTGCGTATTTTATCGGCGTTTTTATAATTTAAAGCTGAATCGCGAAATTAAAAAGAGCTCTTTCGACGTTTAAATTTAACGCCTAAATTTTGAATTTCAAATTTAAATAGACGGCTTGGAGTCGCGTGAAATTTTAATATCTAATCGCCCAAATTTAACCCCGCAGCTTTTAGCCGTTATGGAATTTATCGCGGTTTAAGAAATCAAGCGATAAAATCCCATGATAACGATTTTAATTTCTTAATAAAAATCGCGAATACTTTTAGGAGGAAATTTATGCCGAATCAGGTGTGCGGCTACGTACTTTTTCGCGCTGATATCAAAAGCTATGCAAGCTGCAAAAATGATGGCACCAGCCGTGAAAATTTCATGAATTCCGCGCGCATAAATTCCTGGCGCCGTTTAAATTTTAAAAATATCCGCCGCGACGAAATTTGCGCGTATAGTTCGCCTGGTGGGCTATGAGCTTTAAATTTTATCTCTTTCTAATCGCAGCTTTCATATTGCTTGCTTTAGTAGCCGTAAGTAGCGGCGGAGCGAGCATTTCGCTAGGCGATGTCGCGAAATTTTTCACCTTCGGCGAGATAGACGAGACCAAGCAGCTCATCTTGCTGCAAATGCGCCTGCCGCGCCTAGTAATGGGCATCTTAGTGGGCGCACTGCTAGCAACTTCGGGCGTGGTGGTGCAAAGCGTGTTTTTAAACCCGCTTGCGGATCCCTACATCATCGGCATCGCCTCGGCAGCGACCTTCGGCGCGGTCATAGCTTACCTGCTGGGGCTTAGCGACGTTTTTTACGGAATTTTCGCATTTTTAAGCGCAAGCGCGCTGTCGATCGTGATCTTTAAGCTCACAGCCCATACTCGCTCGATCTCTACTCTGCTGATCGTAGGTATCGCCGTATCGTCCTTTTTGGGCGCATTTACATCCTTCGCGGTCTATCTAATCGGAGAGGATAGTTTTAGGATTACGGCGTGGAT
>NZ_CALIBF010000123.1 GCF_938045465.1 uncultured Campylobacter sp.
TTAAATATCCCCAGCCTCGATCTAAATACAAGCGGCATCACGGCGCTTTTGGGCTCCAACGGCAGCGGCAAATCCACGCTGCTGCGGATTTTGGCCTTTTTACAGCGTCCAAGCAGCGGTAGCGTGGAGCTTTGGGGGCAGCGGGCGCCCTCTTTGCAGACGTTGCGGCAGATCTGCCTGCTGCTGCCCGAGCCCGTGCTTTTAAAACGCAGCGTGGAGCAAAATTTTAAATTTGCGCTCAAAAGCCGCGGCGCGCTTGCGGAATTTGACGAGCGAGTGGATGAAGCGCTCGGTCTAACGGGGCTTGATAGAAGTTTTTTATCAAAGAAGCATTTCGAGCTTAGCTCGGGGCAGACGCAACGCATCGCGTTTGCGCTCGCTCTGGCGCAGCGCGCGAAGCTCTATCTGCTCGACGAGCCGACCAACAGCCTCGATCTTGCCGCCTCCAAGCTCTTTGCACGCGCGATTTTATTTATGCGAAGCCGCTACGGCTGCGGCTTTATCATCGCCAGCCACGATGAGAAATGGCTCAGCGCGATCGCGCAAAGAAGCGTATTTCTGCATCGCGGCAAAATATGCGAGTTTGAATACAAAAACATCTTTGACGTGCAAAACGGAATTTTAAAATTTTCGGATGAAATTTCGCTGCGCCTTGAAGAGGTGCTCGCACGCGCTCGCAAAATCGCGATAAATCCGAGTAAAATTTTATTATCCCAAAGCCCGTTTGAGCGCTGCTTCGCGGGGATTTTGCACTCGGTTTCGCTTCAGTACGGCTCCTCGCTGCTCATCAAGATCAAGGCGGGCGACGTGTTGCTAAAATGCGTCACGGCGCAGGATGAGCGGCGCTGGAGCGTGGGCGAGAAGATCTATTTCGGATTTGAAAACGGCGCGTTTTTAGGGCTGGAGTAATTCTGCGCGAAGTGCGGATAAGCTTTATTTTGCTTTTAGAATTTTATTCGCGCGGCACTAATATTATTTCTTCAAATTTTTACTGCGAACCATCTATCACGGCATACCCGGTGAAACAGAACATAAAAATTTGCGCCTTTAAATTTTGAAATTTACAGGTATGGCTTTACCTAGCGGCGCAGCGTGAAATTTTAAAATTCCATTGCTAAGAAATTTGAGAGCTTAGCCGCGAATACAGCTAACGGGATTTTGAAATTCCACAATTTCTAGGCGCGGAATTTCAAATTCTAAATTTTAACTCCGCGGAATTTGCCCGCAAATTTACGAACGAAATTATATGTTCCTCCGAGGAACGCGCCGTTTGCCTACAGTGCAAAGGTGGAACGATAGTAAGAATTCTGCGGCGCAAAACTCGCGTAAAATTCCAAGCAGACTGCACGGAATTCCGATAAAATTTAAAAACTGTGCGGAATTTTATAAAATTTCGCGAGCTCAAAAAAGCGGCAGAGCTTTAGCCTTACACTGCTTAAATCTTCCCGCCGAACATCTCATACATCGCCTTTTCCTCGCCCCAAAGATCTCGGTGTTTTTTGATGCAGGATTTTATCGCGCCCACGAGATATAGCACGTCTTGCTCGGTGTGTGTATAGTGCAGGCTCACGCGCACGAAGCCGGGCTTGGCTTCTGGCATGCGCCCCTCCTTGATACCCAGCAGATCGTGAGCGTACGGCCCCGCGCACATCACGCCCGCGCGCGTCTGGATACCGAAGTCGTTGCTAAGGCTCGCGGCGAAATCATACGCCGAGACGCCGCGCACGTTAAACGAAATTATCGGCAGCCGCGGCGCGCCCTTTGGAGCGTAGTTTATGATCTCGTCAATGCCCGCTAGCTCGCGCTCAAAAAGCCGCGCGAGCTCGTCCTCGGCGCTTTTTATTTGCTCGAAGCCCACCTCGTTTCGCAGCGCGTAGGCCAAATTTGCCCGCATAAGCCCGATAATAGGCGGCGTACCGCCCTCCTCTAGCTGCTCGGGATTTTTCAAAAACACGTGCCCTTCGCGGCTAGCGTAGGCGACCGTACCGCCCGCGGCAAAGGTCGGCACATCGCTACTGAGCAGCTCCTTTTTGATCGCCAAAAGCCCACAGCTTGCAGGTCCTCCTAGCAACTTATGCGGCGAGAGGAAAATCGCGTCGAAATGATCGCAATCTAAATTTGCGTGCGAGCTCAGCGCCGCGCAGTCAAAGGCCACGATCCCGCCCGTAGCCCTGATTAGCTCGCTGATCTTTTTGTAGTCGCTGACGACGCCCGTGACATTTGAGGCGGCGCTAAACGAACCGATGATGCAGCGTCTGGCGTTTAGCTTTAGGATACGCTCGAGTGCTAGCAGATCGATCTCGCCGCCCTCGCTAAGAGGCACGCGCAAGTAGTCGCAAAGCCCCTCGCGAAAGCTAAGCTCGTTTGAGTGGTGTTCGTATGGCGAAACGAGCACGAGCGGAAGCTGCGCTGCGCGTAGATTTGCCTCGCCGATCGCGCATCTGGTCGCAGGCGGCAGGTAGATGCCGAGCAGCTCCTGAAATTTCTTGATCGCGGCCGTCGCGCCCTGTCCGCAGGCGATGAGATAAAACCGCTCGTCAAGCCCTAGCAGCTTTTTTAGGCTCTCGCGCGCGCCCTCGTAGCGACGCTGCGTGATGATCGCGCTGGAGCTACTGTCGGAGTGGGTATTGGCGTAGGTTTTTAAAATTTCGCCTATCTCGCGCTCTATGGGCTCATAAGCAAGCCCCGAAGCCGCGAAATCAAAATAGTGCACGCCCGGTTTTAGGATGATATTTTTTCGAATTTCGTCTAAGCTTAGCATTCGCGGCCTTTAAAATTTAAGTGGTTAATTATAGTGAAATTTGGATTAATTTAGGGCCTAGCAGGGAGGAATTTTAATGAGAATTTAGAAAAGCTTTGCCCACTATATCACTTAATTTCTGATGCTATATAGTTTTACTCTTTCAAATTTATTGATTACTATCTAGTTTTTTAGCTGCTTCTTGTCTTAGAATTTCGGCATAATCTTTCATATCTATTTTCTCGCCATTATGTAGAATTTTCACTTTCGCTTCCTCTAGCATTTCCTCAAAATTTAAATATTTAAAAAATGTCTCAATATCGAATGCCTCGGTATTGTTTTTATCTTTGAGGCTACTTTTTTGCAAAATCTCTTCATCGCTCAGCCCATTGCCGCAAAGAGCTTTATATCTATCTATTTTCATATTATAGAAATTTAATATTTTAATATCCGGTTCTAGCTTAGTACATTTTTTATCATTTGGCATATAACCGAAAAATTTTATAAAATCTTTTTCTTTCCAGTATCTATCGGTTCCTTTATCTTTTTCTTCATTATTTTTAACTTCCCATCTGCCTCGAAGAGCCCAATCATATGATTCTAAAATCTTTTCTCCATAGCAGTAATCGTTCATATGGTTTATGTAAGACTCTTTCTTTTTTATAGATCCAGCTAAACTATCCAAACAATTTCTATAAGCCGTAACAATATCATCTTGACTCGGTAGACCATCTATATTATATTTTATTAATAATTCTAATTTATCTTTATACATCATATCCCGCGGAAGAAAAGTATAAATAGATTTTTTAAATATTTCCTTTTGTTTAAACGAAATGCCGTTCTCACTTAAATAATACAAAGGACCTTCATATGCTTTCGGTTTCATACCTCTTTGTAGCATCATATCGGCAATTTCTATCAAATTACTATATATTGCATAGTTTAATGGATAAACAGGATCTTTTGAGTGATCATGATTGATTAGACACTCAGTACGTAATTTTATATCTATATTGTTGCCAACTATGATTTCGGTATCGTCAGAATATCTAGGGCAAACTATATAGCCCTGCACCATTTTGACTTCTTCAAATTTAACCCCGTTGTCTAAAAGCAGTCTTACCGATTTAGTAGCATTATTTTCTATCGCATAAGCCATAGCGGATAGCTTGTATTCGTCTTTTTTATGTATATCCGCACCTAGCTTTATAAGCTCTTGGGTAGTATTTGCATCGTCCCAAAAGCTAGAATACATCACAGGCGTCACCCCTCCGTGCATAGTATGATCGACGGTTAAATTGTTATCTTTCATAAATTTTAAAATTTTATCAGTTTGCTTGCTTTTTAAAAGCCTTTTTAGCTCTACGTCTATAGCGGGTTCTTTAAATACGTTTTTCGGGTTTGAATTATAATCTATATCCCAGTAGCGAAATGCGAAGCTATCGACCTCTTCTTGGGTTACGTATTTGCTAAGACCCGGCACTTTGGAGACATTAGTATCTGAAGTAACGGTAAAATGAGTTTGTTTGTGCTCCGTAAGACCCGATCTTTCGACTAGCAGATACAGCGCGCATACGACTATCACGCAGATAGCATAAATAAACCGAAGTTTGAAGCTTTTCAAAATTTTCCCTTAGAATTTTGCCCGCGACTATATCCAATCAGTACTTAATAAAATATAAATACTATATAGGCGAAATAGGCAAAGCTAGCTGAAAAATGCGGTTAAGCTGGGTTTAAACGATGAAATCTTTCGAGTAAATTTGGCGAACGAATGCCGTCATAGACCATATTTGCGTAATCGTATCCCTATTTGCACGCTACGCTAGGCTCTATATCCGAAGCTCGTTCGCCGTAAATTTTACCGCAACATCTTTGCGCAACCTCTTCTTGAAAGCACAAACTACCGAAAACTATCGTCGTGCTAATGAGTGCGAGCCGCTACCGCATCACAAAGAGCCGCTATTTTGCGGATATATTCGCAAGCTGCTCGCGCGGTCATAAAGCACGCTTTGCGCCTATTTGCCGATAAAATTTTTCTGCAGCCACTCCATCGCTTTTTCTTCGCTTTCAAATCTGCCGCTTTTGGCGACTTGAAACTGCCCCTCGTAGAAGCGAATTCTGATACCGTCCTGGACGCTATCTACCTTGATACGTGTGATCCTGTCTTTGTTTAGATAGGTTCGATCGTTTAGCTTTACAAACATCGTTGTCTCCTTTAAATTTAATGGTTTTTATCTTTTGCTTTACTTGCGTCTTTCTCGCCCTCTTTTTTCAAAAACAGCTCCTTAAAGCGCTCGTTTGCGTAGTTTTCTATATCGCTTTGCAGCTGCTTATACGCGGCGATCAGCTCATAGGCGCGCTCATTTAGCGTCGTGCCCGCGGCATTGCCGCCGCCTTGCTTGGTGCTAAAGAGCTCCTCTTGCAGATTTTTTTGCAAAATTTGCAGATGGCTCCAGCATTTTTTGTAGTTCATCCCCAAAACCTCTGCGGCCTTAGAGATGGAACCCGTTTGAGCGATCACGTCCAGCACTTCGGTTTTGCCCTTGCCGAAAATGAGCTCGCCCTGCGCATTTTCGATCCAAGTTTTCGTTTTTACCCTCATTCTTTTGCCTTTCTTCTCCTTAAAGCAGCCCAGCTGACAATATTTCACGTCTATGGCGTGCTCCTTAAGCGTAGAGCGCACCGTATCGAACCCTACTCCACCGCTAGCTACGGCTCGGGCGTCGCGACAAAAAATCCGTCTTTTCTCATCCAAAAGCGGATCTAGCTTTTGCAGCGCCTTTATGCTGCTTCCGCTGCATTGCAGCTTGCCGAACTGCCCGAGTTCGCAGCGATCTATCCGTATCCCTTCGCGCGCCGCGAGATCTCCTACGACGCTTGCATCTACGCCTAATTTGGCGGCGATCTTAAACGCCGCGCCGCAATCGAGCTTGCCGCTTGGATTTAGTAAATTTAAAATCAGCCTTTTGATCTCGCTTGCTTTTTTATCGTCTATCTTGATATCTATCTCCATGCCGCCCTCTTAACTCAAAATTCTCTCTTTGCCGCTATAAACGTTTAAATTTTCGCCGCGCGCGAAGCCGCAAAGGGTAAGATCAAATTTACGCGCGATCACGACGCCCAGACTCGTAGGAGCCGTACGCGAAACAAGCGCGCTAATGCCGCTCATCACGGCTTTGGCGACCATTTCAGAGCTTAGCCTGCCGCTTACCAAAAGAAGCGAGCCCTGCGTATCGTGCCCCGCCAAGACCGCCTTGCCGACCGATTTATCGATGGTATTGTGCTGGGCGATATCCTCGCCGATAAAATACTCGCCGCCCGCGGTAAAGAGCTTTGCGGTGTGCACGCAGCCGGTCATCTCATAAAGCTCGCACTGCGTGTAAAACTCGCTCATCAAATTTAAAATTTCATTCTTATGAAATTTAGCGTCCGAGCGGACTTTGCGCGCCGCCATCGCTGCAGGATCGATATTTGCGGTAGAGCTGCGCCCGCAGCCGCTGATGATGACCTTTTCGGCATCGAAGCTATTTAGCCGCTTTTCGTTTATCTCGCCGCAGACATTCACGCTAAGTCCGTCCGGCGCGAGCTCGATGCTTTTTATACCGCTTGGATCCGAGATCAAATTTTCGCTCAGCAAATAGCCTACCGCAAGCGCCTTTAAATCGCTCGGAGTCGCCATCAGTGCGCCGAAACGCTTGTCGTTTAGTAAAATTTCAAGCTTGATCTCGCGAACCAAGATATCGCTTACGATCCTTCTTTCATCCCCTTTAAATTTAACTATCTCCGCCCTATAAATCGGCTCCATAGACCTTCCTTATTTTAATTTCGCCCGTATCGTAGTGAAATTTTGCTTAAATAGCCTTAATTCGCCGAAGTAAAGCCGAAGCGGCGTGCGTAAATTTAAAGCGCTCGCAGTTTTGTATTTAAAAAATCGCGTGGAAAATTCCACGAGCCGCTCGCACCGTGAGCACAAGCGACCATGAAACGCCCGCAAAGATAAAATTTCATCAAATTTTGCCGTAGCGGCGATTAAATTTCATCTTTGCAAAGCGGGCGGAATTTACCGCCCAAATTACCTATTCACCGGCGATAGATAAGGTTTCTCGGAGTGCATCGACATCTCATTTTGTCTTCTGAACTCAATAAACTCGCTCTCGCTAAGCTTTCTGATATTTGCGATCGTCATCTTTAGCGGCGGGATACCCGATAGCGGATCTAGATCGCCTGCATGCACGAGCTCGTTGCCGTCGGCCTCGCTGTAATGGAAGGTCGTAAATATCGTACCCTCTTTCAGATCCGGATTTATGCGAAGCTTCGCGGCGATCTGACCGCGCTTATTTTTAACAAGCGCGTAGCAGCCTTCGGTAAGCTCGCGTTCGCGTGCGATGTCGGGGCTTACCTCGATGAGCGCGCCTTCTGCGCCCGCGCCGTACTCTAGCGCGCGACACTCTCTCGTCATCGTGCCCGTATGGTAGTGATAAACCTTGCGCCCCGTCGTAAATAAGCACGGATAAATTTCATCCGGAATCTCGCTAAGCGCGCCGCTTCCCACCGGATAATCATCAGGAATTTTCATCTTGGCTCTGAAATCCGCCTCAGCTTTAGCGCGCTCCTCTTTATCATCCACGTAAAGCACCGGCACCATTCTAAATTTACCGTCAGGCAGCATCGATTTATGATCTGCGTAAAGAACCGGCGTGCCCGGATGATCTTCATCAGGACATGGCCAGCTGATGCCGCCTAGCTTATCTAGCCTATAGTAGCTAATACCGCCGAAAAATTTAGGCATTAATGCACGCACTTCGTTCCAAATTTCTTCCGCGCTTAAAAAATCAAACCCTTCAAGTCCCATTCTTTGTGCGATATTGCAAACGACCTTCCAATCAGGCTCTACGCCAGGAGCCGGCTCGCTTGCCTTGCGCGTGCGCTGGACGCGGCGGGAAGTGTTTAAAAAGGTGCCGTCCTTCTCGCCCCATCCGGCAGCAGGTAGTACAACATCGGCCTTCTGTGCGCTCTCAGTAAAGAAAAGATCCTGCACGATAAAGCAATCCAGATGGTGCGTCGAGTGCACGAAGTGCTCCGTCCAAGGATCGCTCATTACAGGGTTTTCGCCGTAAACGTATAGCAACTTCAGCTCGCCGCTGTCCATCTTATCGGGTGCGACCGTAAGCTTAAAGCCCGGAGTAGGATTTAGCTCGAAGTGCCATACTTTGCGCGCCTGCTCCTGTGCGTAAGCGGAATTTACCGCGCCTGCCGGGATGACATTAGGCAGCGCGCCCATATCGCACGCACCCTGGACGTTATTTTGACCGCGCAAAGGATTTACACCTGCGCCTCGTTTGCCTAAATTCCCCGTCAAAATAGCTAAATTTGAAAGCGAAAAGACGTTTGAGGTGCCGTCGCTAAACTGTGTGATACCCATCGTGTAGCAGATCGCCGCTGCGCCTGCTTTAGCATACATTCTAGCAGCTTCGATTACGAGCTCTTTTTTCACGCCGGTCTCGCGCTCGAATCGCTCAGGAGTAAAGTCCTTAACCGCTTCTTTTAAATATTCATAGCCGTGAGCGTAGTTTTTGATAAACTCGTCATCTTGAAGATTTTCGGCAATGATAACATTCATAATGGTATTTAGCGTCTTAATGTTCGCACCCACTGGGATTTGCAGATAGATATCGGCTTTTTTCGCCATATCTGTGCGCTTCGGATCTACGACGATCATCTTGGCGCCGCGCTGAAGCCCGCGCTGCATCTGCATAGCGATGATCGGGTGACACTCGCTCGTGTTTGTGCCGATGAGTAAAAATACGTCCGTATCGGTAGCGAACTCTACCAAATCGTTCGTCATCGTTCCGTTTCCTAGCGTGTTGGCAAGACCTGCCACTGTAGGAGCGTGTCAAAGACGGGCGCAGTGATCGACGTTATTGCTGCCCTGAGCTCGGAAAAATTTCTGAAAAACGTAGTTGTCTTCGTTATTTGAGCGCGCCGAGCTAAAACCCATTATTGAGCTTGGGCCATATTTAGCGACGGTCTCTTTAAATTTAGACGCTACAAAATCGTAAGCCTCTTCAAAGCTTACCTCCTCAAGCTTGCCGCTTCTATCAAATACTCCGTTTTTCTTACGGATCATAGGTTTGGCAAGGCGTTTTGGAGAGTTTACGAACTCCCAGCCAAACATCCCTTTTAAGCATAGCTCGCCGTCATTTACATGGTGAGCCTGCGTAGGGCGCGCGTTTACGATCCTGCCGTCTTTTACGATAAGATCGATACCACAGCCGGTGCCGCAGTAAGGACAAGTCGTTTTGACAATCTTTTCTCTGGACTGCATAATATTCCTTTCAAGAATTTTGGTTTGCACGGCTATTATACTTTCTAGATTATAAAAGAATTTTTAAATTAGTGAATTTTTTTAAGCAAAATTTAAGCAATATGCAAATATTGCATATTAAATTGAATAGTTAAATTTTACGCTTTTAGTTCGGTAATGGCGGCGTTTTAGCGTAAAATTTATCGCTTATCGCAAAAGACGCTTTTTAAGCTAAGTTTTATAATTTTAATAGAATTTTGAAATTATATTACGCTCCGTTTTATTTCAAAGCGCGATTAAATTTTTATGAAATTTTAATGCTAATTTATCGGTATAATATATTAATTTAATTAAATGAAAATCTATATTAAAATTTATCAAAAACTCGTTGTCCTGATAAAATTTAAGCCACTAAATTTAAAATTTATAAAATTATTATCTTATATCTGAAATCTATGTAGAAAAAACCTTGATTTTAATCTAGACTAAGCCGTTTTTTTATGCTATTATCCAAAACGTTAATAGAAATTTACATTCTAAACGAAAGGTTAATCTCATGGATAGACGAGACTTTATAAAAAGCTCTGCGGCAGCGGCTGCCTGTAGCGTTGCGGGCATCAGTTTGCCTAGCAGTCTTAGTGCTGCGGACGAAGCTGAAAAAGGCTGGCGCTGGGACAAGGCGGCCTGTCGCTTCTGCGGCACAGGCTGTGGCATCATGGTAGCCACTAAAGACGGCAAAATCGTAGCGGTCAAAGGCGATCCGCTAGCGCCCGTAAATCGCGGTCTGAACTGCATCAAAGGCTACTTCAACGCCAAGATCATGTACGGCGCCGATCGCATCACCAAGCCTCTTTTGCGCGTAAATTCCAAAGGCGAATTCGACAAAAAGGGAAAATTTATCGAGATCAGCTGGCAACGAGCGTTCGACGAAATGGAGAAGCATTTCAGACGCGCCTATAACGAAGGCGGTCCCGAGGGCTTTGCCGTACTTGGCAGCGGTCAATACACGATCCCGGAAGGCTATGCTGCAGCAAAGCTAGTAAAGGCGGGCTTTCGCTCCAATAATCTCGATCCCAACGCCCGCCAGTGTATGGCTAGCGCCGTCGTAGGTTTTATGCAAACCTTCGGTATTGACGAGCCTGCGGGTGTTTTCGACGATATCGAGCTAACCGATACCATCATCGCTTGGGGCGCGAATATGGCTGAGATGCACCCTATCCTTTGGTCTCGCGTCTCCGACCACAAGCTTCGCAACCCGGACCGCGTAAAAGTTATAAATCTCTCGACATACTCTAGCCGCACTTCAAACATCGCCGATATTGAAATTATATTCCGTCCGAATACCGATTTAGCGATATGGAACTACATAGCAAGGGAGATCGTCTACAACCACCCGGATATGATAGATGAGAAATTTATTAAAGAGCACTGTGTATTCGCTACCGGTCCAGTAGATATCGGTTACGGCTTGCGAGAAGATATAAATCATAAAAAATACCGCAAAACCGAGCTTGATACCGCGGCTAAGCAAAAATCCAAAATTTTAAGCAAATCCGAGGGCGTTACGTTAGCATATCTGGGTATGAAAGAGGGCGACGTACTCGAAAACAAACACTCTGACAAATCAGATGCTCACTGGCTCATAAGCTTCGAAGAATTTAAAAAAGCGCTGGAGCCTTACACGCTAGATTTCGTAGCGCCTTTAGCTAAGGGTGACGAAAGTGAGGATTTAGAGGCGTTTAAGACCAAGCTAAAGCAGCTAGCAGATTTTTATATAGAAAAAGATCGCAAAGTAGTAAGCTTTTGGACGATGGGCTTTAATCAGCACTCAAGAGGAACTTGGGTTAATGAGCAAAGTTACATGGTGCATTTCCTTCTTGGCAAGCAAGCCAAACCTGGCTGCGGAGCGTTTTCGCTTACCGGTCAGCCTAGCGCTTGCGGCACGGCTAGAGAGGTGGGCACGTTTTCTCACCGCCTACCTGCCGATATGGTCGTGGCAAATCCGGCACACAGAAAGGTTTCCGAAAAAATTTGGAAGCTCCCCGAAGGCACGATAAACCCAAAACCGGGTGCGCACTACGTGCAGGCTCTGCGCAATCTCGAAGACGGCAAGATAAAATGGCTATGGGTGCAGGTAAATAACCCATGGCAGCAGATCGCCAACGCAAACCACTGGATCGCAGCGGCGCGCGAGATGGATAACTTCATCGTAGTAAGCGATCCGTATCCAGGACTAAGCGCAAAGGTAGCTGATCTAATCCTGCCAACCGCGATGATCTACGAAAAATGGGGCGCATACGGCAATGCCGAGCGTAGAACTCAGTGGTGGAGACAGCAGGTCCTTCCTGTGGGCGACGCGATGAGCGATACGTGGCAGATGCTAGAGTTTTCCAAGCGCTTCAAACTCAAGGATTTCTGGGGCGAGGTTAAAGTAAATGATAAGCTTACGCTTCCAAACGTATTAGATAAAATTTCAGAATTCGGCTATACGCCAGAGACTACACTATTTGAAGTGCTCTTTGCAAACAAAGACGCTCAGGCTTTCGCTGCAAAAGATCCGATTATGGCAAGCTTCGATAACTCCGAAGTAAACGGCGACTCTCGTGGCGTCATCGGTAGCGACGGCAAAGAATTTAAAGGATATGGCTTTTTCATCCAAAAATATCTCTGGGAGGAATACCGAAAATTCGGTACCGGTCACGGACACGATCTAGCCGATTTCGATACATATCACCGAGTGCGCGGTCTTAGATGGCCGGTCGTAGACGGCAAAGAAACACTTTGGCGCTTTAACGCTCAATACGATCCTTATGCTAAAAAAGCGGCTCCGGATAGCGACTTCGCCTTCTACGGTAACGCCAAAGCGGCGCTTCCTAGCGGCGATCTGAAATCTGCTACTTCAGGCGAAGAGAAAACAAGCCTTGCCAATAAAGCTAAAATTTTCTTCCGTCCATATATGGATCCTGTAGAAGTGCCAAGCGAGGAATATCCTTTCTGGCTATGTACGGGTCGTGTGCTGGAGCACTGGCATACGGGCACTATGACTATGCGCGTGCCGGAGCTTTATCGCGCCGTACCGGAGGCAAGATGCTATATGAACGAAGCCGACGGCGCCAAAATCGGTGTACAACAAAACGAAATCGTCTGGATCGAGTCGCGCCGCGGCAAAGTCAAAGCGCGCGTGGACTTTCACGGACGTAACGTTCCGCCGAAGGGACTTATTTTTGTGCCGTTTTTTGACGAGAAGGTTTATATCAACCGTGTCACGCTCGATCATACCTGCCCGCTTTCAAAAGAGACCGACTACAAAAAATGCGCGGTTAAAATTTACAAGGCGTAAATTATGGATAGGCGTGAGGTCTTAGGTATTCTTTCTTTAGCTGCGGGCGTGGGCGTTTTGGGACTCGGAGTCGCAAACTCTAGCGAGCACGCCAAACTCCGCCCGCCCGCAGCTATAGACGAGAAAGAATTTCTTAGCAAATGCCTAAGGTGCGGGCTTTGTGTCGAGGCATGCCCGTTTGATACGCTTAAGCTTGCGAGCTTTTGCGATCACGCTATTGCAAACGGCACGCCGTTTTTTATCCCGCGCGAAATTCCGTGCTATATGTGCGACGACATACCTTGCGTCGCAGCCTGTCCTAGCGACGCGCTAGATAAAAATTTAGTGAGCGAAAACTCTAAGCTAAACGTGCGTCTATCCAAAATGGGCGTTGCGGTCATAGATACCGAGCATTGCATCGCTTATGCGGGTATCCAATGCGATGCGTGCGTGCGAAGCTGCCCCGTAATGGACAAGGCGCTTAGGATCGATTACCGTCACAACAACCGCACCGAAAAGCACGCCCTGCTCGTGCCCGTCGTAGATAGCAACTATTGCACGGGTTGCGGCAAATGCGAGCATGCCTGCGTCACGAAAAAGGCGTCTATCAGCGTCGTGGAACGCGAGCGCGTCATAGGAATTTCCAGCGATAACTACGTCAAAGGCTGGATCAATGGCGACGACGCGAAGCTAAAGGACGCAGACACCAAAATCAAGCTCGATCCGCAAAAGAGCAAGGACTACTTAAACGAGGACGATCTAATGGAAGGGACTAGGCAATGAAATACACTATTTTAAGGCGTTTGAGCCAAATTTCTATTCTAGTCCTTTTTATTTTAGGAAATAATTTCGCCTTCAAAGCCGCGAGCGAAAACGGAATTTTATCAGGAATTCTAAAGGGCAATCTAAGCTCGTCGAAACTTTTCGGCACGATTAATCTAAGCGATCCGTTTGCGACGGCGCAGATGCTGCTAGCTAGCTTTTCTTTAGGTGCTACGGCGGTTATCGGAGCGGTTATCGTAGGAGCATTTTATGCGCTTATAGCGCCGCGATTATATTGCTCGTGGGTTTGCCCGATAAATTTACTGACCGATCTTGCCGCATGGCTTCGTAAAAGACTTGGTATAACGACTAAGATCGTTAGCGTAAATCGCAAAGCTCGCTACGTCCTAGCGGTGCTAGCGCTCATTTGCAGTGGAGCTTTCGGCTTTGCGGCGTTTGAGAGCGTAAGCTTTATCTCGCTTTTCGCGCGCGCCGTCATATCGCTGAGTGCGAGTGCGTTTGCAATCGCACTACTGATTGTAGTTTTTGAAATTTTCGCAGGCGATCGCACAATCTGTTCGCGGCTATGCCCGCTCGGCGGATTTTGGGCGGCGCTTAGCTATTTTAGCATCATTCGTATTTGCCACGAGGTTGATAAATGCACGATGTGCGGCAAATGCAAAATGGTCTGCCCCGAAGTGCAGGTACTTAAGATGGTCGGGCGCGAAAATGGGCGCGTTAGCAGCGAGTGTATCAGCTGCGGACGCTGCATCGACGTATGCGACGACGATGCGTTAAATTTTAGTATATTAGGAGTGAAAAAATGAAAAAAATGGTTTTAGGCTTGGCTCTTGCATGCTGTGCGGCGCTCTTTGCCGCGGATAAGACGGCTTCTATAGACGCCGACAGCTTGGGCTTTATAAAAAGCGTGGACGAATCGGTGCAAAATAAAAATTCCCTGCCCGATTTCAAATATAGCGAAGATGCTCCGGGCGCCGCTTCGAAGATCGAGCGCAGCTTCGAAAACGCTCCACCGCTTATACCGCACAGCTTAGAAGGGCTTGTACCGATCACAAAGGATAACAATATGTGCGTAACCTGCCATATGCCCGATGTCGCTAAGGATGTAGGCTCTACGCCGATTCCAAAAAGCCACTTGGTGGACTTTCGCACAGGCGCGGATCTAAACGGCACGCTAGCCGAGCAGAGATTCAACTGCACTCAATGCCACGTACCGCAAGCCCAGACCAATCCGCTAGTGAAAAATAATTTCAAAGCCGATTTTAGCAGGTTTAGCGACGCAAATTCCACTTCTAATCTCATAGATACGCTAAATCAAGGCGCCGAGGTTGAGTAAGGAGCCGCGATGAAATTTTTACCGCTGCTACTTTGCGCCTGCTTCATCTATGCCGGCAACGGCGTTGCAATACCTAGTGACGCTGTGGGCATAGATGCGCCTGCAAAGATCAAACACGCTAGATTCATACTAGAGCTTGACGCAAATGTCGCAGTGCTAAAAAATCTAAACGGCGAAATTTACGCAGGGCTTGACAACGGAAAGCTCTATAAAATCACCATTAACTCCGCGGAGAATTCCGCGCGAAATTCTGCCGCCGGACAAAATTTCGCAGATCAAAATTCCACCGCAAGCACAAATTCTGATGCAGCGCAGAATTTCAATGCAAAAGCGAGCGTAAATTCCGCAGCGGCAAATTCTACGGCGCAAAATTCTGCCGAGAATTCTACGGCATTAAATTCCGCTCAAAATTCCATCTCAAATTCCGTGCCGGACGCAATCTCCAAGACGCTAATTTTCGCCCTGCCCTCGTCCAAAAATTACCTAGACGAGCCGATGGGCGCTACCATATTCGACGTCGATAAACTAGGCGAGAAATACGCATTTTTGTATAACGGCGACGCGTTTGAAAAGATGCTGGGCGTGTTTGCGAGCGGCAAGATCACGCACTACAAGTTGCCGATGACGGGGATCAAAAACGTCTATTTCTACGACGAAAATACCGTGATTTTGCTAGGTCTTGGTAGCGAAATTTTATACTTCGACCTGTCTAGCGGCAAGGTAAGCTTTGAGCAAAAGCTCACCATCGCGTCTTTGGGCGGCAGCGCATACGACCGCTCCACCGAAACGCTGCTAATCTCGTGCGAAGGCGGTATCGTGTTTTATTTCGACGCGAAAGCGAAAAAGCTTATGAGCCAAAAGTCCCTGCACAAGGACGGAATCTACTCCGTGGCACTACTTGGCGATCGCATGATGAGCGGCTCGAACGACAAAGAAAGATCGTGCTACTACGAAAACGGCGATTTTAGCAAATTCTATAATGCCCATTTTGCAGTTTTTGCCGTGGCGCTAAGCCCCGAGCTAGGCGCTTTTACCGTTAATAACGGCGTGCGCGTAATCGATAAAGCAGGCGAGATCATTCGCAGCATCGAGCTAGATAACGATATCATTAACTATCTGCTTTTCGAAGGAGATTATCTCGTGGGCTCGGGATACAATAGATATATCTACTTTTGGGGGCTAAAATGAATATTTCAAGCGTCGTGATCTATCTAAGCGCAAATGCGTAGCGGCGTTTCGTAAGGAGCTGCAAAGTATCGGCGGCTGCGAGTTCGTAGCGTGCGAGGACGGCAAGGCGGTAGCCACGATTAGCGCGGAGAGCTTCGATGACGAGATCGCCGCATTTCGCGCGATAGAAGCCATAGAGGGCGTAAGCGAGGCGATGATGATCTACTCATACTCCGATCTGGACGCAGATATCGCCGCGGCAAACTCCGACAACGGCGAGCAGATAATGCGAGAGCTGGACAAAAAAGACCCGAGCCAGATCAAATACGGCGGCAAGGTGCGGATCTAAATCGCTGCCGCCGCTCTATTGGTACTTTTCGCTTAAATTTTGTTATTTTTGGCAGTTTCTGCACTACTAGGTAAATTTTCCGTATAAATTTTATCTGCGCCCAGGGAATTTGAAATTTTCAAACTCATCTTTGTCACTTTTAGCCTGTTTTTGTATCTCTAGCCCGACGCCGCTTTTGCACCCTTAGCCGACTTTTATGCTTTTGATCCGCCGCATTGCGTTTAGCCATAAATTTAAATCTACAATTAGACTCTATGACAATACAGAATTTTAAAAGCGACGGACGAATTAAATTTATGAAATTTCTGCGCAGCGCTATGCTTTACGTCGCATAAAAAACATGCCGCACCAAAATCAGACGCCGCATAAAAAGATGCCGCGACTGCTATCCGGCG
>NZ_CALIBF010000124.1 GCF_938045465.1 uncultured Campylobacter sp.
ATTAGCAGGCGATCCTCGGCGATGTCCGCGCGATCCGAGCCGATAGTAAGCGACGTAATCGCCGTGCGCCCGATGACCGCGCGCCCGCCATCCATCGTGCGAAGCCCCCAGATATCGTGTAGCACCGCAGGCTTGCCGTCCACCTGCCCTACGTAGAGCATCACGTGGCCGGGCATATACAGCAGGGTTTTATACGCTACGCCGTTTTTGCCGATGAGCTCGAGCTTTTCATCCGCGCTCATCCCCGCCAGCGAAAAACGCTTGCCGCGAGCCGATTGCGCCTTGGAATTTCGCGGCAGCCACAGCCCGAAATTTGCCAAAAAATCTTTCGTCATAAGCGAGCAATCGCGAAGAAATTTATACCCGCCCCAGCCGTATTTCTGCCCAAGCAGGCTAGCGGCTACGATCTTTGAGTTTTGCTCATCAAGCGGCGCAGGCCAAAGCCTCGCATCCTCCGCGCTGACGAAATATCTCTTGCTGCCAAACTGGGTTAAAATTTCGCCGCTAAATACGCTCCGTACGCCGAGCGTACCGCCAAGATCGCGTTCGCCGCTAAAATCATACGGCAGGATCGTGCCTGTGCGCGCCCTAAAAAGCTCCGCGCCATTTTCGTCATAGACGGCGGCGCCGTCGCGCAGGATCGTTATAAATTTAGAATTTGCGTAGATATCCGCCTGCTGAGGACTGATGCGCTTTATCGCATCGCTTCTTATCCAGCCCCACACGCCGTCGTTGCGCACGAACGCCCACGCGCCGTCTCTGCTGTAATGCGACAGCAGCATCGGATAGCCCACGCCCACGGCGGAATTTGCGGCGTAATCAAACGGTTCGCCCTCCCCCGGCTCGCTCGGATCGCCGAAAATCGGCAAGTCGCTTGGGATATTTCGCAGCAGCGCGTTTTTTACCGTTATAGCGGGCTCAGATATTAGTCCGAACGCCTCTTCGTTCGCATTTATGCGGATGCTTTGATAGATCGCGTCGTTATATATCCTGCCTGCGGCGTCAAAGTGGCGTCCCTTGGCGTAATTAAGCCCCCAAAACGTATCGATTTCGGCTTTAATCGGCGCATCGTCAAACCAAATTTTAAAATAGCGGCTCTTAAACGCGCTTCCGCTTATGTTTTGCACCGAAGCGGGAGCCGGCAGCCGCTCGCTGTTTTGAGCGTATTCGAGATCTAAAACCGCGGGATTTTCCGGAATAAACTTATGGGTAGCGCAACCTGCGAGAACTAAAGCTGCGAAGATGAGAGATACTAGTCGTTTCAAACAAAATGCCTTTTAAAAAATTTTGGCTATAATTTTGCCAAAAAATAGGAAAAAACTTGATAAATTTCATCATCCAAAAGCTAAAAGATCGCAATATTTTCATCACGGGCGGCGCAGGCGTAGGCAAAAGCTACGTAATAAAAGAGCTCATCGAAAATTACCGCGCTCGTGGCAAGCTCGTCATCGTGCTCGGCAGCACCGGCATCAGCGCCGTAGAAATCGGCGGCGTGACCGTGCATAGCTTCTTCCGCTTCGGCATTTGCAAAAACCACGAGGAGCTAAAGGGCTTCGATCGCAAACAAAGCGGCAAACTAAGCGAGCTGCGAAAAATTTTAGCCCTCGCAGACCTCATCGTGATTGATGAAATTTCGATGATCGGCGCCGAGCTTTTCGAGATGATCTATCTTAGAATTTCAAGCTCTAAATTTAACGGACGGCTGCTCGTTACGGGCGATTTTTATCAGCTTCCGCCGGTGCGCAAAGAGGGCGAGAGCGCGCCGCGTGCGAGCCTATTTAGCGACTCCGATTACACCTTCGGCTCGTACGCGTGGAGGCAGTGCGAGTTTTTTTACGTCGAGATGATAGGCTCTAAGCGCACTGCAGATGCGGCACTATACCGCCTGCTTTGCGAGCTGCGGCTCGGCACCGCAAGCGAGCAGACGGCGGAGCTGATGCGATCTTTGCTCATCGATGCCGCGCGAGCAGAACCAGATGCCACGATAAT
Organism: uncultured Campylobacter sp.; assembly: GCF_938045465.1. Taxonomy (GTDB): domain Bacteria; phylum Campylobacterota; class Campylobacteria; order Campylobacterales; family Campylobacteraceae; genus Campylobacter_B. The sequence continues at coordinate 1,990 of NZ_CALIBF010000124.1, forward strand.
CTCGGGCAGAAACGCCGAAGTGGATGCGATAAATAGCGCCAGACTAGCCAAGCTTAATGCGCCGCAAAGCAGCTTTGAGGGCGTTTATGAAGCGCTGCAAAACGGAGTGAGCGAGCAAAAAATTCAAAAATGGATCGCCTCTCTAAATACGCCGCAAAGTCTGACGCTGAAAGAGGGCGCAAAGGTGCTGTTTACCGCAAACAAAAGCGGCGAGTTTTTTAACGGCGAGCAAGGCGTCGTCGAAAAGATCGAAAAAAGTTCCGGCGGCGAGATCGAAAGCGTGGTCGTAAAAAAACCCTCGGGCATACTAAGCCGCGTGCAGCTGCAAACATACGAACTAAGTGAAATCGCCGCAAGCGGCGCGGATGCCGAGCAGATCGTGCTGGCGCGCTATTATCAGTTCCCGCTCAAGCTCGCATACGCCATCACGATCCACAAATCCCAAGGCATGAGCATTCCGCAGCTCATCTGCGACATCGACAGGATCTTTGCCAAGGGGCAGCTCTACGTGGCGCTTTCGCGCGCGACGAGCCTTGCTGGGCTCGGGGTGATATATACGCGCACGGAGCCCTTGCTACGGTATTTACAGCGCAATGCAAGCGCAGATGAGGCTGTGGTGAAATTTTACGAAGAGAACGAATTTTTTAAAATTTCGGATCAAAAAATTTAAGGAAACGCATGCAGCTAGAAAGAGCGATAGCGCTAAGTAGAGCCAAACAAAAAAAGTGTATTTGCAAGGTAGTGATGATCTATGCCAAGATAGCATTTTTGTATCTGTTTCCGTTTATCATAATGTTTGCGATCGATGCGGTATTTAAAACAGACGATGATACGGATTACAAGATGATCGAAGTCTATCTTATCTACGCGGTGCTTTTGATTATTTATGTTGCTTGCATTTATGACGGCATTGCGGACGCCGCTTATGAATATAAACTATTTTACAAAAAAGTTTTGGTGCGCACGGCGATCTCGCAGGCGTATCCGCAGCTTACTTATTCGCCAGGACGTGGCATAAGCGCGAAGGAATTCAGGAGAGCGGGAATATTTGCAAATTCCGATTTTATCGGCGAAGATGAGATAAAAGGCGAATGGGATGGGGTAAAATTTAGCCTTAGCGAGGCGATTAGAATCAAAAAGAACTACGATCTGGGCATAGACAATACCTATGTGAAGCTAGCTTCGCTTGCGATGAGCTTATATGATGCGTATATGGATTTTAGCGGCAGCGTGCTGATATGCGAATTCGGCAAGAGATTTTACGCCAAAACCATCTTAGCGAGCCGCGAGCTAAATACAAAAATTTTAGGCGAGAAGGAGCTAATGGACAACGTCATTTTTAATAGCGAATTTCGCGTGTTTGCTGACGACAAGGTCGAAGCTCGCTATCTATTGACGCCCGCGCTGATGGAGCGACTAAACGAGCTAAAGCGATACTACCATAAATTTAGCATAAGCGCGGCGTTTATGGATAATAAATTTTACCTATTTCTAAACGGCGCGCCGAACCGCTTCGAAACAGAGCTATTTAGCATACCTCCAACAACCGGAACGGCGTATGCTCACCAATACGAACTGGCTGAAATTTTAGAATTAGTAAGCGAGCTGGGCCGCATAACCGGCGAGCTAGAAAGCAAAATTTAATCAGCCCGCATAGTTTAAATTTAACGGGCTAAATTTGACCGCCCTATTACAGTCCCGCTTCGGCTCTTAGCCGCGCGGCATACATCTCGCGCAGGCGAGGTACGTATTTGCCGACCGCACCGCCGCCGACCTGCCTGCCGTCTGCTTTTACGATCGGCAGCACCATCAGCGTCGCCGCGCTGATAAAGGCCTCATCGGCTTCATAAACCTCGCTCATTCCAAACGCCCGCTGCTGCACGCTAAGCCCCGCCTGCTCGGCAAGGCCTAAGATCACCTTGCGGCGGATGCCGGGCAGTATGTCGTTTGAAAGCGGCCGCGTGATCAGAACGTCATCTTTGATAATAAACGCGCTGGAGCTGGAGCACTCGGTAACTAGCCCGTCCTCGATCAAAAAACACTCATAAGCGCCCGCCTTGTGAGCCTCGTGCTTTAAGATGCACTGAGCTAAAAGCGAGATCGATTTTATATCGCGCCTATGCCAGCGGATCTCGGGCAGGCTTACGATCTCGATCCCCTCTTTTGCGAGCGGATTATCAAAAATTTGCGTATGATACACAAAAGCAAAGACGCTGGGCTCTATACCGCGGACGTAGTCAAAATCCCGCATCGCCGCGCCTCTTGTGATCTGAGTATAGAAAGCGCCCTCGCTCACGCCGTTACGCGCGATGAGCTCATATAAAATTTCCTCATATTTTTCGCGAGAATACGGGATCTTTAGCTCGATCTGCGCGGCGCTGCGCTCAAAGCGCTCCCAAAAATCCGCTCTGTCGCAAATTTTAGAATTTACCACGGGCGCTACTTCATAGATGCCGTCTCCGAGCACGAAACCGCGATCAAAAGGGCTTATCGCCGCATCCCTCGCCGCGCAAAACTTACCGTTAATATAAACTATCTCATCGCCGCTCATTCCGCTGATTTCAAACATAATCGCTCCTTGAAATTTCGCGCTATTTTATCTTATAACAATTTAATTTAAGATATAATGCCGCAAAAATCGAAGGAGCTCCGATGGATAAATCAAATTTTAAAGATAGACTTTTAGATATTATGTTTCATGTATCGCATAAACCCGTGCTTTTCCGTGATCTGCTCGAAGCCAACGCCGAGTTTAACGACGGAATGCTCGTCGATCCTTCGAAGCTAAATTTTAAATTTAACTACGGCAAATCCTACGTGATCTTCGCCTGCTTCGCATTCGTCTGCGTTATGTTTCTGATAACGCTGACGCACGCGATGTTTGAAAAGATCGACTTTCACTTCTCCATTTTATTTACGATCATAGCGACGTCGGCGGTTTTTATCGGCTTTGATTGCTTTAAAGCGTGGGCTAGAAAAAAGCTTACTCACGAGCTCATCAAACGCGCTTGGGCGAACCATTTTCTCTACTTTCCCTACGAAAAATACAGCCGCATAGTCGAAAATATCTACAACGAAGCGCTCAAAAATGACGTGCCTAGACGCGAGCTAGAACAATACGTGCTAAGCAAAATCGTAGAAGTTGGCGAAAAATAGTTTTAAAATACCGCAAAATTCTATAACACAAAACAGCATTTCAACCCAAGCAAATTTTAAAATTTTATTGCGAAATATGCGGCACGTAGGCAAGACGTAAAAATTCCAGCTCGAAAAGCAAACGGCACGATGGATAAATTCCAAATCAAATTATATGCTGGTGCTGCAAAAACTACGGCATAAATTACGATAGATAAATTTTAAATTAAAGTCTATACTTTCCTGAGCGACATTTCGCTACGGCTAAATTTCACTTTATAAAATTTTATCTATCACTTCTTAAATTCTAATCTCGTTCACTTACTACCGATTTAGCAATCCGTATTATGTAATTGAAGTTATGTTTAACTATTTTAGGGTAAAATCACACAATATCTAAGGGATAATATTAAATTTAAGAAAAGGATAGTTTATGAAACTACTTTTTTGCATTATTTTTGCACTTTGCAGCGGTGTTTTTGCGGGCAGTTTGGAGCAGATCAGATCTGCCGGGGTCGTTAAAATCGGTGTTCGTGATGGTAGGCCACCTTTTAGTGATGAAAAAAGTGGTAATTTCGAAGGCTTTGAAATCAACCTTGCAGATGCTATAGCTAAGAGCATATTCGGCGATAAGCGCGGTAGAGTCGAGTTCGTCCCTTTAAACGCCAGCGATAGGATCTCTGCATTACAAAACGATAAGGTAGATCTTGCAGTCGCGACCATCACGATAACGCAAGATAGAAAAAGGCAAATCGACTTTTCTTATCCATATTTTTCGATGAGCTTGGGAGTTTTGACACGTAAAAGCGACGGCATCAAAAGCATAGACGATCTTTCAAACAAAAAGGTCCTAGTAGAGGGTAGCGGGACTACGGCAGAAAATTTTTTGTATAAAAATAAAATCCACAATCTAATCCATTGCTCCATTACTACCGAATGCTATGATATGCTTAAACAAGGCAAAGCCGATGCTTACGTTAACGATAATCTCATTGTACTAGCTTATTCCATTATCGATGATAACTTAGAAGTAGCAATCCAAAATCTAGGCAATCCGGAATTCTTAGGCATTGGGGTGCGCAAAGGCAATACCGAATTGCTTGATCTGATAAATAAAGAGCTTGTTACACTTAGCAAGCAGGGCTTTTTCGAACGTTCTTATGATGAAACTTTCAAGCCATTTTATCAAGGCGCTGCAGATAAAAAATATTTCTTACTAGATGGGCTCTATGCTATATTTTAGGACGAAATTTAGCAGTGTTTTATCTAACGCCTTCGACTAAAACGTC
>NZ_CALIBF010000125.1 GCF_938045465.1 uncultured Campylobacter sp.
CCCGCAAACACTTTCCAACTATCCGTTATCTCTCCTTGCGCCTCTACATCGACGCCTCTGCTTCGCACCTTGCCCTCGGCGATAGAGTAATTCGTATTTAGCGGATCTTGAATAGCTCTATTTTCTTGGATTATCTGAAATAGCGCAATGCTGGTATTTAACGCGCCTTCAAAATACTCGCCCTTTACGCCGGTTTCTACGTTGTATCCAACTACGGGATCTAATATCTCACCGTTTCTGTCGGTAGAACTTTGCGGTTTAAAAATTTCCGCATAGCTTACATACCAGCTGTGATTTTGCGTAAAATCCCACGTTAGCCCCGCATACGGCGCAAAATGTACTTTCGTAGGTCTGTCTCGCTTGCCGGTCTCGTTCGGATAGATATAGTCTTTCAGATAGGCGTTATATTTTACTCTGGAATATCGTCCGCCCAATAATATATGCCAATCCTCGCTGAGATTGTATCTGGTGCCTAGGCTAATAGCAGATTGATAAATTCTATTGTATTGCGTATAATCCTGGGCAAGGCTGCTTCGATTGTTCCAATCAGGCTCTAGGATCAAGTCTTTGTTCCAGTTGTAAATACCCATTCCAAGCGAGTTTAGAGTTAAATTTGTCGGATATTTTCTATTGTTGCTAAATTTTTCTCTCGATGCCGAGCCGTCTATAAAGAATTCGTGTTTGTTGCCGAAAAGCTCATACTTACCTTCGAGCCCGATTTTCGCGGCGACCTCTTTGGAGGTATTTTCATATTTTTGTCTCCTTACATTATGCGACGTAGTGCCGTTATAAGGATTTACTCCGCCTAGGGAGCCAAATTTAAACATACCTTTGCTATCGGTATAATTCACTTTCACGTAGGCTTTCGTATCGTCGCTCAATTCATGGCTTAGCTCGGTAAAGGCGTTGTATTTTCTATACTCGCTTCTATCCCAATTCGAGCCGAAATAGCTTTTGCGGCTTAAATTTAAAAGATTTCCCCGCTCGTCTATAACCGGAACGCCGAAAACATCATAAACGCCTCTTGATTTTTGATAGATCACGCCCGTGCTTAGCAAAGTCTTCTCACCGATGTCAAAGTCAAATAATCCACCCACCGCGCTGCGCCAGCCGTTAGCGTAATGTTTGTAAGCGCCCTCTTTGCCTGCTACGCCGATCAAGCGTCCGCGCACGGTGCCGCTTTGATTTATCGCATCCGTTACGTCGATCATGCTACGGTAATTATCCCGACTTCCGCCGCTTAGGCTTGCGTTAAAACCAAATTCATCGCTAGGGCGCTTACGAACTAAATTTACCGTACCGCCGGGCTCGCCGTTACTTTGAGTAAGCCCCGCTACACCGCGCAAAACCTCGACGCGGTCGTAAAAAGCAAGATCGGTAAATTCTTTTGAAAAGCCCAAAGGACCTTGCACAGAGGAGGAAACCGAGCTAATCATTCCGTCTTCTTGGATATTATCTATATCAAATCCGCGCGAGTTTATACGCATTCTGCCGCTGTCGTTACGCAGC
>NZ_CALIBF010000126.1 GCF_938045465.1 uncultured Campylobacter sp.
TTGCAGCAGACCTGCTGAGCTTGAAGTGCAAAATTTAAGAGCTGTGCAGGACGTAATTAAAGCAAAAATCGCCGAAGAGTATAGAATATCTTGCGATTCTGAGGGGAACTGGGTATCTTGCGCGATATACGCCTCTAATATAGAGAACGACGATCAAAGAGCGGCGATGAGATACTATGACAAGGCGTGCAAATTGGGCAAAAAAATCATGAGTGTCGATTCTAACAAGATACTGCAAAAATCTTGCGAAAAAGCCGCCCGCTGAGGTGATTTTAAAAATTTACGCAAGAATATGAATTGGCGCGATGAAATTTTAAAATTTCATCGCTACGCTCGCCGCCATACTCGCCGTAAGGGCGCGTTAAATTTATCCGAAACGCTTTAAATTTCGTAAAATTTCAGCTTTGCAAAGATAGAATTACAAAATTCTTTAAAAGGATTTAGAATGAAAAATGCCCTCTTGTTCGCCTGCGCGGCGCTGATTATATGCGGCTGCTCTAACTCGGAGCATCCAGAGCCTGGCGTTTCGTATTGCAGCGAGCCTAAAATGGACGAGGCGTCGCATCAGATGATTCAAATTTGCGGCGAAAGCGAGGATCCGCAGATAGAAAATATGCAGTGCAACGAAAACGGACTTTGCTTCGGCACCGCAAAAATCAGGTAGCCGAAGCCCCCGCAGGCGCTAGCGCTAAATTTAACTATTTTAAAGCCAAGATCGAGCGCCCGCAAGCGGTCTAAATCGCACTTTAAAATTTTGATTTCAATTTAAATTTAGCCCCGCTTCGCGCGCTGATGCATTTTATCTATCTTATTTTAACTGCGCCTGCCGATTATCGAACTGCTCTTGACGCGATGAAATTTTAAAATTTCATTACCAAGCACGGCGCGCAATTAGGATTTAAAAGCAAGCGCGGCTCAAATTTTATAAGTTTAAAATTTTAAAGCGATATGCGATTTAAAATTTCAGGTCTCTCAAATGCTAGCCGGTGCGAAATTTCGCGCAAGCTCAAAATCCGCGTTAGAAGATTTCGTGCCGCCGCAAAATTTCTAGATCACAACTCCGCTCAGTAGAATTTTTGGCGGTGCAGATGGAGGCGCGAAATCTGCGCCGTGTAATTCCACGCGGATCGCACCGCACAAATTTCTTATGCCATGCACCAAGACTCATAGCCTAGCCTCGCTACAAGATCGCTTACGAAATGGCGCAGTATCCTTAGTCGCATAGCTATAGCACTACTTTACTCGCTGCGTAGCCAAGGTCTGTAGCTGTAGTACGAAATGGCGTGGAATTCTTTGTTGCGCGGTCGAAGCTCTCAGCCCGCAAAAAGGCGCGGTATTCTCTACCGACGGCGCGAGTTTATAGTCTAACTCGCGCCTTAGAATCCCGCCTCAAACTCATTACTTAAAATTTCGTCTCAAAAAAATCGCGTATGAGAAATTCCGCTTTATCTTTACGGCTTAAAATTTCGTACGGATCGCACTGAGCAAAATCCCGCCACTGCGTGACGCAAGCTTAAAATTTCAGCGTCGTGCTCGCCGCATATTAAATTCTGCTTCACTATTACGACTTAAATTCTATCACAAGCCCGCAGATTTAAAATTTTACTTCAAACGACGCCGTGAAATTTCTACTCTTGCCTAGGCACATATCTCTCGGTGCCTGCGCCGCTCGCACTTAGCAGCGACGCTATTCTTTGCCGATAGCAACCCTCGCACAGGACGCCTACCACAGCGCATAGAAAATAAAGCGCGCCTCTTGCATAATCGCCGCCTCTAAAAAATTTTAAGCGACCGCAAAATTTTAAAATTTAAAAGCAGCCTGCGATTAAGCCGATTTTTATAAATTTGGATTTGCTTTGTAGCGGCGCAATCTGGCGAATAAGGCGCAACTCTAAGTTACGCAGCTAGCTTTACACCAGCTGCTTGAACATTTCGATCTGTTCCTTTGTAAGCTCGATCAAATCATCGTTTACGTATTTAAGCGATGTCTCCAGGCTTGTGATGAGCTCCTTACGGACGAAGCTCACGCTAAAAAGCGTCGCCCAAAATCGCGCTCCGCTGCCCGTGCTCGGATCTTCCAAGACCGCTCTAATCGCAGCTACCGCAGCAGCATCGTCCGCCGCACCTAGCACCTCGTCCACGAGTGGATATTCACCTGCGCCGTCGCCCTCATTTAGCGAGCGCAAAAGCGGCTCAAGCGCTTCATCACATGGATTGTCACGCAAAAACTCCCGTACCGCACGAAACTCTACCACGAGCTGATCCGAAAGCTGCGCAGGCATTGGCTGATGAAGTCTCAAAAAGTCTAATGCCGTTCGCTTGTCCATAAAATTCCTTTTAAATGATATGCGCGATTGTAGCTAATTTTGGATTGCAAAGAGATAAATTTACTCTAATTTATCAGTCATTTCCGTCATAAATTCTCAATAATTTTAAATAATTTAGACAGTGATTTTGTAGTGGCTTTTAGGGGCGATTTTCGATGGGCTTTGCGGATTACAAAATAAAATTCCAAAATTTTGTGTAAATAAAAAAGCCCCTGCGAAGCGCAGGGGCTTACAAGCTTGATCTGTTTAGTCTGGCAGAATTTAGCAGACTAAAAAGGATTATTCCTCGATCTTGCCGGTTTTGATGCGGCGCTCATAGATTTCGCGCATCTCTCTGATGTCATTTTTGAGCTCGAATACGCCGTGCCAATGCGAATAATCAGGTCCTCCCATTAGCGCACCTTGGCGCATTCTGCGACCCTCGTGGTGCCATGAAACATAATAGATTCGCTGGAACGCATCCGCCCAAGGATCGTCTTTTAGAAGTTTCTTTTCCTTAAGCTCTTTTAGCATCTTAGTCGCTTCGTCGTTGTAAACGTTATATAGAAGTACCTGCTTATCGCCCACCTCAAAGAAATTATTCGTATGGGTGCTTGCATGGCACTCTTTGCATACTTGCTTCATCTCGGCACGTGCCGCCTCAGGACCGTTTAGGTTACCTGCCAAAGGATTGCCAACGTTTAGTTTGCCGGTATTTAAAAACTCGCTTACCGCAGTCTCATTACCGCCGGTGCGTAGATTGCTCTTAGGCTGCCACAAATTCCACTTCAAGCGTTGAGATACGTTGTGAGTGGAGTTTAAATCGCCAACACCGCCGCTCATATGGCAGGTCGCGCATGTAGGGGCGCGGTAATCAGGAACCGCCCAAGTACCAGGAGCGCTATCGAATTTCCACTCATTGCCTTCAGCGTTAAATACGTGTCCGTGCATTGAGTTATTGTAAATTTCGATATCCGGATGATCAGGTCCTAAGTGGCAAGATGCGCAAGCAGCAGGCTTACGAGCTTCAGCAATCGAAAATTTATGACCAGAATGGCATGATTTGCATCCGCCTACGCTACCGTCCGGATAAACCGTACCGATGCCGTAAACGGGCCAGGTCTCTTTGGTAGGCTTGTTATGCTCATCCATTTTAACGACGCTACCGTGGCATTGAGAGCAGCCGGTAATATCAGGTGCATGTTTAAGATCAGGGATATCACGTCCTTCGTAGTGATACATTAGATCAACCATTCCTTTGTTGGCTTGCATTTGCATAGCGCCTCTTGCGTGACCGCTGTTTTCAAACTCTTTAACCTCGTTGCTGTGGCATTTGGCACAGGTTTTTGGGCTAACTAGCACCGAAATATGATTGTCTGTGTCTTTCGGATGCGGCTCTTTAGCTGCCATAGGGCTATCTGCTGGCTGCGAGTGGCAGTCGGTACAGCTAACGCCTACGTGAGCGTGACGGCTCATCTTCCAATCCGCAACGACGCCCGGAGTTTTTTCGGCATGGCACTCGACGCAGCGTCTAGCTAGCGGCGTAAGCTGCCTATTTACCTTTAAATTTTTCGTAAGACTAACGTTTACGGAATTGCTTACGTTCGCGTCCGACGCGGACATATTCGCATGTTGCGCGGGCATTTCTGCGAATGCGAACGATGCGATACAGGCTATTAAAATAGCGACTTTTTTTAACATTGCTTCTCCTTTACTTGGTTTTGTTATTTTCTAGGTTGTATTTATCCCAATATTTGGTGATCTCTATACCCATATTTTTGTGACCGACGTTTTCGTGGCACTGCACGCAGGTTTTGCCGGTAGTGCCCGCGAAATAATCCCTATGTGCGAGCCAGGCTTTATTTACTTGGTTATTCTGCTCTTTTAAATTTCGATGGCAGCTTAGACAGCCGCTTTCATAAACGAAATGATTTCGCTCCTTGCGTTTTTCTTGCCAGTCGATCTTATCGGCATCGGTAAAGACCGTCTTGTAGACATCATTTGCGGAGGTTAGAGCCTTGGTCCAAAGATACATAAAGGTATTTTCATGAGAAACGTGACAGGCGACGCAATCGGCCTTGAAGCCTTGCGGGTTATTGCCGCCGTGAACATCGTTGTGAAATGCGTTTGCCATCGGCTGCATCGTATGACAGGATACGCAGAATTTATCGGTGCCCGTAAGGTGAACCATCTCCGCAATCCCAAGAGAAAGTATCATTCCTATAAGCACACAAGCGCCCACGAGCAGCACAAGAGTTTTCTTTTTCATAGGTTTCCTTGATTTTAAAATTTCTTCGCAAAATTTTTAGTATTTGATAATTCGAAAAGTGGTATTTTATTATAAAAAGATTAAAAACCGCTTATTTTCTAGCCTTTTGTTAAAATTTATTAAATGAAGATAAAATTTTAAACTAAGTTTTTAGTTTAACGGAATATAATCCATTAAAATTTCAATACAAGGAGAGATCATGAAAACGATCCAAGCGGATGAAATTACCAAAGTAGTCAGCGAGCTTTGCAAAAAAGCCTGTTATCAAGTCACGCCCGATATGCGCGCGGCGTTTGAAAAAGCACGCGAAAATGAAATTTCGCCTATCGGCAAAGATATCTTAGGCAAACTCTTGCAAAATGCCGATTTAGCGGCAAAAGAGGTTGCACCAATCTGCCAAGATACCGGTATGACGGTGGTTTTTGTCGAACTCGGTCAGGATGTGCATATCGAGGGCGGATATTTGGAGGATGCTATCAACGCAGGCGTTGCGGACGGCTACGTAGGCGGTTATCTGCGCAAATCCGTGGTCGCAGAGCCACTTTTTGAGCGCAAAAACACCACAAACAATACCCCCGCGGTCATCAATACCCGTATCGTCCCCGGAGATAAACTTAAGATCAAAGTAGCCCCGAAGGGCTTCGGTAGCGAGAACAAATCGGTGCTAAAAATGCTCGTTCCCGCAGACGGCATCGAGGGGGTAAAAAAGGTATTTTTAGAGGCGGTCAAATACGCAGGCCCTAACGCTTGCCCTCCTATGGTCGTAGGCGTCGGTATCGGCGGCACGATGGATAAGGCGGCGCTTTTAGCCAAGCAAGCCGCGGTTCGCTCGATCGACAGCAGAAATCCCGACGAGCGCTACGCCAAGCTAGAGGATGAACTACTGGAGATGGCTCGCGCTACGGGCGTCGGTCCGCAGGGTTTGGGCGGCATAAACACCGCCGTTAAGGTAAATGTAGAGTGGTATCCGACCCACATAGCGGGGCTTCCGGTCGCCGTTAATATCAACTGCCACGCGGCTCGCCATGCCGACGCCGAACTATAAGGAGGAAATCATGTCAGAAGTTAAAAGAATTACCGCACCTTTCGATAAAAGCGTAGTAAAAAGCCTAAAGGCGGGCGATAACGTCCTAATTAGCGGCACCATCATCGCAGCTCGCGACGCCGCACACAAGGCGCTAACCGAAACCCTCGCTCGCGGCGAGAAGCTACCCGTAAACTTAGCGGGCGAGACGATATATTACCTGGGACCAACCCCCGCCAAACCGGGTCAGGCAATCGGTGCCGCAGGACCTACGACTAGCGGACGTATGGATAAATACACTCCGACGATGATAAACGAAGTAGGCATCAACGGCATGATCGGCAAGGGCTACCGCAGCGACGCCGTCGTAGAGGCGATGAAAAAATCAGGCTGCGTCTATATGGTCGCCATCGGCGGAGCGGGCGCGCTGATTAGCCAAAGCATCAAAAAATACGAAGTGCTAGCCTATCCCGAGCTCGGCCCCGAGGCGGTTGCGCGACTTACCGTCGAGGATTTCCCCGCTATCGTAGCGATCGACAGCGAGGGCAATAACTTCTACGAAGTCGGACAGGCGCCTTATAGAAAAATTTAAATTTTGCTAGCGGCGTCCGCGCGGCGCTTTTTGCAGTGCGAGCGCCCGTAAATTTATCGGCGTTCGCTTGGGCGCCCTAAATTTCGAGACATAAACTACGGCGTCTATTTTGCGAAATTTTACGCTGCCGCGCAGATGAAATTTTGTAGCGAAATTTAAACGCATTCGTAAAATTTTATCTCCATTCGCGGCACGGAATTTTTAAAATTTCGCGCCGCTTAAATTTATACCGAAATCCCGTCTTTGCTCCATTTAAACAATCCGCCGCTAAATTTAGCCGCAAATTTATCCAAGTCTAAATTTTAAAATTTCGTCGCCGTTCGTAAGCAAATTTAAAGCCCGCAAGCGTCATAATCCATCTTAAATTTAAAAGGGGCAAAATGAGCGCAAGCGAGCTGGAGCAGATCAGACTGGGGCTTTTGTATAAGGCGAAAAGAAATACGATCTTCGCGGCGGCGTGCATGCTCGGCTACGGCGCGTTTTTGTTATACAAACTGCGCGACGGAGGAGGCATGGCAGATTTGTTGTCTCTTATCGGATTATTCGCGGTTGTTCTTATAGTAGCCGTTTTGTGCGATAAAGGCTCCATAAAAGCTAAGATAATCTACGCTGCCTGCCTTTTTGCTATGAGCCTATTTCTAAACGATTTACAAAATCGCCCCACGATTTCCAAATATATCTTACTCGCGATTATAACTTTAATCTTGGCTGCTTCGAGCTTATTCGTATTGTTTAGAGGCTTTAAACAAGATTATTCGGTAAAATTTCAGTGCGCTTTTAAAGAGCACTATCTAATGCCTTATTTTAAGGCGTTCGGCTACCGATATGAAATTTCAGGCGATATCGATCCCTCCAAACTCAAGCTCTCCGGGCTCTTTTTTCGACTAGACAGATACTCATACGGCAACGACAGGGTTTCGGGCGTTTATGACGGCGTGAAGTTCGCATTTTGTGACGTGAGCTTATTTAATAGATTTTCAGAAAGCGAAATCCTCGGCACCTTTTTCTACGCGGAATTTAACAAACGCATAAGCGCCAAAACCCTGATTTTTCCCGCTCGCGCCGGCGCGCCGAACACCCTCGGGCTAAAAAAGATAGATATGGACGATGCGGAGTTTAACGCCACCTTCGCCGTGTATTGCGAGGACGCGGCGGGCGCGATGTATATTCTAACGCCCGCCTTTATGCGGAGGCTCTTGCGCTTCGCAGGCGCCGTAGCCGCACCCGTTAGCCTTAGCTTCGCAGATAGCAAAATTTACATTTTCGTAAATACGGGGCGCGATAATTTCGAGCCCGACATCGACGAAAGCGTACTGCGCCGCGATCCTGCCGCGCAGCTCAAGCGCGAGCTTTCGCACTTTTTGGCGATCGTAAAAAACCTAAAACTAAACGAAAGAATTTGGAGCTAGCGGGCGGCTCGCCGTGGCTTTGCGTGTCACAGCCTCGCGCACTATAGCTTCACACGCCGCGCCGCGGCTCCACATGCTACAGCTCTGCGCGCTTTGAAATTTGATGAAATTTGAAATTTTGTCGCGCCTTTAAATTCACAGCCCCAAAGCCTTGAAATTTAAAATCCAAATCCGCTCGCTGCGGAATTCTGCGAAATTGCGAAATTTCTTGAAGTTGCAAAATTCCGCGAGGCTGTCGCTTGAAATTCTCCCTTCAAAGCATAAGGCTAAGCAGCAGCAAAAATCCGATGAAGCTTAGGGCGTTGCCGAAGGAGCCGCCGATGTGATCGCCGAGCCGCGTCAACACGAGCGCGCCGCCTAGACGCAGACCTATTTGTAGCGCCACGCCCGCGATAAAATCCGCTGCGCGCCGAAGTCCGCTGCGCGTATCGCCTAGCTTCATGCCGCGGCTTTGATTCCAAAGCCCGCTTACGCGGTAGTCTTTGTAGCGAGCGCGGAGAATATCGCCGTTTTGCAGCTCGAAGCTCTGCGAAGCGTCCTTCGCCTTGGCGGGTACCGTGGCTTCGGCAGAGCGGGTGGAATTTATAGAATTTGCTGCGTTAGTAGAATTTGCAGAGCTTGTGGAATTCGCTGATTTCGCAAAATTCTTGATGCTCGCAGAATTTGTGGAATTTTCTGCGTCTAAATTCTTAAATTTCATGCAATTTTCGCCGTCCGCAAGCTCCGCTAAATTTTGATCCGCGCGTAGCGCGTCAGAGACAATACGCCGCTTGCTATCGCCCGATAAATATAGCCCGTCCAGCGCGAAGCCATAATAATAAACGTCGCCGCTTTGCAGCACGCGCACGCCGCTAGCATAGCCCTCCGCTTCGCCGCTTCGCTTGGGCTCTTTGGAGTGCGGAAGCGCTGCGAATATGCGTCCGAACTTTGCGGCGCGCCAGTCTCTTCGCATAAACTTAAAGCTGCAATACGCAAAAGGTGTGAGGACTGGCAGGGCTATCGCCACCGCAGGATCGCTCTTTTCAAAAATAAAGATTATGCAGTAGATGCTCATCGCGGCTAGCGCTACGCCGAAGGCTGCGAATATCGCGGCGAGCGCCGTACTGCCAGCGTCCCTCCAGCGCTGCGCGCCTAGGCTTAGATTAACGAAATCTAGCGGGGAGAGGGCGGGATTTACCGAAGCGCCGTGCTCCTCGCGGGTAGAATTTAAAGAGAATGAGCCGCTTAAATCTTTATGGATAAAACCCAAAGCGGCGGAATTTATACCGCTGTGATCTTTGCCCACTAAATCAGATACCGCAGAATTTTGGCGCGCACTTGCCGCCGTATCGCTATATGCGTCGCGGTTTGAATTTGCGGCGGTGGAATTTCCGCTACTTGAAATTTCGCAGTTAGGGCGCTCTGCGGAATTTTCGCCGCTTAAATCGGCACTGCTTGAAGCCTCGCGATCGGAATTTAAGCCCCTCAAAGCCTCCCCGCCGGAATTTGAGCTTGAAGCCTCGTATATCACCGCCAGCTCGTCGCCCTCGCGTATCGGCAGATAAAGTCCGTCGCGTTTTAAATTTAAAATTCCCGCAAAGCGCAAGCCCTCCAGCGTAAAGCTAAATTTCGCCGTGTCTGCAGCCGCGGGCTGTAGCTTTAAATCCCTAGCCGTGCCGCGAGCAAGCTTGATCTGCCGCGGCGAAAGAAATTTAGCAAATCCCATGCGCGCTTTTCAGATCTCGCAAAATTTCGCCCCTCTATTTCGCGGCGGATTTTTTGCGGATCTGGATATTGATGAGCTCCACCAGTAGCGAAAACGCCATCGAGAAGTAGATGTAGCCCTTAGATATGTGAAAGCCCAGCCCGTCGGCGATCAGCGAGACGCCCACCAAAATCAAAAACGCAAGCGCTAAAATTTTGATCGTCGGGTTTGTGTCCACAAAGCGCGCGATTGCGCCGCTAGCGAGCATCATCACGCCCACGGCGATGACGACTGCGAGGATCATCACGGGCAGGTGCTGCGCCATGCCCACGGCGGTGATGACGCTATCGAGCGAAAAGATGATGTCCAAAACGGCGATCTGCACGAGAGTGCCGCCGAAGCTCGCCTTGCCGCTGCTAGCGCTATGCTCGTGCGACTCGCCGGTAGCGCTGGAGTGGATCTCGAGCGTGGATTTGACGAGCAGAAACAATCCGCCGCCGATCAGCACGAGGTCGCGTCCGCTAAAATCGCGCGCAAGCACGCTAAATAGCGGCTTAGTTAGCCCCATGATCCAGCTTAGGCTAAGAAGCAGCAGTATGCGCGTGAACATCGCAAGCGCGAGCCCCATTATACGGGCGCGTCCGCGCTGCGCCTCGGGCAGGCGGCCGCATAAAATCGCGATAAAGATGATATTGTCGATACCAAGCACGATCTCAAGCCCCGTGAGCGTCGCCAGGCTGATCCATGCCTCGGGTGAGGCGATCCATTCAAACATCGGTTTCCTTTGGGTGAAATTTAAGCCGTGATGATAGCGAAAGTTTGGTTAAAATTTCTAAATTTTACCGCCTTCGCGCGCGAAACTGCGCGGGGAATTCCGCGCTTGATTTCGCACTAAATTTAAAGTCTCGAATTTTAAAATTTTGAGTTTTGATACAGCGCAAATATGGGCTAAATTTAGCATAGATCGGAATTTTAATTTGTTTAGTACGGCGCGGGACGATATTCATGCTGCACAAAATTTTACTTTCTAAACTGCCGCAGGGTGAATATGTGGATAAATTTACGGCGTAGCGAATGTTTGCTTTATCAAAATTCGTTTTGAAATCCGCGTGCAGCTAAAGCCGCACAGGCGGCATACCTCGGTCGAGGTTGGCGGATATTTGAAAAAGGAGCGGCAAATTTCAAAATTTAAAGATAGGTACCGCAACAAGTAAATTTTGATGACGGGCGCTGCAATGTGGGTAGGCTAAATTTTGGCGCCGAATGCACGCAGAGGGTGCGAAGTGAAATTTAAGCGAGCGCGTAATAAATAGCACAAAACAAATCGCGGCGAAAGAAATTTCGTTAATCAAACAGCGAGGGTTGCAGCGATTTG
>NZ_CALIBF010000127.1 GCF_938045465.1 uncultured Campylobacter sp.
CCGAGCCCCGCAGGCACGCCCGTAACGCGCGTTAGCACGCAGCCGCCGATACTATCGCCAGCATTTTTGACGCTTAAAATAAGCTCCTTCTGCGCGCCCTCCACAGCGGGATCAAGCGCGAAAATTTCACTGTTTTGCGCAAAGTCGAAATCTAAATTTTCCGCGTAAATTTCGCCCACGCCATAAATTCCGCTTTCTACGGAAATTTTAAAGTGATTTAACAGGATTTGTGCAAACGCTCCCGCAGCCACGCGCACGGCGGTTTCGCGCGCGCTTGCCCGCCCGCCGCCTCGGTAATCGCGCAGTCCGTATTTGGCAAAATATGAAAAATCGGCGTGTGCGGGGCGGAAAATATCTTTGAGATCTTCGTAGTCCTTTGAGTGCTGATTTGCGTTGCGGATAATAAATCCGATCGGCGCGCCGGTGCTGCGACCGTCAAAAATTCCGCTTAAAATTTCGATCTCATCGGCTTCTTTGCGCGGCGTAGCGTATCTGCCGCCCGGTTTGCGGCGGTCAAGCTCGCTTTGGATATTTGAAGGCTCGATCGCCACACCAGCTGGGAAACCGTCCAAAACGCCGCCAATCGCCGCGCCGTGGCTCTCGCCGAAGGTGCTAAGGCGCAATCTCTCGCCGAAGGTGTTCATAGCGCGGCGCCTCCTTGATCGCCGTCGCCTTGTCTATCCGTATCACGCCCGCTTCGCTCATTGCTTCTTTTAGCGCTCGGCGTGCCGCTAGGTACGCCGGCGCGGTCGCTTTTTTTGCCGTCCCGCGCCCGTCCGCTGCCGCCTCGTGAGCCTTTTCTACCGTCCTGAACGCAGTTTGCGCCGCTTTGTGCGTCGCTAGCGCATGCTGCTTGCTCGCCACTTGTTGCGCTAGTGCCGTGCGAGGCGCCGTTTTGTAAAAGCTCGAGCGCGATTTGCGCGCATTTTTGCTCGGCCTCCTTTTTGCTCGCTCCCACGGCGGATGATAGCCGCTTGCCGCCTACGAGCGCCGCCATTTCGAAGCTTTTTTTGTGATCGGGGCCGCTCGAGCCTAAAAGGACGTATTCGGGCGTGACGCCGAATTTTGCCTGCGTGAGCTCTTGCAGCGCGGTTTTGTAGTCTCGCACGAGCTCGTTAAAGCTGATGCGCGGATAGAGGATTTCTAAGATTGCGGTCGCGATGCGGGCGGTGTTTTGCAGCCCGCTCTCAAGATAGACGGCGCCCATTATCGCCTCAAAGGCGTCCGAAAGCAGCGATGGTTTCTCGCGTCCGCCGTTGCGCTCCTCGGACAGCGACATATTCAGGTTTTCGCCGATGCCCAAAAATTTTGCAAATTTAGAAAAGCTGCTTTCGTTCACGAGCGCGGCGCGCAGCTTGCTCAGATCGCCCTCGTCGCTGCTAAATTTTTTGAAAAGATACTCGCCCACGATCAGATCCATCACCGCATCGCCTAAAAATTCCAGCCTCTCGTTGTTGTGTCCGTTTTTGGCGCTTTTGTGCGTAAGAGCGATCTTGAGGTGGGCCTGGTTTTTAAATTTATAGCCCAGTTTTTCTTGTAGTTTTTCTAAATTTTGCATCTTTGCCCTTTTTATAAAATTTTACGAAATCAGCGGCGGCTCGCACGCAAACGGCATCCGGTGCGAACAAAACCTGCACAAACGAAACGAATAAGTGTAGGCATATCCCGCGCCAAATTTGCACTAATGCGCCGAATAAAACGCACCGTTGCCGATCTGAGGCAAATAAAATTTAAACGTGCCCACTAATCCTAACGCAAATCGCGCCGAAGCTCGCTCGCCGCAAATTTAATCTTCGCCAAAAACGCACCTGTCACAAATACAAGAGGCCGATCGTGTGAGCAAACGCACTAAACCAGCTTCGGGCGATAAATTTACGCCGAAGCGGCTCTGCGTGCAAAGCAAACGCGGGCAAATCCATGCTTAATCCGCGCAACCGCGAGCTTTGTCGTAGAATTTCAGCCTTTTATCGCTTCTGCAGCCGCGCGAGCCATAGCGTCGCACTCCTCGTTTTGCGGATGACCCGCATGCCCTTTGACCCACGAGGCCCTGATCTCGTGAGGCGCCGCCGCCGCAAGGTATCTGCGCCACAGATCTGCGTTTTTCTTGCCCTTGAAATCGGTAACGACCCACTTTGCGAGCCAGGAATTTATCGCCTTAACGACATACTCGCTATCGGTAAAAAGCTCGACGCGGCAGGGCTGCTTAAGCGCGCTAAGCCCCATTATAGCGGCCGTTAGCTCCATTTGATTATTAGTCGTCATCGCTTCCGCGCCGCTTGCCTTTTTTATCGCGTCGCCGTATTGCAAGATGTAAGCCCAGCCGCCTGCTCCAGGGTTTCCGAGGCAGCTGCCGTCGCTAAAAAGTTTGACCGATTTCACCGGTTTTCTCCGAAATTTGCGCTCTGATCTCCATGCTGCCTAGCTCGTAGCAGACCGGGCAGCGGTGTGAGAAAAGCCCCACCGAGCTTTTGCACTTCGCGCAGGTGTAGCTAAAGCTAAGCCCGGCGTCATCAAAGCCCGCGTCTTTCATAGCCATAAGCGCGTTGATCTCAAAAATTTTACTCGCGCTCTGCGGCTTTTGATCGCTTCTTCCGAGCGCGTAAAAAAGCGCGTTGTACTCCGCATCCTGCGTGTTTACCGCCGCAGGGAAATCATAGATCAGATCGATCGCCTGCTCGATCGGCGGGAAGCGATCGAAACCCTCCATAGGCTCTTTGTTTTTGATAAAAAGCTCCATGCAGAACCGCCCCGCGCCTTTGAAGTTTAACTTTGAAATTTTAGCGATCTTTTTATTAAACGGCGTATTGGCGTCGTTTGCGATGATCTGGGCGCGCTCGAACTGGCTTTGAGCATATACTTCGGCGTCCTGTTCGCGCAGCGCGTCAAGCACCTCAAGCGCCTCATTAAAGCGCTTCAGCCGCTCATAAATCACCGTAAGATGCGTAAGAGCCTCTTTGTTTCTCGGGCGCAGCTTCAGCGCCTGCAAAAACACCTCTTCGGCGCGCCCTAAAAAGCCCGCTTTGAAATATACGATACCGAGATTGGTGAGGATAAACTCCCTCTGCACGCCGCCGCTAGCCTTACTTAGCGCGATTAGATAAATTTCTATCGCGCGCTCGAAGTCGCCGCTTTTGACGAAAGAGCTAGCTAAAATTCCAAGCGTCGGGATGTCTATTTGCGGGCTTGCCAAAAGCTGTCTGTGCTCGGTGCTAAGCGCGTCTAGGGTGTCAAATTTTTTGATGAAATTCTCTAGGCTCTGCCTCTCGTTTTTTTTAGAAAAAACTCCCCAAATGTAGCTTAGAATCGACACTAGCAAGATTATGCTTATCAGCATGATGAGCCCGAAAATCGGGTCGCGATCGTCTAAGAAAAAATTATCCAAATCAAACCTCGTCGCAAAAATAAAGGGCAATTATAGCAAAGTGCGGGTATAATTTCGCTTATGATTAAAAACGAAAGCATAGAAAATCTGCTGGCCACCGTAGATATCGTAGACGTCGTAGAAAAATATGTCCCGCTTAAGCGTAGCGGCGCGAATTTCGTAGGCGTCTGCCCCTTCCACGACGATTCGCACCCGAGCATGAGCGTGAGCTCCAAACTTGGAATTTTTCACTGCTTTTCGTGCAAAGCGGGCGGCAATGCGATTAAATTTATCCAAGATTACGAAAAGATAAGCTTTCCAGAAGCGGTCGAAAAGCTTGCGGGGATGTATAATTTCGCGCTGCAATACACCGGCGCCAAAGTCCAGGAGCGCAGCGAAGAGAAGAAGGTGCTTGAGATTTTAAACGCCTACTACCAAAGTTGCCTTTATCAAAATCCCGCCGCCGTGAAATACCTGCACGATCGCGGACTGAGCGATCAAAGCATTCGTAAATTCGGCCTTGGCTATGCAGGAGCTAGCGCGCAGACGATTAGAGTTTTGCAAAACGAAGAAATTCCGCCGCAAGATGCGCTAAATGCGGGCGCGGTGAAGCAAAACGAGCGCGGGCTCTATTCAAGCTTCATCGAGCGTATTACATTTCCGATCTACAACCACGCAAGCAAGCTTGTGGGCTTCGGCGGTCGCACGATAAGCGATAACCCAGCCAAATACGTCAATTCGCCGCAGTGCGCGCTGTTTGATAAATCTAAAATTTTCTACGCATTCGACCTTGCGAAAAAAAGCGCGATCGCCAAAAAAACCCTCATCATCACCGAGGGTTACATGGACGTCATCATGCTGCATCAAGCGGGCATCGATAACGCCGTAGCGGTGCTCGGCACGGCGCTGACGCCCGCTCATCTGCCGCTTATAAAGCGCGCGGAGCTTAACGTCGTGCTTAGCTTCGACGGCGACGCCGCAGGCATCAATGCGGCGATAAAATCGGCGCGGCTTTTGTGCCTGAATAAGATCGACTCAAGCGTCGCTATAATCGGCGGCGGTGCCGATCCTGCGGATATGATTGCGGCGGGCAAGGTGCGCGAGCTAGAGCAAATTTATGCTAGCGGGATGGAGAGCGGGGAGTTTCTGATCCGAAGAATCGCTAAAAAATACGACCTCGCCCGCCCCGTGCAAAAAGAGGCTGCGCTAAATGAGATCAAAGAATTTACCGCAGCGCTCGGCCCCGTGCTCGCCGAGTCCTATCAGGGCCTAGTGGCGCAAATTTTAAACGTCTCGCCGGGCTCGTTCAATCTCTCTAGCGGCGGTAAAAATTTCGGCGCGGGCTTTGAGGGGCGAAATTTTAACGAGGGCGGGAGCTTCGGCTCTTACGAAGGGTGCGGCGCAGACGGCAGGGGCGGCGCTAGCGCGAGCCTAAACGGCGGAAATTTTAATCGTTCGCAAAGCACGGCGCGTTACGAAAGCTCCGCGCCGCCTGCAGCTTCGGCGAAGCTCGGGCGCTCGCTACTGCGCCGCAAGGAGATCGCCGAGCTTCAGATCATAAAATCGATGCTGCTCGATGGCGAGATGGTACAGCTCGGGCTCGGCTGCTTGGAGCGGCGCGATTTTCGCATGCACGGCGATATTTTCGAGGCGTTTTTGGCTTTCGCTCGCAGCGGTGGGAATTTTAAAAATTTCATCATGGGCGAGGGCGGTAATGCGAATGGTAGCGCCTCCGAAAATTTTACTGCAGACGGCGCGGGAGAAAATTTTAACAGGGGCGAGGGCATGAATTTAAAAGGCGGCGAAAGCTCTAGCGAGCAAAATTTTAGCGATCAGGGCTTCGCAGGCGCCGTAAATTTAAAAGGCTCCGCGCAGCAGGGCGCAAGCAGCGGAGAGAAGCAAGAGGATGCAAATAACGGCGAGAGACGGAGCTCAAGCATCGGCGCAAAGCAAGGCGAGAGGGAAGCCGCAGCTCAAAATGTTCAAAGCGCTCAAAGCGTCCAAAATATTCAAAACGCCGAAACTAAAGCCCGCGAAAATCTGCGCGCGCTCGCGCTGGATGATGAAATTTTGCCGATCGGCGGCGCGGCGCTTTTTAATGACGCGTGCAAAATTTTACGCCGCAACGCCCTGCAAGATCTGATGCAAAAGCTCAAAAACTCCGACGCGCCCGACAAGATCGAGCGGATCTTGGAGTATCAAAAAAAGATCAATCAACTCAAGTAAAGGAACGAAATGAAGGCATTGGCGCTCTTTAGCGGCGGGCTTGATTCCATGCTCGCGGTCAAACTCATCGTCTCGCAAGGCATCGAGGTACTCGCGCTGAATATGGATATCGGATTTAGCGGCAAGGACGATAAGAGCGAGATCATGCGCCGCAGGGCCGCAGCCGCGGGGGCGGATTTTAAAAGTGTCGATATCAGAAGCGAATATCTGCGGCAGGTGCTTTTCGAGCCAAAATACGGCTACGGCAAGCACTTCAACCCCTGCATCGACTGCCACGGATATATGTTTAAGACCGCGCTTGCGATGCTACAAAGCGAAGGGGCGAGCTTCATCATCACGGGCGAGGTGCTCGGACAGCGCCCGATGAGCCAGCGCGCGCAGGCTCTAGCTCAGGTCGGTGGGCTTAGCGGCGATGAGGAGGGGCTGATCCTGCGTCCGTTGTGCGCTAAGCTGCTGCCGCCCACGACGCCCGAGATCAAGGGCTGGGTAGACAGGGGCGCGCTACTTGACATCAGCGGGCGCGGGCGCACTAAGCAGATGCAGCTGGCGGCAGAATTCGGCTTTGAGGATTACGAAACGCCAGCGGGAGGCTGTCTACTGACCGTGCAGAGCTTTAGCGAGCGGATCAAGGATGCGGTAAAATTTGAAAAGATCGAAACGCCCGCGGACGCTGAAATTTTAAAATTTGGACGCCATCTGCGCTTGCCGGGCGGCGCCAAGCTCATAATCGGACGCGACGAGAGCGACAACAAAAAGCTTGCCGCAGTGCAAAATCCAAAATTTAGCGAGATAAAATTTAAAGACGACGTCGTGGGCGCGCTAAGCCTGCTAAGTAGGGGCGCGAGCGAGGCGGATAGAGAGCTTGCGGCGAGGCTGGCGCTAACCTATGCCAAAACGGACGCCGCGCGCCGCTACGCTCTGCTCATAGACGGCAGCGAGCTGAGCACAAGCCCATTTGAGAGCAAGGATGCCGCCCGCGAGTATTTTGTATGATAAGCCATGTCAATAAATATAGGGATTGGAGTGCAATATGAAGCTTGAACGTTTTCCCGGTATAAATATTATAGTTGAAGAAAAACGTGTTGTTTTTGAATTAAAAATTAAAAACCAAAAATCTGTATATATGTGCCACCCATTTACAAATAACACTGGAGATATTGCGTTTGTTGATAGCATAAAATTCTTAGAATTATGACGTAATAGTAAAATTGATGTAGATAAAGAAATAAGCAATAAAACGGAAGATGGTTGGCGAGACGATTACAAATATAGTTGGGCAGAAGAGGGCTTTAACGGGGTCTTGGTAATCCTGTGCCATTGGCTAGAGTTTGTTGTTATTCTGATGAGTATTATGTACCAATAAAAGCAAGATGTATTCCGTTTTTTAAAAGGAATATGTGAAAGAAATAAAATACGCTTGTTCATTTTCTGACGGAATAACACGTGCTATTTGGCTGCTTTCTAATGGAGTGAAATCATTTCC
>NZ_CALIBF010000128.1 GCF_938045465.1 uncultured Campylobacter sp.
CTAAAATTCTAAAATTCTAAAATTCTAAAATTCTAAAATTCTAAAATTCTAAAATAAGCCGAATTTACCGTCCTTGCGCTTATAAAGCACACGCATTTTAGCGTTCATATCATTGAAAACCAAAAACTGATCGGTGCTTTCTTTCAGCTTATTTAGCGCTTCATCAATCTCTAGCGGTTTATAAAGCTCTAGCTCGGTAGGGACGATTTCATCGACCTCGTCGTTTAAATTTGGCTCATTAGCACCGACCGCATTATCTACGGCATTTTGCTTCATTTCGTCGCGATTTTTGTGAGAATTTACCTTATCGTGGTATCTGCGAAGCACTTTTGAGGCACGCTCTACGATGAGATCGACGGCGGCATAGAGATCTTTATCTTTTTGGCGCACGACGATAGTGTCTTGATGCGCTAAATTTAATGAAAAATCCACCACGAAGCCCTTTTTGCCTTGCTTCTCGTCGGCAGAAATTACACAACGCCCCGAGATAATGTCTAGATTATATTTTTCTAGCGTCTCAAATGCGTTTTCGACATAATTTTTGATAGCTTCTGTTAGCTCAAACTGCTTACCTACGATATTTAAATTCATCGTCTCTCCTTTGCATTATGGTTTTTGAATAGTACGCCTATGATATGTGATCTGTGGCCTTCCCATAACCGCTACATTAGATTTTACTACCACATCTACAAGCGCGGCATGACTTAAAATTCTGCCCACACTACCGTTCGCAAGACTTTCTGACGAGCCTTGCCCAAAATTACTATAAGCGACGGTATGATTGCCGGGCGCACCCAGCTGTCTATCGAAATATCCGAATGTCACGGTGATATCAAACATCTTTTGAGCCGGATCCTTTGACGGATACTCAAGCGTAATCGTATTTAACGTAGGGTTAGTCGTAGCAGTAGCACCCTTTTCTTTAAGCTCGGTAGTTAGATACTCATGCTTTTGCATAGCAAGGACAGCGAGCTCCGTAGCACTCTGAGCTAGCAGTAGCGCCTGCTCTCTGCCTTGGATATTATTGACATCGCGAGCCGTCATAGACGCTATAGATAGTGCCGTAATAGCTGTAGTCGCTACAATGATGATAAAAAATATGGCTGCTACTAGAGCAAAACCTTTTTGCATAGTTTTCATTAGTACACCACCTGTGCTTTACAAACGTTTAGATCCAGCTCTGCAGGATCGAAATTTCTGCCGTCGTCTCTCATACATAGTTTAAGCGCAACGGCGCCGTTATCATCCTTAAATCTAAACAAGCTCACGTCCTCGGCTAGTAACGCGCTGCTAGCAACATTGTATGAGTTCGCATCGTTTGCAACAGTGCTCCATGGACGATAATTATATTTTAAAACCAAATCAAAATTTTTACTTAATACATTACCAGCATTATCTCTCATATATACAATACTATCCCTACCCCCTAAATCTGGAACGATCGCGTAGGCACTATGAGCTATATAATACTGCTCGGAGAATTCCTGTGAGTTATCGTTATTTGGATTGAGCGGATACTGATTTATCCTGATAGTTTCGCCTTGTATCTTACCACTGCCCGCATTGCTAGGAGTGCCTACAGCGATTAACACACGATTGCTACCGTCATCTTTAGCTTCTCTATCGTAGCCGAAGCCTATATCTACGCTAGTAGGTGAAGCATCATTCGTAACGACCCTAAAGATAACGGCGACTTGAGTATTAGTAGACGATTTACCGTATTCCGTAGCCCTTAAATTTCCAACTATATTAGCCACTTGTGGAAAATCACTACCCAAGGATACCATATTAAATTCAGCCCTAGTATCTGCTATATAGCCGGCGTTATCCGTATTAGCCGTCCATGTGCTATCTCGTAACTGAGACATTGACATAAAGCCGCTCCAGCCAGGATTTCTCTTGTTTATATTTCTAGTCTCTACGCTTTGTCCGATCCACTCTATTATGTCATATTTCGGATCGGTAAGATTGCTAATCGGCACAAACTCATTTGTTCTAAGCTCTCTGCCTATAGTAGAGCTTTTTATTCTATCTTCCAATCGATTTGTTATTAGCATCATCGCATTTTGCGTTCTAGCTTCCAGCTGATTTACTGCCCGCACATGCACGTAAGATTTATAGATCTTAGTGTATAGATCGGCGCCAAACATTGAGATAATACCTAACACTACGATAACAAATACAAGCTCTATAAGGGTAAAGCCTCTTTTCATATCGCGCTCCTATTAGTTATATCGTCTAGTGACGGTTGTCTGAACGCCGACGCCGATATTAGATAAAAACGCTTTTAAAACGACTGATTTAGCGGCACCGTCTCTCGCTACAGCATCGTTTAGATCCGTAGCGGCAACCCTAACCATCTTTATATTAGTAGGGGCGCCATTGGATGGCTGATCGCTAAGAACACCACTTATATCGGTACCGGTAGCATACTGCGCAGCATTAAAAGGCTCTGCTACATAATCTACATCGACATTAATCCTAGTATTGAGGATAAAATCACCTCTACTGCTAGAGCCCACTAAATTACCGACTGTTATATCGGTCGTGAACTGGTCGAAATCGTCGATATCGTTATAACGACCGCCGCCAACCGAAATTCCATTTCTACCGAATTGCTTTTTCGTAGCCGGAGCTTGGGAGCTGATTCCACGCCTACTAGCTTCATTCAAAATTCCGGGTCTAACCTCCTTGGTACTATTGCCCGAATCATCTACCGACGGATTTACAGTTAGAATTCTATCCATACAACTTGCATCGCCTCCGCACGTAGCGTCATTAGCATACGCGCTATCCCATTGCGCCTTAGACACGCGCGACATCAAAGCTTTAGCGTTATATACAAGCTCCTCTTTGATCGCAAGGGCGTTTAACTCGGTGGTTTGCGCGACGATACGCGGGATCGCCATCGTCGTGATCGCCAAAATCACGATGGTAAAGATCAGCTCGATTAGAGTAAAACCTTTTTTCATCTTACATCCTTTCTTTAAAATTTTGAAATTACGGAAACGCAAACTTACTCTGCGTTATCGGCGCTAATTATACTATTGTTAAACTTAAATTTAGAATTTATCGCGTAAATTTTTTCGATTTACAAAGATTTTTAAGCCCGAACGCACAAAAATTTTAAAGAAATTTCATTTTTAAATTTGAATGCGGAATTTAAGCTTGCATTTACTCAAAGACTATAAAATTACGAGCTAAATAAATTCCAAGGATTTTTTATGACAAATCTAAGTAAAATTCTATCCGCTCTCCTATTTATCGCGTTTATCGGCGGCTGCAGCGGCAAAGGCGACGGCGAGCTTTTTAATCTAAGCCCCGAGGCATGGTATTCTAAAATTTTAGAAGATATCAATAACGCCAGCATGGAGGATGCCGAGAAGCACTACACCAGCTTTTCGAGCGAGCATATCGCCTCTCCGCTGCTTGAGGAGATGACGCTCATTATGGCGTGGGCTTTTGTGGAGGACGAAAACTACGAGAAAGCAAACAAATACCTAGACGAATACATCCGCCTCTACGGTACGACGCAAAAGATCGAATACGCGAGATTTCTAAAGATCAGAGCAAATTTCGATTCCTTTAGCCGCCCAAATCGCAACCAAAAGCTAATGCTAAACAGCATCGATGAAATTCATAAATTTATCGCCGAATATCCGCAGAGCGAGTATCGTCCGCTACTTGAGACGATGCTAACGAAGCTCAGGCTTGCAGAGCATCAGCTAAATATCGACATCAAGGATCTTTACCAGCGCACCGACCGCGAAAGTTCTGCCAAAATTTACGAGCAGCGCATCAAGGAATCCCCGCTAAACGGCACCGACGTCATCAAACCGCGCTCGCCTTGGTATCGCGCGATTTTTGAGTAGGAGGAGCGATGCAACTGATGCAAAATACAACCTTCCCTAGCGATCTGCCTATCATCGTCGAGGACGAGCTATTTTTATATCCGTTTATGATAGCGCCCCTTTTCATCGGCGACGAGCATAACAAAAAAGCCCTCGATCTAGCCGCCAAAAACGAATCTATGATAATGGTCGTAAGCTCAAAGTCGGAATTTAGCGGCGATAGAAGCTTTGGCGGTATCTATAACGCAGGTGTCGTGGGCTCCGTGATGAGAACCGTGCCGCTTCCCGACGGTCGGGTTAAAATTTTATTCCAAGGCGCACTAAAAGGCAAAATCGTAAAAGAAATTTCGCAAGATCCGCTGGTCGCTACCGTCGATATCATCCACGACGAGCGCGGCAACGACCAGAAATTAGACGCACTGGTAAGCGTGCTGAAGGAAAAAACCAAGACGCTTAGCACGCTTACGCATTTTTTCCCGAACGATCTGCTAAAGACCATCGACGACGGCACCGACGCAGCGCGCGTTTGCGACCTGATTTTAAGCGCACTGCGGCTAAAAAAGCAGGTAGCCTACTCGTTTTTTACCGAGAGCAACTTGCAAAAGCGCCTTTTCAACCTCATCAACTACATCTCCGACGAGATCGAAGCGCAGAGGCTCGAAAAGGAGATCAAAAGCAAGGTTCATTCCAAGATCGATAAGACGAACAAGGAGTATTTTTTAAAAGAGCAGCTCAAGCAGATCCAAAAGGAGCTCGGAGGCGACGCCGATCGCGATGTCGAGATCGAGGAGTACCGCAAAAAGCTGGAAGCCAAAAAGCCCTATTTGGGCGAGGATGCCTACAAAGAGATCAAAAAGCAGATCGATAAATTTGCCCGCCTTCATCCGGACAGCGCCGATGCGGGACTAGTGCAGAGCTATCTGGACTGGGTTTTGGAGGTGCCTTTTGAAAAGACCGCCAAGCACAAGATGTCCATCGAGGGCGTTACTACGCAGCTAAACAAAGACCACCACTCCCTGCAAAAGCCCAAGGCACGCATCGAAGAGTATTTTGCGCTAAAGCAGCTTTTAGAGCTTCGCGGCACAAGCGGCAAGAAAAGTAAAGAGGACGGTAAAAACGGCGGCGCGATCCTGTGCTTCTACGGCCCTCCCGGCGTGGGCAAGACGAGCCTTGCGAACTCCATCGCGACCGCGCTTAAACGCAAACTTATCCGTATCGCTTTAGGCGGGCTTGAGGACGTAAACGAGCTGCGCGGACACCGCCGCACCTATATCGGTGCGATGCCAGGCCGTATCGTACAAGGGCTCATCGAGGCAAATCAGATGAACCCCGTCATCGTGCTTGATGAGATCGATAAAATTTCAAGCTCATACAAGGGCGATCCGACGGCGGTTCTGCTTGAAATTTTAGATCCCGAGCAAAACTCGAGCTTTAGGGATTATTATCTAAATTTCAACATCGATCTTAGCAAGATTATCTTTATCGCCACGGCAAACGACGTATCTCTCATACCCGCGCCGCTGCGCGATAGGATGGAGTTTATCGAGCTTAGCTCATACACGCCGCAGGAGAAATTTCAGATCGCTAAAGACTATCTGATCCCTCAGGAGCTGCAGCGCCACGGCTTAAAATCTGCCGACGTAGCGATCAACTCCACAGCCCTTGCCGAGATCATCGAAGAGTACACGCGCGAAAGCGGCGTGCGAAACCTGCGCCGCCAGATCGCTGCGATCTTCCGCAAAGTCGCGGTTAAAATTTTAAAAGACAAAGAATTTAAAAAAATCGTCGTTACGACGAAAAATTTAAGCGAATTCCTAAATAAGAAGGTTTTCGAGATCGACGAGGTCGAAAAGTGCGATCAAATCGGCATCGTAAACGGGCTTGCGTGGACTGCGGTAGGCGGCGACGTGCTCAAGATCGAGGCGGTAAAGATCAAAGGCAAGGGCGCGATGACGATCACGGGTCAGCTCGGCGACGTGATGAAAGAATCCGCGCAGATCGCCTTTAGCGTCGTAAAGGTGCTGATCGACGAGGGTAAGCTCAAAGCGGCTCAAGACGCGAAGGCGGGCGCGGCAAAAGCCCCGCGCGGCGGTAAAAACTCCGCATTGCGCGCAAACGGCGTCGCAGCGTCTAAAAGCCCTGTGGCAGCGCGAAATTTAGGTGCAGAGGAGAATTTCGAAAGCTCGGAGCAGATTTATAACAAATTCGACCTTCACATCCACGTGCCCGAGGGCGCGACGCCGAAGGACGGACCGAGCGCAGGCATCACGATGAGCACGGCGATCGCGTCGATTTTAAGCGAGCGCAAGGTGCGCGCCGATCTGGCGATGACGGGCGAGATCACGTTAAGCGGCAAGGTGTTGCCGATCGGTGGGCTTAAGGAGAAGCTCATCGCCGCGCACAAAGCCAAAATCGCCGAGGTTTTGATCCCGCGCAAAAACTACGAGCGCGACCTAGCAGAGATCCCGGACGAGGTCAAAAACGATCTGAAAATAACGCCCGTAGAGCGGATCGAAGAGGTGCTGAAGCTGGCGCTCGTTTAAATTTAAAGCGCCGTTTTAAATTTAGCCGCTTTAGTCGCACGCTGGAGGTTAAATTCGCATTCTAAATTTGGCTGAGCGCTACCATAGACTCTGAAATTTTAAAATCCTACCGCATGGCGCACGGAATTAAAAACTCTTTAGATTCCCGTTTGCGCCGTTTGCGATCAAAATATAAAGCAAGAAAGTGATAAGACTAAAAGCAAGATTAAGATTAGCCGCAAGGAAGCTTGAAATCGCCTTTTTTATTAGCCTGATCGCTTATGTTTTGGCAGCTTTGAGCTTATTTGCCGTGCCCGAAGATATCTTGTCCGCTCACGCAGTTTTTAGAGACTTTACGGCGTTTATGGCGGGCTTTTACCCGGCTATAGACGTAGCGCGAACCAAAACAACCTTTGGCG
>NZ_CALIBF010000129.1 GCF_938045465.1 uncultured Campylobacter sp.
GCAAAAATTATTTAAAATTTGCAGTGCACAAAACGCCTTTTGAAATTTAAAAACGAGCCCGAGACGCACTTTAAAAATTGATGCGCGAGATTTAGACGCCGAGTTTAAATCTCGCCATCATAACTATTTCAAAATTTTAAGCACAAAATTCAAACCATACTGATACGCGCCTCGCACCGAAGCGCTACGCCTCAAAATTTAATATGTAAATTAAAACGGGCGTGAAATTATTGAGCGCCGAGGCTTTACGGGCTTTAAAATTTTAATACGCAGATTTAGGTCGAGAGGCACGCGTACAGCCAGTCGCAGCCGTACACTTGAATTTTAAATCGCAAAACTTAAATTATAGAATTTAACGCGCCGAAGCGGGAGCTGAAAATCTAAAGCGCTCTGGCTGACTTAGATGCTAAAATCCTCGCCGAGGTAGAATTTACGGACATTCGGATCGCTGGCTATCTCTTTTGCGGTACCGCCTGCGAACAGCTCGCCATCTTTGATGACGTAGGCGCGGTCGCAGATCGCAAGCGTCTCGCGTACGTTGTGATCGGTGATGAGTACGCCGATGCCGAGCTTTTTTAGGTCGCGCACGATGCTTTGGATATCGTTAACGGCGATCGGATCGACGCCTGCAAACGGCTCGTCCAAAAGCAGAAATTTAGGCGTTATCATTAGGCTTCGCGCGATCTCGCAGCGTCTGCGCTCGCCGCCGCTTAGACTCACGCCTTTGCGTTGGCGGATCGGCTCGATGTTGAGCAGATTTAACATCTCATCGACCTTACGTGAGGCTTCGGCTTTATTTTTATAGGTAATCTCCGCGGCGAGCATTAAATTTTCCTCGACGCTAAGCTCCTTAAAAACGCTACTTTCCTGCGGTAGATAGCCTATGCCGAGCTTGGCGCGCTTGTGAAGCGGAACCTTTGCGATGCTGCTCTCATTAAGCAAGATATCGCCACCGCTAGCGCTTATCAGCCCGCAGATCATATAAAACGTCGTGGTTTTGCCCGCTCCGTTGGGCCCTAGCAGCCCCACGATCTCGCCATTGTAAAGCTCTAGCGAGATTCCTTTGATGATCGGCGTGCCTTTTATGGTTTTTTTTAGACCCCTGACTTCCAGTTTATGCATAGCTTACCTCGTATTTTCGCCCTTGCGCGTGCGGCGTGATCCTCACTACGCAAAAATCAAGCTCATATTTTTTAAGTAAATTTATCAAATTTTCATCCGCCCATTCGATCAGATGAAGCCCCTCTTCAAATAAATTTTCAAATAGTCCGTTTTTTAAAATCCCCTCACAGCCGCCGTTATAGATGTCGTAATGATAAATTTGGCCGTAGTTTTGCATGATCGAAAACGTAGGTGAGCTCACGTGCTCGTCTAACCCGTGAGCCCGCACGATCGCGCGCGCAAGAGTCGTTTTGCCGCTGGCAAGATCGCCGATTAACAATATTATGCCGCTTTTTGGCAGAGCCTGCACGAGGCGTGAAATTTCATCCTCGCCGCAGATGAGTTCAAAGCTCTTGGACATACTTTGCCTGCTCGCTTTTGGGCGTATTTTTCGCGCTAGGAAAGGCTAGGACTTTAAAGCTTTGTTTTCTATCTAAAAAGCTTATCGTGATAACGTCGCCGATTTTAAGCTCTTTGGCGGGCTTTGCTACGACGCCGTTTACGGCCACGACGCCGCTTTTGCACATATCTTCGCTGATGGCGCGCCGCTTGGTGATATTGACTGCGTTTAAAAATTTATCGATTCTCATAGGCGTGAGTTTAGCGATATTTGCCTTAAAAGCAACTATTAAACTATTTTTGGTAGAATTTCGCCAAATTTTACGTAAAGGATTTGAGATGGCAAAAGATGTAAAAAAGGTCGTTTTGGCGTATTCCGGAGGACTAGATACTAGCATTATTTTAAAGTGGCTAGGTGATACTTACGGCTGCGATGTGGTGACTTTCACCGCAGATATCGGTCAGAACGAGGATTTAGAGCCGATCAAAAACAAAGCTGTGAAGCTAGGCATCAAAAAGGAAAATATCTTCGTAGAGGATCTGCGCGAGGAATTCGTGCGCGATTACGTATTTCCGATGTTTCGCGCAAATGCCGTCTATGAGGGCGAGTATCTTTTAGGCACATCGATCGCGCGCCCGCTGATCGCTAAAAAGCTAGTCGAAATCGCTAAAAAAACCGGCGCGGACGCCATAAGCCACGGTGCGACCGGTAAGGGTAACGACCAAGTCCGCTTCGAGCTTGGCGCATATGCGCTAAATCCCGATATTAAGGTGATTGCGCCGTGGAGGCTGTGGGATCTGAACTCTCGCGAGAAGCTTCTTGCTTACGCTAAGAAAAACGGCATCGACATCGCCTCAAAGCCCGGCAAATCGCCGTATTCGATGGATGCGAATATCCTTCATATCTCCTACGAGGGCTTGGTGCTGGAAGATCCCGCTCATGCGCCTGAGGAGGATATGTGGCGATGGACCGTGAGCCCTAAAAATGCGCCAGATAAGAGCGAGATCATCGAGATTGAATACAAGCATGGTGATCCTGTAAAGCTAAACGGTAAGGCGCTTAAACCGCACGAGATGCTAGCAGCGCTTAACGAGCTCGGCGCTAAAAACGGCATCGGTAGGCTTGATCTTGTAGAAAATCGCTACGTCGGCATGAAGAGTCGTGGTTGCTACGAAACTCCGGGCGGCACGATCATGCTAAAGGCCCACCGCGCGATCGAGAGCATCACGCTAGATCGCGGCGCGGCGCATCTAAAAGACGATCTAATGCCGCGCTACGCCGAGCTCATCTACAACGGCTTTTGGTTCAGCCCGGAGCGCTTGCTACTTCAAGAGCTGATAAACAAATCCCAAGAGCACGTAAACGGCAAGGTTAAGCTAGAGCTTTATAAGGGCAACGTGACCGTGCTGGGCAGGGAAAGCAAGAGCGATAGTTTGTTTAATACCGATTTCGTGACGTTTGAAGAGGATAAAGTTTTCAATCAAAAAGACGGCGACGGATTTATCAAGCTAAGCGCGCTAAGATTTATCATCGCGGGCAAGAACGGACGCAAGCTTTAGCTGAAATTTTGCCGCAGGGCGTGCAGGCGGATTTCACAAAACGAAATTTTAAAATTTTATCGGAAAAATGCGAGCGGCTGCGGGCTAATTTCATAAAATTTCACGAAATTTTAGATCCGCCCGCGCCGCTTATAAAATTTTATAAATTTAAAGCTAAATTTAAAAGGATAATGGATGAAAGTATTATTGATCAAAGACGTTAAGGGGCTCGGAAAGGCGGGCGAGGTAAAAGAGGTCAAGGACGGCTACGGCAATAACTTCCTAATCGGCAAAGGCTACGCTAGGGCTGCTACGACGGAGGTTTTGCGTAAATTTGAAGCGGATAAGAAAAAGCAGGCCGAGCTTGAAAAATATGAGGTCGCAAGCTTGCAAAAACTAGCCGAGGAGCTAGCTAAGATCCGCGTAAAGATCGTAAAGCAGACGGGCGAGAGCGGCGCGCTTTTCGGCTCGGTTACCAAAGATGAGATCGCAACCGCGCTAAAAGAGCAAAAGGGGATCGAAATCGATAAGAAAATTTTAGAGACCGAGGCTATCAAAACGACCGGGATCTACGACGTAAATGCCAAGCTAAAGCACGGTATAAGCGCTAAATTTGAGATAGAGGTGGCTAGTGTTTGAAGCGACTACCATTTTAGCCTACAAAGGCGCGA
This sequence comes from uncultured Campylobacter sp., assembly GCF_938045465.1. Classification (GTDB taxonomy): domain Bacteria; phylum Campylobacterota; class Campylobacteria; order Campylobacterales; family Campylobacteraceae; genus Campylobacter_B. Next base: position 3,711 of record NZ_CALIBF010000129.1, read on the forward strand.
AGGGCTCCGTCATCGGCGGCGACGGACAGGTTACGTTTGGAAACACCGTCTTAAAGGGCAATGCGACTAAAATTCGAAAGATCGGCAAAAATGGGGGCGTCTTGGCGGGCTTTGCGGGCAGCACCGCCGATGCGTTTAATCTTTTTGATATGTTTGAGAAGTGCTTAGATGGCGCAAAGGGCGATCTTTTAAGGGCAGTGATAGAATTTAGCAAACAGTGGCGCAAGGATAAGTATCTGCGAAAGCTCGAAGCGATGATGCTGGTGCTGGACCGCAAAAATATCTTTTTGCTTAGCGGCACGGGCGACGTGGTAGAGCCGGACGACGGCAAGATCGCGGCGATCGGAAGCGGCGGAAATTACGCTCTTAGCGCGGCGCGAGCTTTGGATAAATTTGCTAGCCTAGACGAAGAGGAGCTAGTAAAGCAGAGCCTTAAGATCGCGGGCGAGATTTGCATTTACACGAACGAAAACATCAAAACATACGCAATTTGGGACGAAAAGAGATGATGACGCCAAAGCAGATCGTAGAGAAACTAGACGAATATATAATCGGACAAAATAGCGCCAAACGCACGATAGCGGTGGCTTTGCGAAATCGCTATCGCAGAATGGCGCTTGAAGATGAGATGAAAAACGAGGTGATGCCCAAAAACATCCTGATGATCGGATCTACCGGCGTGGGCAAGACCGAGATCGCGCGCAGGCTTTCGAAGATGTTCGGACTTCCTTTTATCAAGGTCGAGGCTAGCAAATACACCGAGGTGGGCTTCGTGGGGCGCGACGTGGAGAGCATGGTGCGCGATCTGGCCGCCGCGTCGGTAAATTTAGTGCGCGGCGAGGAGTTTGAAAAAAACAAAGACAAGATCGATGATTATATCAAGCGTAAAATTTTAGAAAAAGTCCTTCCGCCGCTTCCGCGCGGAGCAAGCGAGGAGAAGATTGCTGATTACGAAAAAAGCTATGAAAAGATGGCGGCTAAGCTTGAGCGCGGCGATCTGGACGATCTTAGTATCGAGATCGAAGTAAGCGAAAATGCGCTTGAATCAAATCCGAATTTGCCGCCCGAGATGGCGAATATGCAGGAAAGCTTCATTAAGGTAATCGGAATTTCGACGCGCAAGAGCAAAAAAGAGATGAAAGTAAAAGACGCCAAGGTTGCCCTTAAAAGCGAGGCTAGCGAGAAGGTCTTAGATATGGAGAGCATCAAAGCTGAAGCCGTTAGGCGCGCGCAAAATGAGGGCATTATCTTTATCGATGAGATCGATAAGGTGGCGGTTTCAAGCGGCAATAGCGGCAGGCAGGATCCGAGCAAAGAGGGGGTGCAGCGCGATCTGCTTCCGATCGTGGAGGGCAGCAGCGTAAGCACGAAATTCGGCAATATCGACACCGATCATATCCTTTTTATCGCCGCGGGCGCCTTTCATATCAGCAAGCCGAGCGATCTCATACCCGAGCTTCAGGGGCGCTTCCCGCTTCGCGTCGAGCTTGACAGCTTAGACGAGGCGGCGCTGTGCGAAATTTTAACCAAGCCAAAAAATTCGCTTCTTAAGCAGTACTCGGCGCTTTTAAAGACCGAGGGCGTGGAGCTGGAATTTAGCGAGGACGGGGTTAAAGCGATCGCGAAATTTGCGGCGAGCACGAACGAAAAGGTCGAGGATATCGGCGCTAGAAGGCTACATACGATAATGGAAAAGGTGCTTGAGGATATCAGCTTCGAAGCGGATAAGTTTAAAGGGCAAAAGATCGTCGTGGATGAGAAGCTCGTAAGCGAAAAGCTCGCAGGCATCGCAAGCGACGAGGATCTGGCGAAATACATTTTATAAGATCGCTAATCGCTGCTCTTAGAATTCTGTGGAGTCGCGGAATTTGACGGTTTTGAAAAATGCAAAGCGTTAGAATTTTAGGTTTGAGATTTAGCGAAATTTTAAAAATGCGCAGAATTTCGTCCTTTTAAATTTGGCGATACTTTAAAATTTTAAGTCTATAAAATTCAGGAACGATCAAATTTATGCAGCGCTGACTATATATAATGTCGTCGTGGGATGAAATTTAAAATTTCGCAGATAATTTACGAAGTTGCAGGATTCGCGGCTCGCGAGATTTAAAGTGGATAGAATTCTGCGCCGAGGCGAGTAAAATTTATCGCTATCGCGCGGCTTGAAATTTTAAATTTTACCTGCTTATGTGATGGCGGAATTTCAAATTTCAGCCGCTCGTGCAAGAGCCAGCCTGCGTAAAACGAGATTTTAAATTTGCCCATCGGAGCTTAGCGCTGCGGTCGCGAGCAGGATAAAATTTTATAAATTTAAGGAAAATATGAAAAGCGGATTTGTAACGCTCATCGGGCGGACGAATGCGGGCAAGAGCTCGCTGTTAAACTATCTCTGCGGCGAGAAAATTTCGCTCGTCTCGCACAAGATCAATGCCACGCGCCGCAAGATTAGCGGCATCGCGATGAACGGCGCAGATCAGGTGATTTTCACGGATACGCCGGGGTTGCACGAAAGCGCCAAGCTGATGAATAAGCTGATGGTCGAAGTGGCGCTCGGGGCGATTGAGGGCTGCGATTTGGTGCTATTTTTGGCGCCCGTGCACGATGATACATCTGAATACGAGAAATTTTTAAATTTAAACGCAGGCACCAAACACATCGTGATTTTAACTAAAATTGACGAAGCAAACGACGAAAAGATCGTGCAGCGACTCCTGCAATATCAAGAATTTACCGATAAATTCGAAGCGATAATCCCCGTTAGCATCAAAAAAAAGGTCTATAAAAAGCAGGTTTTGGACGAAATTTGTAAAATTTTGCCCGAGCACGAGTATTTTTACGATCCTGAAATTTTAAGCGCGAGCAATGAGCGTGAAATTTATCGCGATTTCATACTTGAGGCGATCTTTGAGAGTATGAGCGACGAGATCCCATATTGCAGCGACGTCGTGATGGAAAAAGTGGTGGAAAAACCCGGTCTAATCTCGGTATATGCGCGGATCATAACGGACACCAATTCTCATAAAGAGATGTTGATCGGCAAAAATGGCGAGGCGATCAAGCGGATCGGAATTCGAGCCAAAAAGTTAATTTCAAATTTTTCTAAGGTCAAAATTTACTTAAAATTAACAGTTTTTGTAAAAAAAAGCTGGAAAAATGACGAATTTATGGTAAAAACCGATTTTATCTATTGACATTTTATTTTATTTCTATTAGTATTAGCAGCGTAGAAAATTTCATTTGGAAGTGGAGTGTTATGGCAAAGAATAGTAAAAATGCTAGTTCGATTGTTGCGATTAACAAAGTCACGCAAACCATATTCGGTCTAAGTGAGAATGAAGTTTTCGAGCACGACTTCTCAAAAGCGAATCGTGCGAAGGAAACTTACGTCTCATATATTCCGTATAAGGATATAATGACTGCGACGGTTGAGATAAGCAGATCGGTAGAGGACGCGGATCTTTTAGATGCGATCGTCGTTAAGGTGTATGAGGAGCTGGGGCTTGACACCGCTTTGGATTACAAAATTACCTATAGTGAGGTAATAGGCGCTGGCGGCGATGATAGAATTTTCAACGTCTTTGTCGTAGATAATGCCAAACTCACTTCAGAATTCGATGCGATCGCCGCTAGGACGAACTACATCGACTATGTGGCTATGGCTCCGTTTTTATACGAGGGCTTGTATAATAGAGGCGTCCTAACTCGCGACGGAATCGACTGCTTCATCTACTTGCAGCGCGACGATGCGTTTTTGGTAGTGTATCAAAACGGCGAATATTTTCAATCTCGTCAAGTAAGATACAACCTAAAATTCTTACATGAAAAATATGTCGAGCTAGTCGGTAGCAGAGTCGATGAAGAGAGCTTTTATAGACTGCTCTCCAAACAGGGAGTAAATTTAGAAAATCCGACCGAACGCGATTATATGATCCAGATTTTTGACGATATGTTTTACTACATCAACGACGTGTTGAACGGTATTAGTAAAATTTACAACGTCAATATTCAAAACGTTTATATCGGAACTGATATCGGTAAAATTCCTGCGATCGAGGTTTTTGTAGAAAATAATCTAAAGCTAAGATACAAGGATTTTAATTTTAACGTTGCAATCAACGCAAAAGATTATCCGCTCACTCAGCTAGATATTTTGATGTTCTTGGTAGGTCAAGATTATTTAGTTACCAAAGATGACGATCACAACTACTCGCCGTTTATGAGACCTCCGCCTTTGACTCAAAGATCAACCGGCAAGCTGATAGGCTATATGCTGCTAGGCTGCTTACTTGGGGCTGCATATCCTGCGTATAATTTTGGCTACGGCTATTATAATAATATGGTAGCTAATGATAAAACTAGCGAATATCAGGGATTAGAAGATCAGATGGTTCCTGCTAGAGCCGAAAGTGCGCGTTTGGATAAAGAGACTAAAGAGGTAAATGCCCAGGCTGCTAAGAGTGGCAAGGAGCTTAACGACAGGCGCGATCTAATTAATGCCATCTTAGACAAGAAAAACAATTACGCTATGAAGGGTGTTTCTATTTTTGAGCTAACCAATATGGTCGTTAAAAATAAGGGCAATATGGTTAGGATCGGTGATGAGAATAGGACTTTAACTGTTCAGGTGCGCACCAAAAACGATAAGCAGATGACCGAGCTTTTAGAGGATATCAGTAAAAAAGAGGTGTATGGCGTGGATACTAAAACAATCGCGCTACAAGAGGGTAATAAAACCGTCTTTTACGATAGTAATATCAGTGTGGAGGTTAAATAATGAAAAAGAAAAGTTCATTAGATCAACTTGATCAATGGTTTGCCTCCAAGGGAAATAGTGCAAATAACTATTTTTACATAGCTTTATTGTTTGTAGGTGTGGTAGCTTACTTTATTTTGAGTAACTATGCGGATCCGTATTTAGAAGAGAGCGAGACAAATCTAAGTACTGCCACGACTAAGCTTGAAGGCGCACAAAGAGAATATAATGAGTTCTTCGGCGGTGATCCTAAAGCTTTCGTTGATAATAAGCGCAATATCCTCAATGGTGCTAGGACCAACCTTAACAATATCGTTGAAGAGCGTAAGTATCTAGACGGTAAGCTAAAAGAAATTTCAAAGCTTACCTATAATGAAAAGAACTGGGCTAAATTTATGGATAGCCTCTCAACGATCGCAGAGAATAACAATATTAAAATTTATGCTATTCACAGCGATAGAAGAGAGCCTAGCATCAAACAAATTTTTCAGCCCGAAGCTTTGCTGGATATAGATGTGAAATTTGAAGGAGCATTTTCGAACGTCCTTAGGTATATAAATCTTATAGAACAATCGGAGATGATCGTAGATGTAAATAAGATGGATATCAATGCCACTAAAAATGGCAAAATCGGTGGAAGCATCGGTATATCTATCTGGGGAGTAAATTACTAATGAAAAAGTTAATTTTATGCTCTTTGCTACTTTCTACTGCTCTATTTGCTGTAGATAATAATCAGACGGTGGCGCCTAGTAATGGAGCCTATAAAGCTAAGTACGATGCGATATTCGATGATCTTAGTAAGCCTAGAGTGGGTCTTAGCGATGAGCAGATAGCTTCTTTGCAAGATCCGTTTTATCCTAAAGAAGCTAATGCGCCTAGAGAAGCTAATCAGCAGGTGGATCTAGGTTATCAGCTAGTAGGTATTATGGGCGATAAGGTTAAGCTAAACGATAAGTGGTATGGTTTGGGCGAGTATGTAGGCTCATATAAGATCGTGCAAATAACGGGCAATAGCGTTATTATTACCAACGACGATGAAAATAAAGTCGAACTAACACTAAAACAAGGAAGTCAAAATGTCATTATTACATATAAGTAAAAAGCTTAGCATAGCCGCTATGCTTGCTTTGTCTGTTACGGCTACTAGTCTATATGCCGCTCCCGCAACTGCAGGTAACTGCGATAGGAAGGCGCTAAATATTAAGATTAACGATACCGTTACGCTAAACGAGATGCTAACTCAGCTATCCGATATGTGCCGCTTTTCGGTGGTAGCAAAAGATGCTATCGCTCAAGAGGAGATGAGTAAGCCACTGCAGGGCGTAAGCATCAAAGACCTTTCTTTACGCGAAGTTTTAGATCTACTCATAAAAGAGAATAATCTAAGCTATGAGTATTCTCATGGCATATTAAAAATTTCAGCGCTAGAGACTAGGACTTTTAAAGTGGATTACATCACTTCTATTAGAGAAGGTACTGCTGTTACTAAATCTTCTGTCGATTCCGCACCTACGAAAGTGGATGATAGTGACGATAAAGAAAATAAAGAAGATAATAAGATCACTACCAAAGAGAAATTTGATTTTTGGGAGAAGATTAGCGAGGAAATCACCTCTGTTCTAAATAATGGTACCGAAAAATATGTCGCAGTCGCTCCTATTATAAATCAAAATGCCGGTTTAGTAACCGTTACTGCTATGAAGTCTCAGATAGCTCGCGTCGATAGATATCTAAGCGGTATGCAAAAACGCCTTAGTCGCCAAGTCTTGCTAGACGTAAATATCATATCTGTCGAGCTAAATAACGAATACACCACCGGTATAGATTGGAGTAAATTTCAACTAGGATTTAATACCTATGTAGGTGGAGATCCGACTAAACTTTCAGGCTATCATATAGATAACGGCAATAGAGGAAAAGCTAGCGATACTCACGGAACTTGGACGATAGGAGCTAATCTAAATTTCAATATCGACGGTTTAATTAACTTCCTAGAGACTAAGGGCAAAACCAAAATCATATCTAGTCCTAAGGTAACTACGATGAATAATCAGCCAGCTATTATCTCCGTAGGTGATACCATTAACTACGTATTGAAATCTACTACTACAGGTGATTATCAAGGCGGAGATACTCAGTCAGATGATCAGTATTCGATATTTGTAGGTATTCTTTTGAATATCTTGCCTGAAATTTCAGATGATAATAGGATTATGCTACGAATTAATCCGTCTTTAAGTTCTCTTAAATATGCAGAAGATAATGTAAGGAAAGAGAATGGCAGAAGAGATATCGCACCTGATACCTTGCAAAAGAAACTCTCTAGTGTAGTTTGGGTAGATGATGGCGATACTGTAATTTTAGGCGGTTTAATCGGCGCAACTAAGTCCAAGAATAACACTAGGGTGCCTGTGCTAGCTGAAATTCCATTAATCGGAAATCTTTTCAAAAGCACTGCCGATGTTTTGAGCACGTCGGAGCTAATCTTCGTAGTAACTCCACATATCATCGACAATACTGGCGCGCCGCTTGCTACCTCTCTTAAAGAGCTAGGTTACTCAAAATCCATCTACGAAAATGAGTAATAACTATACGGCGATCAAGGAGATTTTTATCGAGGATAACGAAGTCTCGGACTTCGTTAATCTCGATAAATCTACCCTTGCTTATCATAAAATTTTAAATGCTTTGCAAAAGCCGTTAAAACTTATACTTTTTTACGGCAAACCGGGTTGCGGCAAGACATTTTTGCTTAATAAAATCAAGGTCGATCTTGAGAAAAAGGTAAGAGTCGTATTTGTGCCGCAACCGTTTTTTGATGAGAAAGAATTTTTCTTAGAGCTGTATTCGCAGATTTTTCATTCTACGCCTAGCGAGCAGATTGATAATTATGAAAATTTTATGCGGATTTATAGAGAAAGGTTTGGCATCTCTACCAATGTCGGAGCGGTAGAGCAGGTTGTTATTTTGCTCGACGAAGCTCAGCTGTATCCCGGAAATTTGATAGAAAAAATTCGTCTTATGGCAGATACCAGATTATTTAAATTTTTATTTACAGTGCATAAGACGGACGAGGAAGATCGCCTCGCGAAGGATTATTTTAAAACTAGAATTTGGGAGAGCATCGAGCTTCCTAATTCAAATTTAGGCGAAGTCAAGCTGTATATTGAAAAAAAGCTTGTGCTTCATGGATTTCAACAATACTATTTTATGTTTAGTGACGATAATTTCGATTTGATTTTAAATTTAACGGACGGCAACATGAGGAACATCAACAAGCTTATGTATAAGATGTATGAGCTTTTTGAGTATTACGAAATAAACAAACCTACGGAAATTAGTTTTTCGCAGATTAATAATAAAATTATAGAGATGGCAGCGATAGGCTCGGGGATAATAAATGCTTGAATTTTACGAAGTAAACGAACTTGAAAAAAAATGGGAAGAGTATAACAAAAACAGAAAGCAGTTTTCTTTCCTAAAATCTAAGCCGAATTTCGTATTGAGATTCGATAAGACGATTTTGGGGCTTTTGATATTGATCTCGGTTGCGATCGGAGCGATATTTTGGCTGCTTAAAGATAGTGATAGCGTCAGTATGGCAAGTATCAATCAAAATATTGAGGACAAGGGCGGTGCTTCAAATTCTGCTAATGATGCCGAGCAGCAGGCGGCAGATCTTGCAGTGCAAAATAATATCTCCAAAGAGGATTACAACATTAGCGCGCCGAAAGTTGCTCGTACTTCTAAGCACGAAAAGGAACGTCCAAGCTTAAATTTAAACGACGTAGGTGTGCTATCTAGTGAGGATTCCGGTGGATTTAAGATAACCAATAATTACGAAAATGGCGGAAACTATGGCGGGCAGGCTCAGGCGCAGAATTTCGGCGGTCAAAATTTTGGCGGACAGAATTTTGGCAATCAAAATGTTCCTACGTTTAACGTACCTAATACCAATAACGCAGCTTTCGCAAATCAGCCGCCTAAAAATGAGGTTATCGATTTTGGGCGTGCTCCATTGCCGCCTAAATCAAATTTCGCTGGGGGTTCTACAAATACCGCAAGTAGCGCTCCGCTAAGTTCTAGAATTGAGATAAAAACTTCAAATTTAACCGAAGATAAACAGAGCTTGGAGAGTAAATTTTACGCGACAAATAAGATTGAGTATTCGCTATCGCTAGCCGAAGAAGCGTATAATAAGAAAGACTACGACAATGCGATCAAATGGGCTCTTACGTCAAATGAGCTTGATAAGGACAACGTCGCTAGCTGGATAATTTTTGCTAAAGCCAATTATAAAAAGGGTCGTAAAGAAGACGCGCTTTACGCTCTTGAGACCTTTAACGCAAAGGCGAAAAATAGCGAAATTTCTAACCTCATTTCAAAGATAAGAAGCGATAAACTATGAAAATTTTATATATTTTAGCTTTTGCGATCGCGTCGTTATTTGCAGTTAGTGCCGATGACGTGCGCAACTGGGATCAGATTGGTCAGTATAACCGTATCTGCCAAGAAAGCGTGCGAAATTTATTCATCGAGGAGCAGAGCGAGGCACTTGCAAATATGTATGCCAAGGCGTGTCTGAAGATGGACAAAGTAAACGAGCTTGTAGTGCCTACGGTGATGCTTTATAAGACGAAAGAGGCTCGCGAGAATGCCTCTCTTTATTCGACCATAATTTTTCAAAAAAAGATGCTTTATTTGGCACTTTGTGATGGCGTGGATATTAGCTATATACGCACGCCTAAGATCAATTATATTTTGTCTGAAATTTTTGATAAATTTACGGAGAGAGCATACGTAAAAAAGAGTGATACGTATGTCTTTACCCTAGAAAACGGCGAGCGTGCCGAGCTTTTTATCAAAGAAGAGGAAGAGGTAAAAAAGATGGTAATTGCAATTTATGCTGGCGATAAGCTTAGCTCGATTAAAATTTATTGGTGATCGCGATGACAAAGATTGAAGAGCAGATTGTTGCGATTTTAATACGAAATAATATCCTTACTAGCACCGTTGTTCCGGAAATCAAGGATAAGATGGATATTGGCTTGACGCTAGGCGAGGTTTTAGTCGGAGATAACTATCTAAGCCAGGATGATTTTTGCTCAATTTTAGTTGAGCTGTACAAGCGTCGTCAGATAGCATTTGACGATATAAGCGAAAAATTTTCGATGGATCCGAAGGAATTTTTGCAAATTCTAGCCAAGAAAATGAACCTGTCGTATATGAACTTAGACGATATCGACATAGACTTTAGGCTATCGGAACGCACTCCTACCGCACAGCTTAAAAGATACGGCGTGATACCGGTTAAAGCGGATGATCTGAATATTTACGTTGCTTTTTCTGATCCGTTTAATCTTGAGTCGCAAGATAAAGCGCAGGCTATGTTTAGCAAGCAGCTGCTTAAAATCGTAGTAGCCGATCCAAATCAAGTAAATAAATATCTATCTAAGCTTGAGCTTTCAGAGAGTATTAAGGGGCTCGTAGCGGAGATCCGCAAAGAGCTCGCCAACACTGGCGGTAGCGGAAGTAGCGATGATACCTCGGCGATTTTGAAGCTCATTGAGATGATAATTAGTCAGTCTATTAAGATGCGCGGTAGCGATATTCACATCGAGCCGACCGAGAATAACTGCGTCGTGCGTACCAGAATCGACGGAATGCTCGCTGAAATTTTTATCTTTGATAAGGATATCTATCCACCGCTAGTAAGCCGATTGAAGCTACTTTCGAATATGGATATCGCCGAACGCCGTAAGCCGCAAGACGGCAGGTTTAGTATGAAAATTTCAGGTCGCGAATACGACTTTCGTATCTCGACGCTGCCTATTATCAATGGTGAATCTACCGTTATGCGTATCCTAGATAAATCCAAGGTTATCATAAGTCTGGAAAAGCTAGGTATGCACCCTGATAGTTTTAAGAAATTTAATAACGCTATGAAGGCTCCATATGGTATTATCTTGGTTACCGGACCTACGGGAAGCGGTAAATCTACGACGCTATATGCAGCGCTAAACGATATTAAAAATATCGATACTAAGGTCATTACCGTAGAAGATCCGGTCGAGTATCAAGTAAATTTAATCCAACAAGTCCAAGTTAACGAAAAAGCAGGTCTTACCTTTGCTTCAGCATTGCGCTCGATCTTAAGACAAGACCCCGACATCATAATGATCGGTGAGATCCGAGACCAAGAGACCCTTAGAATCGCGATCCAGGCTGCTCTTACGGGACACTTGGTTTTCTCGACCCTACACACCAACGACGCCGTTAGCGCGATCCCGCGAATAGTGGATATGGGTATAGAGGCCTACCTCATAAGTGGTGCGCTCATTGCAGTAGAGGCACAGCGTCTCGTGCGAAAGCTTTGCCCGCACTGCAAGCAGCCTACGAATCTGCCTAAATCGATGCTTGATCAGCTGAAGGAATTCTTGCCTGAAAAATACACATTTTTTAAGGCCGTAGGTTGCGATCAATGCGGTCAGACGGGCTACATGGGGCGTGAGATGATTAGTGAAATTTTACCTATTACCGATAAAATGCAGAGCTTGATCGCTAACGGCGGCTCAAAGGACGATATGAGAGCCTTAGCGAAGGAGGAGGGTTTTATAGATATGTTTGAAGATGGTGTTATACGTGCTGCGCGCGGAGTAACTAGTATAGAAGAAATTTATAGGGTGGCTAAACAATGAAAAAGCAATTAGAAGTTGAATACAACGCCAAGGGCGCAAGAAGGAAGATGTTTTTGCAAGCTAGCGATAAGGTGCAAGCAAACAACCTCATGAAGCAGCGCGTGGGCGGGACGATCGTAAAAAGAGGTGAAACCCAAGTCGTAGCCAATACGGGCGGCGATTTTAAGGCGCAGGTTTCGCGCATGCTAGGTGGTAGCGGAAGAGTTAGAACACTGCCGTTAGTAGCGTCGATCCGTCAGCTTTCGGTTATGACAAATGCGGGAATTTCAATCCACGACTCGATCAAAGAGGTTGCAAGGGCGGCAGAGGATAAGACGCTAAAAGAGATTTTTAGTGCTATGAACGACGATCTTAACGCAGGTCTTAGCTTGACCGAATCTACGGAGAAATTTAGAGGACAGCTCGGTGATGTCGTCGTTGCGATGGTAAGTCTGGGCGAAGCAACCGGTAATATGGCAGAGTCTCTAGCCAAGCTTGCCGCTATGCTTCAAGAGCTTTGGGAAAACCAGCGTAAATTTAAAAAGGCGATGCGTTATCCTATGATCCTTATGATCGTTATGGCGATTGCATTTTCGGTTTTGATGATGTATGTCGTGCCGAAATTCCGCGAGATTTTTGAGGATTTGGGCGCGGATTTGCCACTACCTACTAGAATTCTACTTGGTATTGAAAGCACGCTTAATAATTATGGAATTTTTGTTTTAGCGGGCATCATAGGCACTATCATAGCTCTTAGATGGGCATATCGCAATAACCCTGAGTTTAAAAAGGGCTTTGACAAGACGATTTTAAAGGTCTATCTATTTGGTAAGATCATATTTTTCTCGACGATGTCGCGATTTATGCTTATTTTTACAGAGCTTGTGCGAGCGGGTATTCCTATCGCAGATGCACTAGATACATCTGTTTTAATGGTGGATAATCATACTTTAAAAGAGAAGCTCTCTACCGTTAAAATCGCCGTGCAGCAGGGCGTGAGCCTAACCGAGGCGTTTAACAATACAGGGCTTTATGAGAGTATGCTTATTCAGATGATCAGTGCGGGCGAGCAGGCCGGTAACCTCGATAAGATGCTCGGTAACGTCACGGATTATTATAAAGAGAAATTTGATGATATCATCGATAATATCTCAAGCTACGTCGAGCCGATCATGCTATTTTTTATGGCGGGCATGGTTCTTCTTTTGGCTCTGGGTATCTTTATGCCTATGTGGGATCTGGGCAAAGCCGTCAAAAACTAACCCCTTTAATTCCGCGCCTGTGAGGGCGCGGAATTTTATCAAAGCATTAAAATTTCATCCTTCAAATAAAATTTTAACCTTCGTTTGGCTAAAATACCGCTTTAAATTTAAGGATCAATCATAGTTAAAGAAATATATTTTATCGTCGTATCGGCTATCATAATATTTTTTGGGCTTGCTACTATTGCGCCCGATTCCGCGCTTGTAGGCAGCGCAGGCAACGCCATCCGCTCATTTAATACCCAGCTATTCGGCTATTTTGCATACATCTATCCGCTATTTTTGCTCGCCTTAGCATACGTAGCCTATAAGCATTTTCGCGGTTTTGACTTTAGATTTTTTGAGTTTAGCATCGGAGCCATTTTGCTGTTTTTTACCATTTTGATGGTGCAGTCGAGTCTCTTTGGCGCTAGTGGCGGAGCAGTCGGCAGCTTCGCGGTGGACGGACTTAGGCGAATGATCGGAAGCGTCGGTGTGTGGATTTTTAATATTACGATTTTTGTGCTTTCGCTAGTACTTATATTTGAAGATCGTTTTACCGACATCATCAAAAACTGCTTTATTGGCTCAAGAGACGAAAGCTCACAGGATGGAATTGGAGATGATTTCGCTAGCGATACGGATGCAGCGCAAAGGGGCGGGCTTGCAAGGTATTCGTCTGCGCAAGGCTTGAGAGGTGCGGAAAATTTTAACGCTTTGAGCGCAGAGGACGATTCGGCGAAACAGGGTAATTTTGCGGAGCAGGGCGCAAGCGGGCGCGGTTTTGAAGGCGGGCAAAATTTTCAAAATTTAAACGATGCTCGCGAGCCCGAGAATGAGCAGAATTTTGGTGACGCGCAGGGTCCGCAGGCTTCCGCTGAACGCGAGCTTAAAATGCCGCAGAAGGGAAAGCCGAGCAGGCTAAAAAGGGTCGAGCGCCTAAGCGAAGTCGCCGAAAATAAAAGGCTTTTGGATCAGCTCGATAAGGGCAGGGTGGCTAAGCCCAAGGATTTTAAACTGCCGCCGCTTGATTTTTTAAACCTGCCGCCGAAAAAGAAAAGCAATATCGACGAGAGTGAGATCGATCGTAAAATTTACGACCTGCTCGACAAGCTGCGTAAATTTAAGATCGACGGCGACGTGGTGCGGACCTACTCGGGCCCGGTCGTTACGACCTTTGAGTTTCGCCCCGCCGCGCACATCAAAGTAAGTAAAATTCTAACGCTGCAAGACGATCTCGCGATGGCTCTTCGGGCGCAGACCATCCGCATCCAAGCGCCGGTTCCTGGCAAAGATGTCGTGGGTATAGAGATCCCTAATCAAAATATCGATACGATCTATCTGCGCGAAATTTTAGAAAGCGACGTATTTAAAAGCGCTTCCAGTCCGCTTACCATCGTGCTTGGCAAGGACATCGTGGGGCAGCCTTTCGTCACCGATCTTAAGAAGCTGCCGCACCTTCTCATCGCAGGTACCACGGGAAGCGGCAAGAGCGTGGGTATCAACGCCATGCTGCTTAGCCTTTTGTATCGCAACTCGCCCAAGAGCCTGCGCCTTATAATGATCGATCCCAAGATGCTCGAGTTTAGTATCTACAACGACATCCCGCATCTGCTAACGCCCGTAATCACGCAGCCTAAGCAGGCGATCATTGCGCTAAGTAATCTCGTTGCGGAGATGGAGCAGCGCTACTCGCTCATGGCGCAAAACAGGACGAAAAATATCGACAACTACAATGAAAAGATGCTGCGCGAGGGGGGCGAAATTTTGCCTTACATCGTCGTTATCATCGACGAGCTCGCGGATCTGATGATGACGAGCGGCAAGGACGTGGAGCACTACATCGCGCGTCTGGCGCAGATGGCGCGCGCCAGCGGCATCCATCTCATCGTAGCGACGCAGCGCCCTAGCGTGGATGTCGTCACGGGGCTAATAAAGGCGAATCTGCCTAGTCGCATCAGCTTCCGCGTGGGCTCGAAGGTCGATAGCAAGGTGATTTTGGATCAGATGGGCGCGGACAGCCTGCTTGGGCGGGGCGATATGCTCTTTACGCCGCCTACCGCGCCGGGGCTCATCCGCCTGCACGCGCCGTTTACGACCGAGAATGAGATCAATAAGATCGCGGAATTTTTAAAAGCGCAAGAAAGCGTCGTTTATGACGAGCGATTTTTGATCGAAAACGAGGGCGCCAAGCAAGAAGGCGGCATAATCAATCCGCAAAATATCGTGCTTGACGAGCTTTACGACGAGGCCAAGGCGATCGTTTTGGAGGAGGAGAAGACCTCGATCAGCTACCTGCAGCGCCGCTTGCGTATCGGATACAACCGCGCCGCGACGATCATCGAGCAGCTCGAACAGATGGGCGTTTTAAGCGAGATCAACGCCAAAGGTCAGCGCGACATAATCAAGTAAGCTTTAAAATTTCGATAAAATTTAAGCGGCGAAATTTTAAAATTTATTAAATTTATGGGTGCTAGAATTTTTAAAATTTAACCGATCTGCGTCGGTGAAATTTTAAAATTTATCGGATTTGAAGCGGTGGAATTTTAAAATTTTTTGATCTGCATGGCGGATTTTAAATTTTAAAATTTGCGCGTTCCGCAGCTCGCGCTGTGCCTCTGTGGCTGCGAAAAAGCGGACGGTTTATATGGATGCGAGGATGCGTCAAAGTTTTTTGCGGTGCGGGAGGCGTTTTAAAAGTAGTGCTCGGTGGGTATGAACAGCGCGTTTTGCAGCTTGCGTTTACGACGCATCGTTTTTTAAAACGAATTGAAATTTAAGGCGCAGCTAAATTGCGCGCTGTGTTCTTGGCGCCAAATTTAAACCGCGGCATGAAATTTTAAAGTGCAAGCGGAGTAGAAAATAGGATGGTTTTAAAATTTAAAAATTGAGCGCTAAAAATTTTGCGATTTTAAATTTTATAAATTTACAAAACTCGGTAGAATTTAAATTTTAAAATTTTGCTTCTTTTTGGGCTTTTAAATTTTGAAATTTTGAAATTTTGAAATTTTGAATTTACCGCAGCGAATCAAAATTTTAAATCGCGCCTTGCCGGTATGAAGCGTTTGAAGTTGCGCGAGCGGGAGAAGTTGCCGGAGTATTAGTATTGGCTTGTCGTGCGTGGCAGCTGATTTGCAGCACGAACGCCCATGTGCAATTTTGTATAGTCGCGGCTTGTGACCATGCTATAACGTGCCGAAAGCCGCTTTGTGCAAGAAGAATGTGTACTTAAAAGGTGGTGCGGGACGTGCTTTTCGGCGCGGTATCTCGCAGCGCATGCCATAAAGCCGCCTATGTGCGAGAATAAAATTCGCGCCGCACGTCAAAGACGCATAATCGCATTGCGTGCCAAAAGACAAT